>NZ_JBHXRV010000010.1:0-58129 GCF_042716745.1 Streptomyces sp. NPDC058663
CCCGAGAAGAAGGCGGGTGCCATCTCCATGATGTTCACCGGCCTGACCGTCGCCAATGTCGTCGGCGTCCCGCTGGGCACCTTCGTCGGGCAGAGCGCGGGCTGGCGGGTCACCTTCTTCCTGGTGGCCGCGCTCGGCGTCCTCGGCCTGGCGGGCATCGCCAAGCTGGTGCCCGACGTGCCCAAGGCGGAGGGCGTCCGGCTGCGGCACGAGGTGGCCGCGTTCAAGAACGTCCAGGTGCTGCTCGCCATGGCGATGACCGTGCTGGGCTTCGGCGGCGTCTTCGCGGCCATCACCTACATCGCCCCGATGATGACCGACGTCGCCGGTTACGCGCAGTCCTCCGTCACCTGGCTCCTGGTCCTCTTCGGTCTTGGCATGGTCGCCGGGAACCTCACCGGCGGGAAGTTCGCGGACCGCAGGCTGATGCCGATGCTCCTCACGGCGCTCGGCGGCCTGGCCGTGGTCCTCGCCCTGTTCACCGTCGGCGCGCAGAACAAGGTCACGGCAGCCGTCGCGATCTTCCTCATCGGAGCGCTCGGCTTCGCCACCGTGCCCCCGCTCCAGAAGCGGGTGCTGGACTACGCCCACGGTGCGCCCACGCTGGCGTCCGCCGTCAACATCGGCGCGTTCAACCTGGGCAACGCGCTCGCCGCGTGGCTCGGAGGTCTCGTCATCGCCGCCGGATTCGGCTACACCTCGCCGAACTGGGTCGGGGCGGCCCTGGCCGCCTCCGCACTGGTCCTCGCCGTCGTCTCCAGCCTGCTGGAGCGCCGCCAGAGCACTTCTGCCGCCGGTGCCGCTTCCCCCGTGGTCGCCGCTTCGTCCAGGGCCGCCGCTCCGTCCGTGACCGCCGCTTCGTCCGGTGGTACGAGGCCGGAGGCGGGCGGCACCGGACCGGAGCGGTCCCCGGCCGGGCAGGCCCACGCCGCCCGTCGCTGACCGCCGCGACCTCCGCGCCCCCGCGACCGCGCCCGGACTCCGGTACCCCTCCCCCCTCACCCCACTCCCCCACCTCAAGGAACAGCGCATCATGAGCCCCCTCCCGCACATCCCCACCGTCACCCTGAACAACGGCGTCACGATGCCCCAGCTCGGCTTCGGCGTCTTCCAGGTGCCCGACCAGGACACCACCGCCGCCGTCCTGGCCGCGCTGCACGCCGGGTACCGGAGCATCGACACCGCAGCCGTCTACGGGAACGAGCGCGGCGTCGGCCGGGCGCTCGCCGAGTCCGGCATCGCCCGCGACGAACTCTTCGTCACCACCAAGCTGTGGAACGCGGACCAGGGGTACGACGCCGCACTGGCCGCCTTCGACGCCTCGCTCGACAAGCTGGGCCTCGACCACGTCGACCTCTACCTGATCCACTGGCCGGCCCCGGCCAGCAACCGCTACACCGACACCTGGCGCGCACTGGAGAAGCTGCTCGCCGACGGACGCACCCGGGCCATCGGCGTCTCCAACTTCCAGCCCGCCCATCTGGAACGGCTGCTCAGCGGCGCCTCGGTCGTGCCTGCCGTGAACCAGATCGAGCTGCACCCGGGCCTCCAGCAGCGCGAGCTGCGCGAGTTCCACGCCCGGCACGGCATCGTCACCGAGGCATGGAGCCCGCTGGCGCAGGGCGCGGTGCTCAAGGACGAGGCGATCACCGCCGTCGCGGCCGCGCACGGGAAGTCCCCGGCCCAGGTGGTGCTGCGCTGGCACCTGCAGACCGGCAACGTGGTCATCCCCAAGTCGGTCACCGAGGCCCGCATCCGCGAGAACCTCGACGTCTTCGGCTTCGTCCTGAGCGAGCGTGAGGTCGACGCCATCGGCGCACTGGACCGGGGCATGCGCACCGGCCCCGACCCGGACACCCTCAACTGACGTACGTACCGTCCCGCAGTCGGTCCCGCAGCCGGTCGACGAAGACCCGCTGGCCCTTCACGAGGAGTTCGGCGGCCCGCTCCGGCGTGACCCAGGCGAACCGGTCCATCTCCGGGAACTCCTGGAGCACGCCGGAGCCGCGCGGCCACTCCATGACGAACGTCCCCGGCACCGCGGCCGCCGGATCGAGGTCCCCCTCCAGCGCCCACACGGTGACCGTCTTGCCGTTGCTCTGGCGGGTCTCACCCAGCGAAATCCAGGGGCCGGCGGGTACCGGAAGCCCGAGTTCCTCCTCGAACTCGCGGCGGGCGGCGGCCGCGGGCTCCTCCCCGGCCACGTACTCGCCCTTGGGCACCGACCAGGCGGCGGCCTCGCGCCGTGCCCAGAACGGGCCGCCCATGTGCCCGATCAGCAGCTCAAGGCCGGGCTCGTCCGCCGGGGCCCCAGCTCCGCCGCCCGGGGCCGGGAACCGGAAGAGGAGCAGTCCGGCGCTGCGCTTGGCGATCGGCATGCCGTCCAGTCTGCGCCCCACCGCGGGGAACGCCCCGCTTCCCCGCGCCGGCCGGCAACATACGGCGAAGCGGGGCTCGCCGGAGCAGCAGGGGCAGGGGCAGGGGCAGGGGCAGGGGCAGGGGCAGGGGCAGGGGCAGCCGATCAGACCAGTTCGCCCGCGCGGGCGACGACACGTCCCCCGTGCACGACCATGTCGCGCTGCGGCATGTCCACCACCACCTGCGGGGTGCACTCGGCGCGCAGCAGCATGAAGTCCGCCGGGTCGCCGGGCCTGAAGGCGGACCGGTCCAGGCCCATCACGTCGGCGCCGCCGTGCGAGCCGACCGTGAAGCAGTCGTCGAGCTCCTGGTCCAGTCGTACGTCGGTGATCCAGCCGAGGATGTGGGTGCGGTGCAGCATGTCGGCGTTGCCGAACGGGCTCCACGAGTCGCGCACACCGTCGGAGCCGAGGCCGACGCGTACGCCGTGCTCGTGCAGCTTCGCGACGGGCAGTACGAGGGACTCGTTGGGTGCGACGGTCGTCAGGGCGATGTCGAGTTCCCCGAGGTCGGCGGCCATGGTCTCCAGGGCGCCGGCCTGCATCTTCGGCAGGCAGAAGACGTGGCTGACCGTCACCTTGCCGCGCAGGGACAGGGCCCGGGTGCGCTCGATGATGCCGCGCAGCACCTTGACGCCCTTCTCGTCCCGGTCGTGCAGATGGATGTCGACGCCGACGCCGTAGCGGTCGGCGAGCCGGAAGACCAGGTCGAGCTGCTCGTCCAGGGCGTGGTCGAAGCTGATCGGGTCGATGCCGCCGATCATGTCGACGAGACCGCTGCGCGCGGCGTCCTCCAGGAGCTTGGCGGTGCCCGGTGTACGGATCACTCCGTGCTGCGGGAAGCCGACGATCTGTACGTCCAGGGCGTGCGCCAGCCGCTCGCGGGCCTCGGCGACGCCTTCGAGGCTCTTCAGGCCGTAGGCCGGGGCCACGTCGGCGTGGGCGCGCATGGCCCGGGTGCCGCGGGTGACTGCGTGGGCCATCAGCCCGTACGCCCGCTCCTCCACCGGCCTGCGTTCGCTGCGGAACACCTCGACGTCCTGGGCGCAGTAGTCCGCGATCCCTGCCGCCGGCCTGCGCGAGCGCCAGTCGCCGCCCCAGGTGGTCTTGTCGGGGTGGATGTGCGCGTCGACGAGGGAGGGGAGCGCGAGGCGTCCGCCGCCGTCGATGATCCGGGCGTTCCTGGGTGCGGGGCGGTCGCTGATCCGGCCGTCGATCACCGTCAGGTCGACGGCCTTCTTCGCAGCGTACGGGCGTACGTCGCGGAAGACCGCGGTGGTGCCCCGGCGGCGCTCCTCGACGCGGAGGCCGTCCGCGGCCGCGGCCCGGGCGTCCCGGGGCGCGGCCGTGGCGGATCCGGTCGTGCCGAGGACGGCGCCGGTGCCCGCCAGGGACGCGGCGCCCGCGAGGACACCACGCCGGGAGAGGGGAGAGGGAACCATGGGGACTCCTCAAGGGTTCGATCCTGAAGACTCCCACTTTTGTATACCAAGTCTGATGAGCACACAAGGATTCCCCCACACCTAAGCGCATCTGCACAGCTCAAAGCCGCCGTGACTACATTTTGGTATACAACTCATCACCGAAGAGCGAATGCAGCGCCACCGCCCGGCTGTCCCGCACATGCAGGAACGTGGCGGCCGCGGCCGCCTCCTCGTCGCCCGCCGCGATGTGGCGCAGCATCTGGGCATGCTGGGCGCGCATGTGCGCGGGCTCCTCGCGCATCCCGAAGAGCAACTGGAGCTGCCAGCTCAGCTGGTCCATGGTGCGGACGAGCAGAGGGTTGCCGGCGAGCGCCACGACCTCCTCGTGGAACGCGGTGTGCGCGGCGACCTCGCGCTCCCCCTGCCCGGCCGCAGCCGCCCGCTCGGCGCGCTCCAGCAGGGCCCGCAGCTCCCCGACGCCCCCCGGTTCGCCGGTCGCCGAGGCCACCCGGCGGGCCGCCAGCCGGGAGGCCTGGACGGCCAGCGGCTCCCAGACCTCGTACAGGCAGCGCACATCGGCCCGGTCCAGGCTGCGCACCCGCACGCCGCTGTGCGGCAGCATTTCCAGCAGCCCCTCGGAAACCAGTGCACGCAGCGCCTCGCGCACCGGCACGCGGGACATCCGCAGTTCCTCGGCGACCTCGCGTTCCACCAGCCGCGAGCCCATGGGGTAGCGCCGGTCGATGATCCGCTGCCGTACCGCCTCGCGCGCCCGCGCACTGAGCGGCTGCTTCGCACCGCCGCCGGCCGGCCGCTCTCCCGCACCCGTCGTGCCGTCCGCCACCGGACCCGCCTCCACTCACCTCGCGGCCGGCCGCACGCCCGGCCCGGCACCCCGGCGAGAATATGTGCCCCACGCAATGAACAGGTCAAGTTTCGGCAGCTGCGGCGCTCTTCGGAATAGTCGCCTCAGGAAACAGGTTCGGGTTACACGCAACCTGCCCGCCTGCGCGTTCCCGAGACCGTCCCCGGAGGCCCTCCGCGATGTCCCAGCCGACGACCAGCCCCGCTCGCCGAACAGGCGGTGTCGTCCCCGTCCTCGCCTTCACCGGCATCGTCGTCGCGGTCATGCAGACCCTGCTCGTGCCGGTCATCAAGGACCTGCCCGCCCTGCTGGACACTTCCCCCTCGAACGCCACCTGGGTGATGACCGCGACCCTGCTCGCCGGAGCCGTGGCCACCCCGATCATGGGCCGCCTCGGCGACCTCGCGGGCAAACGGCGGATGCTGCTCACCAGCCTGGCGATCATGGTGGTGGGCTCACTCATCTGCGGCTTCACCGACCAGATCCTCGTGATGATCGCGGGCCGCGTCCTGCAGGGCTTCGCGATGGGCGCCATTCCGCTCGGCATCGGGCTGATGCGCGACATGCTGCCCGCCGAGAAGCTCGGTTCGGCGATGGCCCTGATGTCCTCCTCGATAGGCGTCGGCGGCGGGCTCGCCCTGCCGCTCGCCGCGCTGGTCGCCCAGCACGCCGACTGGCACGCCCTGTTCTTCGGTGCGGCCGGCCTCGGTGTGCTGGCCATCGTCCTGACGCTGCTGGTCGTGCCGGAGTCCCCGCTGAGGGCGCGGGGCGGCTTCGACGTCGCGGGCGCGCTCGGCCTCGCGCTCGGTCTGGTCCTGCTCCTGCTGCCGGTCACCAAGGGCAGCGACTGGGGCTGGACCAGTGGCACCACGCTGGGTCTGTTCGGTGGGGCGCTCGTCGTACTGCTGGCCTGGGGGCTGATGGAACTGCGCGTCAAGGCCCCGCTGGTCGACCTGCGCACGACCGCCCGGCGCGAGGTGCTGCTCACCAACCTCGCCTCGATCATGGTCGGTGTCGCGTTCTACGCGATCTCGCTGGTCCTGCCCCAACTGCTCCAGCTGCCGACGTCCACCGGCCACGGGCTCGGCCAGTCGATGGTCGTCGCGGGGCTGTGCGTCGCCCCGCTCGGCCTGACCATGATGTTCACCGCGCCCGTCTACGCCCGTCTCTCGGCGCGGTTCGGCCCGAAGGTGACGCTGATCCTCGGCATGCTGATCATCGCGATCGGGTACGGCGCCGGGCTCGGACTCATGAGCGCCGCCTGGCAGACCGTCGTGATCTCGGTGGTGGTGGGTGCCGGCATCGGTCTCGCGTACTCCTCGCTCCCCGCGCTCATCATCGGTGCGGTCGACCCGTCCGAGACGGGTGCGGCCAACGGTCTCAACACCCTGATGCGCTCGATCGGTACCTCGGTGTCCTCGGCGGTCATCGGCATGGTCCTGGCCAACTCCGCACAGCACGTGGGCGGCGTCGCGATCCCGACGATGGAGGGCTTCCGCACCTCCTTCCTCATCGCCACGGCCGCGGTCGCGGTGGGCGTGCTGCTCGCACTTGGTCTGCCCAAGCGGCGCGCAGCCGCCCCGCGCCACCTCCAGTTGCGGGCCAGCAGCGAGGAGGACGCCGGGCTGGCGCGCGCGGCCGAGTCCCTCGCGACGGCGGCACCCGGGCCCGCCCCGCACGCCGCTGCCGCCACGGCCGCCGCGGCCCGCCCCGGGCGGCCCGCACACCCACTCCGGGCCCCCCGCCCCTGACCGCACGCCACGCCGCTCACCCCGCACCTCCACCCCTCGCCGCCAGCCGGGGGCACCACGTAAGGAACCTTCGTGCCCGACACCTCCACCCTGCCGAGTTCCGCCGCCGAGGTGTGTGCGCCCGACAGTTCCGCAGGGGCCGGGACCTTCCCGCGGCCCACCCGTCGGCAGCGGTGCGCCGCCGCGCTGGCGGGAAAGGCGCCCGCCCGTGCGCCGATGTCCGCCGTGGCCGCCATGACCGCCTGCGGTGTCGCCGTCCTGCTGCTGCTCGTCGGCCTCGGCGTCCTGCTGCACGAGCCGCTGCTGATACCACCACTGGCCGCCAGCGCCGGCCTCGTCCTCGCCGCCCCGGCCCTGCCGCTGGCCCAGCCGCGGAGCATCGTCGGAGGCCAGTTGATCTCCGCGGCGATCGGTCTCGGCGCGGTCGCGGTGGGCGGCAGTTCCCTGTGGACGGCGGCGGTCGCGGGCGGTCTGACCATCGGTGCGATGGCCTGGGCCCGCACGCCGCACTCCCCGGCAGCCGCCACCGCGGTGATCGTGGTCCTCACCGACCCGGCCCCCCTGCACTTCCTCGGCCTCCTGACGTTGGCCACGCTGGTGATCGTGGCTTCGGGAACCCTCCTGGCCCGGGTGTCCCGCACCGGTCCTCGCTACCCGTCCTACTGGTGGTAGCGACCCTGTCAGCTCGCCGGGAATGAGCGGGTTATCGCCGCGAGCGAGCGCTGGAACGCCCTGTAGTGGCTGACGTCGCCCTGGTCGACGGCACGGACCCGGCCCCCGTGTGCCGCCACTTTCCGCGCGCAGGTGCGGGTATGCGCGAGCGGTACGTCGCGGTCGCCGGTCGCGCTGTAGAGGGTGACGCGCACCTCGGGCTTCCAGTCGCAGGTGAAGTCGTTGGTACGCATCGCCGCCAGCAGGGGGCCGTCCAAGTGCTGGAGTTTCTCGTACCACTGGTCGGTGAGCAGTTCTCGCAAGGTGGCCGGCAGCGTTCCGGCGATCCGGTCCGCGGGGTGGTGGGTGTCGAAGAGGGCTTCCACACGGTCGGTGTACGGGGTCCGGAAGACCTCGCGCGGGTCGGCGAAGAAGCGGTGCAGCCGGTTCTGTGCGGTGAGGTAGTAGGCGGTGTAGAAGACGGCTGAACCGGGGCCGACCCGTCTGTCGAAGAGAGCGGGCAACTGACTGCCCTCGACGTCGTAGGCTCCGCCGACGGCGGCCACCCCGCGCAGCCGGAAGCGGCGGTCCTGTCCCGCGTCCAGTGCACGGGCGAGTGCCATGGCCACCTGCCCGCCCGGCGAGAAGCCGGTGGTGTACACCCGCCCGTCGAGCGAGCGGCCGAGCCCGGGTGCGGCGACGCGTGCGGCCCGGAGCATGTCGAGTGAGGCGGCGGCCGCGGAGCGGTTGTCCATATAGGGGTGGGTGCCGGGGCCCGTACCGAGGCCCAGGTAGTCGGGCGCGACGGTCGCACGTCCGGCCGAGGCGTAGAGACGGGAGACGGTGCGGTCCGGGCCCTCGGCGACGGAGGCCGCGTAGCCCCGGTAGGCCAGGGTGCCGTGCCCGTGGACCACCGTGGGCAGCCGGTGCGCACCGCCCCGAGGCAGTACGAGGAGTCCGGAGGCGGTGGTCGGCCCGCCGTCAGGGGTGACGGTGCGATAGCTGAGCCGGTAGGCGGCGACGGCGTACCGAACGGAGTCGGTGGGGTACCCGGCCTTCTGCGACTCCTCGACCACGGCTTGCCTGTCCCGCTCGTTTAGCGGCGAGACCGATATCAGCTCGCCCCTGCTGACGGGCCGGCCGTCGACTCCCGCTCCGTCGACGAGCCGAGCCGGCAGCACGACAGGCTGAATCGGCTGCCCGACAAGTGGGACCTGCAGCGCGACAGGTGGGACCTGCAGCGCAACTGACTGGGCAGGCGGCGCGACGAGCACCGCCAGTGCGGCCGACGCCCCCAAGGCCACCGTCCAAGGCCGTACCGGGCCGCGTCGGCGCCTTCTCCCCACGGCTGCCCCGCCGTCGGCAGCGCCCTCCGTCCTGCCGCAACCACCATCTGTCCATGTCCTGCCGCGAAGTGATCTCATGTCAAAAAGGCTAGGGACCAGCGGCCGTTCGCAGAATGCGGTCCGCCGCACACTTCACCTGCGGTGAACCGCACCTCAGCACGCTGCCCCGCCCGCGCGGCCCATCGCCGTACCCGGCCTCCCCCAACGCAGGCTCGCCCCTCCCCGATCCACGCCGCCACTGGCGAGGGAGGCCGCCGCGCGAACCCCGGCGGGCGTCAGGAGCGAGTCGCACCAGCCGCCGACGACGCCCTCGACGTGATGCGTCGCCTCGGGTGGGCGACGACGTACAGGGTGTGCACGGGGAAGGGCCTTTCGAGCCCACGGACAACTGGGCCATGTCCGAGGAGAGTTCGGCGATTCCGGGCATGGTAGAACAAACCCCCACACCCGAGGGAGTCCCGGCAGCCGGGGCCCCGCGAGAAGGAGTCGCCAGTGACCACCACTTCAGGGGGCCTGCGGATCGACGCCACCGGGGTCTGCCAGGACGTACCGGGTGCGGGACGCGTCCTGCGCGACGTCTCGCTGTCGCTGCCGCCCGGGCGGGTCACGATGATCGCGGGAAGCAGCGGTGCCGGCAAGACCGTCCTGCTGCACACCCTCGCGGGGCTGCGGTCCCCGTCCGCCGGAAGCGTGGCGCACGACGGCGCGCGGCCCGGCCCGCCGGGCCGTGAGTTCGGCTTCGTACCGCAGGAGGACATCGTTCACCGGGAGCTGCCGCTCGCCCGCACCCTCGCCTTCACGGCGGGCCTGCGCATGGCCCCCGGCACCCCGGCGGACGAACGGGCGGCATCCGTGCGCCGGGTGTCCGCGGAGCTCGGCCTCGCCCACCGGGCCGGCACCCCGGTACGGGTGCTGAGCGGCGGCGAGCGCAAGCGGGCGGGCATCGCGGCGGAGCTGCTCACCCGGCCGCGGGTGCTGTTCCTGGACGAACCCACCTCCGGCCTCGACCCGGTCACCGGCGCCGGACTCCTCACCACTCTGCGGAAGCTGGCCGCCACGGGCACCACGGTCGTGCTCACCACACACGTGCTCGCCGATCTCACCCGTGCCGACCAGGTGGTGTTCCTCTCCCCCAGCGGTGAGGTCGCGTACGCCGGCGGACCGCAGGGACTGTGCGCAGCGTTCGGGGTCGGCAGCGCCGAGGAGGTGTACGGGGTGGTGGCAGGCGGCGCTCGGGCGGCAAGCGCCGTCGCCCCCGCCACCCGCGAGCCGGCTCCGGACTCCCCCACACCGGGCCCCCGCCCCCCGGCCGCACGGGTCGGCGCGGTGCGACAGTGGGTGCTCCTGACCCGGCGCGGCACCGCCCTGCTGTCGCACAACCGGCTCTCGGTGGCCGTGCTGGCCGGATCCCCCGTGATGATCATCGCGATGTTCGCGGTCCTCTTCCGGCCAGGAGCGTTCACACCCGCAACGTCCGATCCCGGATCCACCGCAATGATCATGTTCTGGATCGCGTTCGGAGCCTTCTTCTTCGGCCTGACCTACGGCCTGCTCCAGATCTGCACCGAGCTTCCCGTGCTGCGCCGGGAGTGGCTGGCAGGGCTGCGCATCGGGCCGTACGTCGCTTCCAAACTGACCACCGTACTGCCGGTGCTCGCGGTCGCGGACGCCCTGCTGCTGGTCGTACTACGGGCCCTGGACCGGCTGCCGTCGGCGAGCGCGGCCACCTACTTCTCGCTCTTCGTGACGAGCGTCCTGGCCTCCGCCGCCGCACTGGCCCTGGGGCTGCTGGCGTCGGCGGCGGTGACGGACCCGGGGCAGGCGACGCTCATGCTGCCGCTGCTGTGCTTCCCGCAGGTGCTGTTCTCGGGGGCGTTCGTCCCGGTGCCGCGCATGACGGTCGCCGGGGAGGCGCTCAGCTGGGCGATGACCAACCGGTGGGCATTCGAAGCGCTGGGCAGCGGGATCGGTCTGGAATCCCTGTGGCGCAACGGCAGTTCGCCGCTCGGCCCGCCGCTCCTCCAGTCGTACGGCGACACCTTCGCGCATCCGGCAGGGCGGGGCTGGGTGGTGCTCACCGGATTCACCGTGCTGTTCCTGGCGCTGACGTGGTGGGTGCTGGTGCGCAAGTGCCGCCAGGGGATGACGCGCGGCAGCGCCGGGAAGTAGGCCGACCGCCGGGCAGGATCCTTGTGCTCCGCACCCCTCAGCACCCCTCGCGCGGTGCGAGTCCGCCCGTGTCGGGGGTCCGGTCCCGGTAGGTCCCGGCGACGAACGCCAGCAGGGCGTCGATGTCCCGGGGCTGCGTGGCGATGCCGAGCGACACCCGTACCGCCCCGGCCGACGGCAGCCCCAGCAGGGCAAGGTACTCCTCCAGCGAGGCGAGCCCGGCACGGGCCGCCGCCCGCAGCCGGCGCGCGGGAAGTCGCAGGGCTGCCTCCCCCGCCCCTGGGTTGCAGAAGCAACCCGTGCGAAGGGAAATGCCGCGCCGGGCGCTGTCGTGGGCCAGGATCCGTTCGTCGACGACCCGGCCCGCCGCGTCCAGGACGTTGAGGGCGACCGTCGCGCCACGCGGCGCGCCGCGCCGGTCGGGCCCCGGTCCGTACACCCGTATCAGCGGGGATCCGTCACTGTGTCGCAGGTCCCGCAGCCCGTCCAGGAGCCGGGTGGTGAGCGCGGTGACATGGCGGTGGACGCGGTCGATGCCGAGGGAGTCGATCCACGCGAGGCCCGCCGTCACGTCGGGCAGGGCGAGGAAGTTGACGGTGCCGTCCTCGAACGCGGCCTCGCCGTCGCTCAGCATGTGCCACTGCGCCCCGGCGCTGACCGCGTGCACGGTTCCGCCGGAGAACCACGGCCGGTGCAGCCGCGCGAGTGCCTCGCGGCGGGCGATGAGGCTGCCCACGCCGGTGGGGTGGCCGAAGACCTTGTACCAGCTGACCACCGTGAAGTCGGGGTGCACGCGGCTGAGGTCCAGCGGGTTGGTCGGCACGAAAGCCGCGGCGTCGAGCAGGACGTCGTAACCCCGCTCCCTGATCCGCGCGATCCACTCCAGCGGGTGCTGCACACCGGTGAAGTTGCTCTGTGCCGGATACGCGAAGAGCCCGTGCCCGGAGGCGGGCAGGGCGGCGCGCAGCCGC
The DNA here is from genome assembly GCF_042716745.1 of Streptomyces sp. NPDC058663. Lineage (NCBI taxonomy): Bacteria > Bacillati > Actinomycetota > Actinomycetes > Kitasatosporales > Streptomycetaceae > Streptomyces > Streptomyces sp. NPDC058663. Next base: position 11,595 of record NZ_JBHXRV010000010.1, read on the forward strand.
CCGACGTCGATCCGCAGGTCCGGCCCGGCCAGGGGCACGTACGTCGTCCGCGCGCCTTTGGTACGGGCGTACTCACGCAGCCCGTTCACCGAGTTGTGGTTGTCGAGCGACATCACCAACCGGTTGCGGCGGCTGAACGGGTACGCCTCGCCGATCAGGTGCAGGGCTCCGGTGGCGTTCGGAGTGAAGACGACGGCGTACTCGGCGGGATCGGCGCGGAAGTACCGCAGTACGGCGGCCCTGGCCTCGGCGAGCAGCGCGCCGGAGGCCAGTGAGGTGGGGTTCTCCGAGTGCGGGTTGCCGAAGCAGCCCCCGGTGATGCGGGCGGCCGAGGCCCGGACCAGCGAGCGCGGCGGGAGCCCGGCCCCGGTGTGGTCCAGGTAGACGTGCCCGCCCTCGGCGAGGTAGCCGAACTCGGTCGTACGGAGCTCGGCGAAGTCGGTGAGGCCGACAGGATCAGTGAGGCCGGCAGGATCAGTGAGGCCCGCAGGCTCGGCGCGGGCGGCCGCATCACCCGCATCGGCGGACGGGACGACGGCAGGGCGGCGCAGGTGCCCGGTCGGACGTGCGGTGCGGTCCACGGCTCCTCCTTCGCGTCCTCCTTCGCGCGAGCCCGGCGCGGTCCTTCCATCATGGGACCGTTCGGAGCCTCAGGCCTGTGCGGGAAGCAACCCGCCCCGTGCGACACCTGCGGCAACCTGATCCAGCTCATCCACATCAAGTAGGGCGGCAGGAAGCCTCAAGTGGCGGGGCAGGAAGCCGCACGCAGCGGGGCGGGGAACCCTCAAGCAGCGGGGCAAAAAAGAAAGGCAAAGGAGAGTCCGCTCCCTTGCCACTCTTAACTTATAGCGCACAGGGGGGCTTGCGGCAAGACCCTGGTGGTACCGCAGAATCTCGAACCTGGGCCGCGAGCCCAGGCCAGAGATTTACGGATGAGGAGATCCACCAGGTGCGTCAGTTTTTGTCGGGTGACGGAGCGTGCGGCCGTGCCGCGTCGGCCGCGGGGCGTCGCCCGCGGTCGCGGGCGCTGGGCCGCACCGAGGTGCTGCCGCGTACGCCGAAGTGCGACACCGCCCCCGTGCTCGAAGGGAGCCGCTGACATGAATGCAGTGATCAACGGGGCGTTCGACCTGCCCGGCCACCTTTCCCCCAAGGCCGACCCGGCCCTGATCGCCGGCGACGAGAAGCACTTCGCGGCCCTCGCCGAAAGCCTCGAGAAGTCGATCGCCGAACTGTCCGACCGCCTCGACACCCTGCGCAAGGCCCCCGGCGGTGCGGGCCGGGAGGCGATGGACCGCGACAACGAGATCCACCGGCTCACTTCCAGGCTGCGCACCCTCAGCCGGTTCGGCATGGACCTGTGTCTGGGCCGCATCGTCGCCGAGGACGACGCGGAGCCGGTGTACATCGGCCGGCTCGGCCTGACCGACGGCGAGGGCCGCCGGCTGCTGATCGACTGGCGCTCCCCCGCCGCCGAGCCGTTCTTCGCCGCGACGCACGCCGTCCCGATGGGTCTGGCGAGCCGCCGCAGGTACCGCTGGGCCCGGGGGCGGATCAGCGACTACTGGGACGAGGTGTTCACCGCCGACGGGTTCGAGGGGCACGCCGCCCTCGACGACCAGTCCGCGTTCATCGCCAGCCTCGGCAGCAACAGGTCCTCCCGGATGCGCGACGTGCTCGGCACCATCCAGGCCGACCAGGACGCCATCATCCGCGCGGGTTCCCGTGGCGCCCTCGTCGTGGACGGCGGCCCCGGTACGGGAAAGACGGTCGTCGCGCTGCACCGCTCCGCGCACCTCCTGTACTCCGACCCCCGGCTCGGCCACCGTCGCGGCGGCGTGCTGTTCGTCGGCCCGCACCGCCCCTACCTGGCCTACGTCTCCGACGTGCTCCCGAGCCTCGGCGAGGAGGGCGTACAGACCTGTGTCCTGCAGGACCTGGTCGCCGAGGGGGCCACGGCAGTGCCGGAGAGGGATCCGGAGGTGGCACGGCTGAAGTCCTCCGCCGACATGGTGAGGGCGATCGAGAAGGCGGTCGCGCTCTACGAGGAGCCGCCGGCCACGGGCATGACCGTCTCCACGCCCTGGGACGAGGTACCGCTCACCGCCGCCGACTGGGCGGAGGCCTTCCGCGCGCCGGACCCGGGCACTCCGCACAACGAGGCGCGCGAGCAGATCTGGGACGAGCTCGCCACGATCCTCCTCGACAAGCACGACGAGGACGAGGCCCCGGAGCCCGGCCTGTTCCTGCGGGCACTGCGGACGGACAAGGAACTGGTCACGACCCTGAACCGGGCCTGGCCGCTGCTGGAGGCCGCCGACCTCGTCGGGGACCTGTGGACGGTGCCCGCCTACCTGCGGATGTGCGCCCCGTGGCTCAGCGAGGACGAGGTGCGCAAGCTGCAGCGCAAGGACGCCCCGCACGCCTGGACGGTGTCCGACCTGCCGCTCCTGGACGCGGCCAGGCAACGCCTCGGTGACCCGGAGTCGGCGGTGCGCAAGCGCAGGCAGGAGGCCGCGCTCGCGGCGGAACGCGCGCGGATGGCCGACGTCATCGACAACATCATCGCCGCCGACGACGACGGCGAGGGCGCCGTGACCATGCTGCACGGCAGGGACCTGCGCGACAGCCTGGTCGACGGGGACGCCCTGCCCACCGCGGACCCGGACCTGCTCGCAGGCCCGTTCGCGCACATCGTGGTGGACGAGGCCCAGGAGCTGACGGACGCCGAGTGGCAGATGCTGCTGCTGCGCTGCCCGTCCCGGAGCTTCACCATCGTCGGGGACCGCGCCCAGGCCAGGCACGGGTTCACCGAGTCGTGGGAGGAACGCCTGGAGCGGGCAGGCCTCGACCGGATCACGATGGCTTCGCTGAGCATCAACTACCGGACACCGGAAGAGATCATGACGGAGGCCGCACCGGTGGTCCGGGCCGCGCTGCCGGACGCCAACGTGCCGACCTCCATCCGCAGCAGCGGCATCCCCGTCGTCCACGGACCGGTCTGCGACCTCACCGCGGTCCTCGACGACTGGCTCGCAGGCCACCCCGACGGGATCGCCTGCGTCATCGGCGACCCCACGTTCCGGGCGGCGCCACGGGTCCGCTCGCTGACGCCGGAGCTGTCGAAGGGCCTCGAATTCGACCTGGTCGTACTCGTCGACCCGGAGGACTTCGGCACGGGCATCGCGGGCGCCGTCGACCGCTACGTCGCGATGACCCGGGCGACCCGGCAACTCGTCGTCCTCACGAGTTCCTGAGCGGGGGCGGGTGCTGTACGAGGGAGGTGGGCTGGGTCTGCTCCGCGACGACGGCCGCGTCCACGGCGGCGTCCGTGGTGAGGGTCTCGCCGCGCCTGCGGCCGTGGCCGGGCATGTCGGGGCGCCGACCCGCCGGTGCGCGCAGCCAATCTTCACCCGGGCGGTGGCCCGCGGAGAGCTGCCCGCGGACGCGGACCCGGTACTCCTGGTCGGCCTGCTGGCGGGCGCCGCCTGGCAACGGGTGGTTTTCCGCCGGCTTCCGGTGGTGGACGGTTTCACCGCCGGTGCGGTACGCACGGTGCGGTACGGAGCCGCGCTCCCCGTACCGCACGAACAGCCCCGCCGGACGGACGGAGCCTGAAACGCGCCACCCACCCGGGTCGGCCATCCGGCACCCGGCCTACGGCATCGCTATGGCGGCGGCCGACCCCAGCTGGGAGCGGGGGGTCTTCTCGCCGACCTTCTGCGGGTCGATCGTGCGCGGGTCGACGGCCTCGCCGGGGGCGCCCTCCGCGTAGTAGCCGCCGGGGGCGGTGTCGCGGTCGTGCGGCAGCAGGAAGAAGACGCGGCGCTTGTGCAGGCCGCTGTCCGGGTCCGCCTCGGCGTGCTCGTCGAGCTCCGTGTAGCCGACGAGACGGCCGTCGCGGGCATAGCGGGGCTTGCCGCGGCGCCGCGGTGTCTTGTCCAGGGCCTGGCGTACGTAGTCGAGGTCGTCAGGGCTTTCCAGCCACACCACCGCATTCTCGTGGGCGAGATCGCTCTCGTTCAGTAGCGAGCTCATGGCTGAAGCCCCTCCTCGTTGTTTCCGGCCACGCTCAGGCCTTGGATTTCTGGCCCCTGGCCGGGTCCTGTTGTCGGGCCCTGTCGGTGCGCGTGCCCGGAGGCCCGGTACCCATCGTAAGGCTGCCCGCTGTCGCGGCACAGTGCACGCATGGGCGTCATGTGATTGCCAGACCGTTCGAAGCGGCCGGCGCGGCCGGGTCGTCCTCTTCGGAGAGCAGGCCGAGCCCCGGGTAGTACTTCTTGCCGCTGGACTTCATCATGTCGTTCGGCGACGCGAGGCCGAGCTCCTGACGGATGCGGCTGGCGAAGGAACGCGAGGTCGCGGGCCTGATGCCCTCGCTGGCGCTGCACCAGGTGCCGTACGCGGCGTACAGCACGCCCTGCTCCACCCGGACGTCGGAGAGACGGTCGTGGCCGTTGGCCGACGGCGGGCTCTTGACGCAGCACTCCTTGAGGAACCGGCCGATGTGGTCCTCCGTGGATTCGTACGCTTCGGTGGCCATCCGTACGGAATCCGGACCGGTGAGCGGGTCGCGGGTCTCCAGGTAGTTCATCGCGCCCTCGATGAGCCAGTGGAGGATTCCGGGCCCTTCGTCGCGCACCAGCTCGAAGGCCAGGTTGTCGATCTTGTGCTTGTTGGGGACGACCCGCTCGAAGGGGATCAGCCGGATGCGCCGCCAGAAGGCGTGCCCGCCGGTGCCGACCTCGGGGCGGTGGTTGCCGAGCAGCCAGAGCTTGTGGGTGGGCGCGAACGAGAAGTAGTCCTGGCGCATCCGCCGGGCCTTGATGCGGTCGCCGCCGGTGAGCAGCTTGACCCGGGACTCGTCGAACTTGTCGTTGGGCTTGAGCTCGGAGCAGACCATGATGCGCCTGCCGTGGAGTTCGGTGAGCTCGGTGGAATGCTCGGAGAACTTGCCCTTCTCCATCAGGAATCCGGGCGGCGCGGCGTCCGCGTAGTCGCCCAGGATCTGGATCATCACGTCCAGCAGAACGGACTTTCCGTTGGCTCCCGCGCCGAAGAGGAACGGCAGGACCTGGGCGCCGACGTCACCGGTGATCGAGTAGCCGAGCAGCAGGTGCAGGAACCCGATGGTCTCCAGGCCCTTGTCGTCGTCGCCGAAGGTGTCGCGCAGGAACTTGTGCCAGCGGGGCGTCGGCATGTTCTCGGGGGCCACGCTGGTGGCCCGGGAGTGCCGGTCGGTGATCGGGCTGGGCTTGCGCATGTCGCCGGTGTGCAGGTCGACGACGCCCTCGGGGGTGCACAGGGCGTACGCGTCCCCGTCCAGGACGTCCGGGTCCAGAGTGAGGGCCGGGGACGCCTTGGCCTGGGTGAGCAGGGCCTTCATGCCGGGTGTCGACATGGTGCGCTTGCGGTGCGCGTAGAGCTCGCGGTCGCTGAAGAACCCGCGCGGGTCCTGCGCGGGCATCTGTTCGGCCATGTCGCCCGCGGCCCACAGCGCTGCCTTCTCACCGCCGGTGCGCTTCCACCGGTACTGGTCCCAGGAGTACCAGCCGAGCCCTTCGACGTGGCGGAACTGGTCGCCGTAGAGCTGGGCGAACAGCTTGGCGTTGCCGCGGTCGGTGAGCATGCTCGGGAGCATCCCGAGGTCGTTGCGGTACGGCTCGTGCACGGCCTGCACACCGGGCGCGGGCGGTGCGGCGGGGGGCTGTCCCGGCCCGGCGGCCTGCTGGGCGGGGAACGCGGTGCCGGTGCCCGCAGTGTCCGGATCCGGTTCGGGGACCGGGAATTCGAGCATCTGCTGAGCGGCGGCAGTGGCGTCGAAGCTCGTGCTCTCGGCGCTGCTCATGGGCGTCCTTGGGGGTGAAGCGGTCGGGTGGCACCTGCGGCAAGGGCGGAGTCGATGATCGTGGTGTTGCGCTGCGGCTGGTGCGGGCGGGCCGCCTGGGCTGCCCGCGCCAGGAGTTCGCGTACGGCGCCGTCGGCGAGGTGGCCGCCGGCCACCAGACCTCCCGCGGTGTACGCGGCCCTGTTGAGCTTTTCGGTGAAGCTCGCTCCCTCCTGGACTGCCGCGCAGGCCGCGACCTCGGCCAGGAGAGGCTCCAGGAGCCGTTCTGCGGCCCTGGGGGCGCGGCGGATGCGCAGACGGGGATGGGGCACTCCAAAGGGCCCTGACGGGGCGTCTGTGGCTTTCTGAATGCCAGTGGGGGCCGTGGGGGCCCCCGCGGCCGGGGCTCCGGTGTGCCCGGTGCGGGCGAGTTCCGCTGCCAGCCAGTCCGGCAGCGGGGCGGGCAGCCTGGCCTCGCCGACGGGGACGTAGCTGCCCTGCGGGGTGCGGTTGGTGGGCGCGACGATGTACCCGTTGTCGGCCCGGATGTCGACCTGCCAGGCGAGGGCGACCTTGGGACTCGAGCCGGTGGACGAGCGGTAACGGGTCTCGGGGCGGGTGTTCCGGTACCAGATGTGCAGACCTCCCGAGGGGGTGCGGACGCGGAGGGTCCCGGTGTCCTGGGCCGGGTCCGGCTGCTTCCGGTACGCGGCCAGCAGGGCGAGGGTGTCGAAGCCGGAGCCCAGGCCGGTCAGGTCGACCCGTGGGTGGATCGGGATTCCCGGCAGCAGCCGGGCGCGGTCGGGGACCTCGGCGCTGTGCGCGTCGACGTCGAGGACCACGAGGTCCGCGGGACCGCAGGCGACGCCCACACCCAGTGCCGGGTGGGCGTCCCACCAGCTGTCGATCCGGGCCCGGTCGGTGGTGGCCGCCCGGAAGCCGTGGCACCAGCGGCCCGCCGGGATGCACGGGCAGTCCTGCGGGCAACGGCCTGCTTCCCGGCAGGCGGTGCAGTTGGCGGCGGGCGTCTTGCGGCCGGGGGCCAGGGGGTGGACGGGCCAGCCATTTGCCGCGCACCAGAGTGCGACGGCGTGCGCCCGCACGGTCCCTGACGGGAGGGGGCTGCTGGTCTCACCGTGGCGCGGCACGCGGTCGTCCTTGTCGGGGTCAGGGGTCGTGCGTTCTGGTGCGTTCAGTCCCCGCACGGAAAAGCGCTGGTCAGCGACCGTTGCGTACCTGCAGGAGGGACTGAAGGGACTGAACTTTCCTATGAGGTCCTGAGCCTAGCGCAAGGGTCGGCAATCTCCGCGGGGAACTGCCGTTGTATCAGTTCTTCAGTCCCTTGAGTCCCTTTGGGCCGTCGGCGGGCGAGCGGTCTTCCGTCCCGGCGCGCGTACGGCCATCGGAACAGTCCCGCAGGGGGGAGGGGCTGCTCGGGGCGGCGTACCTCGCACAGGTGGCCGGTAGTCGGGCGGGTCTCCGTATTTCTGGACCGAGGGACGGAAGTACCCGGGACCGGGCGGTTCAGTCCCTGCCCTTCAGTCCCTCGGTAAACCTGCAGGTCGGCGGGGTGCGAGCAGCTGAGACAGGGACTGAAAGGGACTGAAGGGACTGAAATTCCTAGTTATCAGCGCTTCAGGCTTATACCTGTCTACTACACGCGTCCGCATACACACGCGCACACAATTGGGATGGATACTGCAAAGTTGAGTCCCTTCAGTCCCTCAGTCCCTTGATCATCTGTAAGTTCACTGCTCTGACCTGGGCTTTTGTCGAGGGACTGAACGCAGGGACCGAAACGCTCAGTCCAGTCCCTCCGCCCCGCCCTTGCCCCGGAATGGCGCGCGGAAAGGTACGCGCACGCGCTTCTCGCGCATCTGTTCTGCCGGGTCCCTTCAGTCCCTCCCCGTCCCGGCCGGCGTACGGATCACCCGACCCGGGCCCCGGGATCGACCGGATGGACCTCCAGGCCGGGTACGGCGAGGAGCGCGGCGATACAGGCCTCGGAACCGCCCACATAGGTGCTCTTGAGCTCCGTCCCGCCGCCGACGCACCAGGCCCTGTCCTCGGGCCACCACAGGTCGGGGAGTTCGATGTGGTCCCCGGCGGAACCGTCCGGGGCGTCCCCGGCGGGCGAGGTGACGTCGGCCAGCGGACCGGAGAGCAGGACGCGGTCCCGGTGCGGGGTGGGGAAGGTCGGAACCGCGGTGCCCCACTCGAAGGTCCCGTAACCGTTCCAGAGGCCGTACCAGCACCGTTCGGGAGTCCGTGTGCAGCGGGAGAGCGCCGAGGCCAGGAGAGCGGCCACAGGGGGCGGCATGGGCCCTTCCCAGGCCATCTCGTCCCAGACGCCGGGCAGTCCGGCCTGTTCCTCGTCGGCGTAGGGGGCGTCGGCGCCGACCAGTTCGTACCACCAGGTCTCTCCGCTGACGGCCCGCCGGTCCCCCGGACAGGCCCTGGCCACCTCGTCCCAGCGCACGGGACGCCCGTCGAGGACCGCGGGATGCAGGACGCGCGCGTACGCGGGAAAGCCCGGGGTGCACATTCCGGCCACCGTGCCGAACAGACTGTCGTCCGGAAACGCTTCGACGACCCACTGGGCGGGCCTGAGATCGTGCGCGACCCGGAGTTTCCCGTAGCGGGCAGGCGCCGGCTGCCGGTCGGTCCTTGGCAGATGAATGAAGTCCATGGCGCCAGGATCCCTCTGCGTTCGGCTGTGCGAGGGACCGAAGAGGGACGGAGGGACTGAAGGACCGAGAATCCGGATTACGTGCGCGGGGAGGCGGGCGCCAAAGGGCTGCCGGAGTCTCCCCGCGCGTGTTCTGGTACGTCCTGACGCGTCAGGCTCCCGAAGGGCTCCCGGAGGGCGAGCGGCGCAGTTGTTCGTTGAGGTGCTGGGCTTCTTCGAGCTGGTCCTCGAGGATGACGATGCGGCAGGCGGCGCCGACCGGTGTGCCCTGGTCGACCAGCTCCCTGGCGCGGGCGGCGACGCGCAACTGGTAGCGCGAGTACCGCCGGTGGCCGCCCTCCGAGCGGAGTGGGGTGATCAGCCGCGCTTCTCCTATGGCCCGCAGGAACGCGGGAGTGGCACCGATCATCTCGGCTGCCCGCCCCATCGTGTAGGCGGGGTAGTCGTCGTCGTCGAAACGGTCCCTGGGGTGGGACGCCCCCGGGGACGCGAGCTGCTGGATGTCCGTCGGGGCCTGCTGGCTGTCTACTGTCACTGGCACCTCACTGCCTCGGTTGCCGTACGGTGCCCACCGGCCGGGGCCGCCGTACGTTCTGCTCTTCTTCGGGTTCTTCATGTTTCAAGGAATCAACGCGTAGAGGGGCCCCAGCGCCGTCCGGCACCGGGGCCCCAAGGGAATCAACACCATCTACCGGCTTCGTGCTGCGCCGGTCCTGAGTTTCCGCAGCTGGCCCGTGGTGGACGTGACTGCGGGGATCGCGGATGAGTGACCGTGAGACCACCTTCCGTTCCGGGGCCTGCGGTACCCGGGCGGACTTTCCTTCGCCCGGGCGATCCTGATGGCGCCAACCTCTTTCTCTCGGGTGCAACCTCTGGGTACTGCGAGTACCGCGTACTGCTGTGATGCGTACTGCTCGTCATGCCGGCCGCCCTGCGAACTGCTCGCGGTCCCTGGGACCGCACGACCCGGCAGCCAACCGCGGGACCCTGGTACTGCCCGGCCCCGCCGTTCCACTGCCGTGCCACAACCTGCTGCGGACCGGCATGCGCGGCGACCGTCCTTGCCGCGCCTCACTCGACTTCGTGGTTACGCATTGGAATGTAGTCCCGGTACGCCCCGATGTCTAGAGTCACCGTGACAGATTTTCTCCAGGCCGCAGGCTGGGAAAACTACAGACTGCCCAGCTGCCGCCCGGCCCACTCACGCTTGCTCCCCTCCGTCACTTCTCCGTCACTCGTACGAGCTGAATTTCGCATCCGCAATGTCCCCACGGTGTCTGAAAGCCGATGCATCGGGCATACGCCTGCCTCAGGGCGGTACTGCCGATCATGGATTGGGGCGTACACGCATGAACAGCAAGCAGCTGACCACGCACAGGACCGAGCAGCCGGGCGAGCGAGCCTCCCGGCCCGGCCCAGCGACCCGGTCCGCCAGGGAGACCGGGCGCGGTCCGATCAGGGGCCGGGGTGCGGCAGGAGTACTTCGCGCCCGCAAGGAAGCGCGTGCCTTCGCCGACGACCTCTCCCCCGCACCGGAACCGGACGCGGCCGACTCCTTGGTCCTGGTCGTCTCCGAACTCGTGACCAATGCCGTACGGCACGGCGGTGGCAGGTACACCCTCGCGCTGTCCGCGTCCCCGGACACCCTCACCGTCGCCGTCGGTGACCGCAGCTCCGTGCGTCCCGGCCCCCGTACGCCCGACCTGGCGGGCGGGAGCGGCGGCTTCGGCTGGCACCTGGTCGAACTGCTCGCCGACGAGGTCACGGTGCTGCCCGGGAGGGCGGGTCTCCGGAGCGGCCGGGGCGGCGCGCTGCGCGGCAAGACGGTGCGTGCGGTGCTCCCCCGGTAGGGGAGTTGGCCGGATCCCGCCCCGCACCCGTGCCGCGGCGTTTACCGTGAGCGCATGATCGAGCCCTGGGAAACGACCGCCGCCGGAGTGCTGCGCCTGCCGTCGGGACGTCTGCTCCGGGGCCGAGGACTGCGCAACCCGTTGCCCGACGGGCCGCCGCCCACGTACGCCGTCTATCTGCTCGGCAAGCGGCCGCCCGAGGTTCCCTGGGAGTCCCGCTGGCTGCGCTGGCCGGACTTCCGCCTGCCCGAGGACCGCGAGCAGGCCCGTACACTGCTGGCCGATGTCTGGGAGCGGACCACCGCCGAGCGCGTCGAGGTCGCCTGTGGCGGCGGCCGTGGCCGGACCGGGACGGCGTTGGCCTGCCTCGCCGTGCTGGACGGCGTACCACCCGAGAAAGCGGTGGATTACGTACGCGAGCACTACGACCGGCGCGCCGTCGAGACGCCGTGGCAGAAGCGGTACGTGCGGCGTTTCGCCGGCTGACGGCTGACGGCTGACGGCTGACGGGGCTCAGCGCGGCGCGATGAGCTGGACGGCGGCGACGGCGGCCACCGCGGCCGCGACCGCCGCCAGGGCGGGCGAGTCCAGCTTCCACTGCTGCCAGAACAGCGGTACGTCCACGGTGCGGTCGGTCGCGAGCAAGGAAAGCGCTCCCGCGCGCAACAGCGGCACCGCCTGCGTTTCCGGTACGAGGCCCCAGCCGAGCCCCGCGACGATCGCGTCGCAGAACCCCTCCGAGGTGGGCACGTAGTGCCGGATCGGCCCGGCGCCACGCGGCACCCCGTCCTCGGGGCCGGGTGCCAGGGGCCGTACGAGTGACCGTACGAAACCGTCCTGGAGCTCGTCCCTGCGATCGAAGACGATCACCGGAGCTTCTCGCAACCGGTCCACCAGCCGCCCCTCCCCCAGGTGCCGCGTCTCGAACTCCGGGCTCGCCACCGGCAGATACCGGGCCAGCCCCAGCGGCCGTACCGTGCAGCCGGCCACCGGGTCGGGCGAGGAGGTAACCGCAGCCATCACCTGTCCCTCGCGCAACAGCGCCGTGGTGTGCGCCTCGTCCTCGCGGCGCAGCTCGAAGCAGATGGGCGGCTCCTGGGGTACCCGGGTCAGGGCAGGCAGGAACCAGGTGGCGAGCGAATCGGCGTTCACCGCGATGGTCAGCCGGGCGGCTACCACCTCTGCGGCCTGCCCGCCGCTGTCCTCACCGGGGAGTCCGAGCTCGGCCCGCGCGTCCCGCTCCAGCAGGGCGAGCTGCCGGGCGAAACGTACCACGACCTGCCCCGATTCCGTGGGCCGCACCGGTTTCGTACGCATCAGCAGCACCCGTCCTGTCCGCTTCTCCAGGGCCTTGATGCGCTGGCTGACGGCGGACGGGGTGACGTGCAGGGCGGCAGCGGCGGCGTCGAAAGTGCCCTCGTCGACGACGGCGAGCAGGGTGGAAACCTGGTCCAGGGGAAGTTCATCCATCACGAGCGCTAAGGGTACGTAAGAATCTTTAGCTGTACTGAAGAGGATGAGCTCTTTAGCGTCAGAGGCATGACACACAGCACCTCAGGCATCGTCGCGGCCGCACTCGCCGGCTTCGGCACCGGACTTTCCCTCATCGTCGCGATCGGCGCGCAGAACGCCTTCGTCCTGCGCCAGGGAGCGCACCGGCACGCGGTGCTCGCGGTCGTCGCCATCTGCGCGCTGTCCGACGCACTGCTGATCGCGCTCGGCGTGGCGGGGGTGGGCGCGGTGGTCACCGCCTGGCCGGCCGCGCTGACTGCCGTCGGCCTCGCGGGCGGTGGCTTCCTGATCTGTTACGGGCTGCTGGCCGCGCGGCGCGTACTGCGCCCCTCCCCCGACGCGGCCCTCACCACCGGCGGCGGAACCGCGACGGGTTCCGCGCGGGCCGCCGTGCTCACCTGTCTGGCGATGACCTGGCTGAACCCGCACGTCTACCTCGACACGGTGCTGCTGCTCGGTTCGGTGGCCACCGATCATGGCTCGCTGCGCTGGGCGTTCGGCGGCGGTGCGATCGTGGCGAGCCTGACGTGGTTCGCCACCCTGGGGTACGGGGCGAGGCTGCTCAGCGGTGTGCTGGCCCGGCCGGGAGCGTGGCGGGTGCTCGACGGGGTGGTCGCGGCCACCATGGTGACGATGGGCGGGATGCTGGTGGCGGGGGCCTAGCTGCCCGGGAAGCGCCCCTGGCGCACCGTCAATGTGCCCTGTTCTCACCCGACACGCCCAGTTCGCGCCCCCCGATGTCACCACAACACCCGTGGAGGTGAGTAAGGTAACCGCATGACCGTCCCATACGCCCCGGACGACCGGGAAAAGGTAGTAGCGAAGCTCCCGGCCTCTCTGCGCCAGGAACTCAAAGTCAGAGCGGCCGAGTTGGGCATCGACATCAAGGACGCCGTCACCGAGGGGGTGCAGGCGTGGCGCTCGGACGAGTCCGAGCAGCCCGTCGTCGACACCACCGGCGGCAGCTCCTTCTCGACGTATCTTCCCGCGGGCCTGTACGGGGAGTTCAAGGACGACTGCAAGGGGCGCGGCCTCCCCTTCAACCAGGGCCTCGCGCAGGCGATCCGGCTCTGGCTCGGCGCCCACCCCTCCCCCCGCAGGTCCGCCCGCCGCGACGGGGCCCGCCGCATCATCTTCGGCAACCAGAAGGGCGGCGTCGGCAAGACGGCCACGTCCTCCGGGGTCGCCCAGGCCCTTGCCGAGGCCGGAAACCGGGTCCTGCTCATCGACTTCGACCCCCAGGGCCACCTCACCAAGCAGCTCGGCTACCAGCTCTTCGACATCGAGGAGCCGAGCCTGGCCAAGCACATGCTCGGCGAGGCCAAGGGCGACCTGCGTGAACTCCTCGTCCCGATAGAGGAGAGCGGCTTCGCGGGCCGGCTGTTCCTGCTGCCCGCGTGCAAGGACGCGTTCCTGCTCGACGCGAAGCTGGCCACCAGCCGCTTCGTACGGGTCAAGGAGACGGCTCTGGAGAAGGCGATGGAGCCGCTGGAGAAGGACTTCGACTACATCGTCGTGGACTGCCCGCCGAGCCTCGGCTACTCCATGGACACCGCGCTCTACTACTGCCGCACCCGGGAGGACGAAGAGCCGGAGACCTGCGGGGTGTTCGTCCCCGTCCTCGCCGAGGACTCCTCCGCCGACGCGTACGACATGCTCTACGACCAGATCCAGGACCTGACGGCGGACATGGAGGTCGAGATCAACATGCTCGGCTTCATCGTCAACATGTACGACAGCCGCAAGGGTTACATCGCCACCTCCTCGCTGGACAGCTGGAAGGCGATCGGCGACCCGCCCGTCATCGGCATCATGCCCGAGCGCAAGGAGCAGCGGGAGGCGGTCCGGCTCAAGCAGCCGCTGCTCACCTACGCCCCGGACTGCGAGCAGTCCGAGATCATGCGCACCATCGCACGAAGGATCACCTCATGAGCGTCGCCGACCGGCTCGGTACCGGCTCCTCCTTCGGCGGCGTACCGCGCGGCCGGAGCGCCCGCGGACGGGCCAAGGCCCTCGTCCAGGGCGACGTACCGGCGTACGAGCTCTCCCGTATCCGCCTGGAGGACGTCGCCCCCACCCCTCTCAACCCGCGCCGCAACTTCGGTTCGGACGAGGAACTCACCCGCTTCGGCGAAGAGCTGCGCAACACCCAGCTCGCCGCCTGCGTCGCCATCTCGCGTGCCGCCTATCTGAAGGTGTGGCCGCAGCACGAGGCGCAGATCGGGGACGCGCAGTACGTCCTGATCAACGGTGAGCGGCGCTACCGCAGTGCTTCCCATGTCGGTCTGGAGTCCCTGGACTTCGTCGTGCGGGACGACCTGGCGGTCTCGCGCGAGGCGTTCATAGACCACCTGCTGAAGGAGAACCTGGAGCGGGAGGACTTCGACGTCATCGAGCGTGCCAGGGGCGTGCAGCAGCTGGTGCTGGTGTGCAGTGAGGAATCCGCGACCGGTGCCCGGGCGCGGGCTGCCAAGCGGTTGGGCCGGGACCGTTCCTGGGTCACCAACCAGCTCTCCCTCCTGGAACTCCCCGAAGATCTTCAGCTGATGCTCAGCTCGGGTTCGCTCGCCGAGCGCGACGGGCGGATGCTGGCCCGGCGGCTGAAGGACCACCCGGGGATGGACTCACCGCAACTCCTGGCGTACCTCAAGGAGTACCGGGAGCGGGACTCCCGGGTGCGGGAGGAGGCGAAGGCGCTCGCCGAGCAGGCGAAGCAGAAGCTGGCGGCCGAGGAGGTCCCGCAGCAGAAGACCGCCGAACCGGCGGCGGCCGAGGAAGTCGACGGGGCCGACGACTTCGCCTTCGATTCCGACGAGGCCGTCGGGGCCGTCGGCGAGCGGGATGTGTTGTCCGCGGACAACAACGCGGACCGGCCGAGTGGGGAGCCGGACCGGGAGACGCCGGGGAACACCCCGGCTCCGGTACGGGAGACTCCCGCGGTCCCGCGCCCGGTGAACCCCGCACCGACGGTCGGAGCCCCGACCTCGACCTCGACCCCGGCTGCGGCTCCTGCTCCCGCTCGTGTGCCGGTGGCCGTTTCTCCGCCGGCCGCCAGGGAACAGGCGCGGGACGACGCCGAGTTGTTGTCCGCGGACAACAACTCGGGTGCGCGCACACCCGATGAGAGCGTCCGCGGTCTCGTACGACAGCTGGGTGCCACACCGAAGGAGCAGGCGCGCGCCCTCGCAGCGGGTCTGAGCCACGACGAACTGGTCGCGCTGATCGAGGAATTGCACGCCTATCGGTGAACGACGAGCACCGCTCGCGCGACGGGCCGCTCGACCTGCCGACCCCCGAAGGGGCGCGCTTCCGGCCGACGCCGGGACGCGCCCCTTCGGCGTTCCGCACACCCGTGATACTTGCCCGATGAAACCAAAGCCCACGGCGGCACATGAACGTCCCGCCACGTTCGTTCTGCCACCCCGGCTGACTGCCTCCGCGCAGACCATGCGTGCCACCGCACAGGAGCGGGGCCTGGCCACGGTGCAGCTGGCCACCTTCGACGTACCCGCCGAGTTGCGGGCCGGGCATCTTCATGCTGGGCCCGCGTTCGCGGACCGGGTGGCGCCGACTCTGGGCATCGGTCTGCTGGAGGCCCCCCAGGACTGGTTGGCACGACTCCCCCGCACCTGGACCGGGCGCGACATTGTTGCCATGCCGCTCCGCGAGGCTTACGAGATACGCAGACCCGCCTTCATCAAGTCGCCGAACGACAAGCAGATCCGGGCGATGGTCTACGGCGACGGCTCTCGGCTCCCCGGCCCGGACGAAATGAACGCGATGACCACAGTGGTCCTGGTCAGCGACGTGGTGGAGTTCTCCGCGGAGTACCGGCTGTACCTGCTCGACGGTGCGGTGTACACCGGCAGTAGGTACGCGCAGCGCGGGCGGCTGAGCCTCGGCCCTCTCAGCGCGGAAGCGGCGGCCTTCGGAACGGACCTGCTGGCGGAGTGCGGGCAGACCCTCCCCTCGGCGATCGTGATCGACGTGGGGCAGACCGAGGGTCGGTGGGTGGTGATCGAGGCCAATGCCGCCTGGGCGAGCGGCATGTACACCTCCGACCCCCCACGAGCCCTGGACGTCCTGCTCCGAGCCGCCGCCCCTGCCGACACCATCCCCACCCGGGACCGCCCTTTCCTCCGCTCCCCCGGGCTCTGAACACAGCGGTTTCTGTGCCTGATGCGCGCATGCCTCGGCGCGATGTGTTGTCCGCGGACAACACACGGATGTTGTCCGCGGACAACGCCGGGGGTCTGGCGGGGGGTGGCGGGTGTGCCGAGCCGGGCGGATGTGTTGTCCGCGGACAACACCGAGGGGGCCTGGCGGTGGAGCCCACACGGTACCGAGCCGGGCGGATGTGTTGTCCGCGGACAACACATCGGGGGTCGAAGGCCGGGCTTCAGGAGGCGGGCGGCTGCCGCGGGGTCGGCGGTCCAGGGCTTGACGCCTCCGAGGAGCATGTCGTCGGTGGTGGCAGGTTCGGGGAGGTCGCAGTCCTGGCAGTAGGCGCCGCCGTGGTTCTCGAGGAGTGGTGAGGTGGCTGCCCAGACGGTTGTTGCCGCGCCCCGCTGCGGAGTCTTGAATTCTGCGGCAGGCCGGCCGCCGTCGGTGATCCAGCCGTGAACCCGCCATTCCTCTCGTGGGATGTGGCGCTGTAGCGGGGTGAGGATGCTGCCCGGGTGGATCGCGAAGGCGCGCCTGTTGCTGTCCGCGCCGGGCAAGGTCGCTGAGATGGCGGGACTGGAGCTTCACGCGCTCCGGTTCTTCGAGCGCGAAGGGCTGTTCCTGCGGGACATTCCACGCACGGGCGGCGGCCAGTGGATCTATGCACAGGCGGATGTCGACTGGCTCGTCCTGTGCTGCCGCTTCCGGGATTCGGGCATGCCGATCGCGACCATCCGACGGTTCGCCGAGCTTGTCCGTTCGGGCCCGGGTAACGAACCCGACCGCCTCGCTCTGCTCCAGGAGCATGCGCGTGACGTGCGCGCCAGGATCGCCGATCTGACGGCGAATCTGGAGGTGCTCGAGAACAAGGTCGCGGTCTACGAAGAGCATGTACGCGAGAGCACGGCCGCCGCTGTGTGGTCACCGATGCCTCCTCAGTGAGCCTCCGGAGCGCGGCGACGTGTTGTCCGCGGACAACACATCGCCCATCCGAGGGGCAATCGACGGTGCCGGGCGGATCTTGGGCGGGGTGCTCCGCCCCTCTATTTGTTGTCCGCGGACAACACGCGGGGGCTCCACTGAAGCTCCCGCGTGCTGGCGAAAGCGTTGTCCGCGGACAACACCCGCCGGGCGCGGGCCGGGCGCGAAGCGCCGGGGCGGGCGACGGATCTGTTGTCCGCGGACAACACATCGGTGGAGCGGCGGGCTTCGGGGGCAGCTCTGAGTGGGGAAAGGACGGGTCCCTGTGGCGGGGCAGTGCTGAGGACTGACGGGGCGAGCCGTGCTGGAAAAAGTTGCGGGGAGTGGCGGGGAGCCGGCGGGGGAGTGGCGGACCGGAGAGGGGAGGCGTTGCGAGGGCTTGGCGGCGGTTGGCACAGGACCGGTGATTGAGCACCTTTACCGCCGCCGAATGAGTGTGAGGCTTCCTGAGGCAACGTCCGAGAACCTCTGTGTTCAACCGCCGGGAGGTGAGAAAGGGGAGCGGCGGGACGAGCTTGTTGTCCGCGGACAACACCTCAGGAGGTGGTTTCCGGCGGAGTGAGGGTCGGATGTGTTGTCCGCGGACAACACATCCGACGGCCACTGGGGGCTCAGGCTTCGGTCGTTTGTTGTCCGCGGACAACATCCGAGGGGCTCCGGGGGCCCGAGGCTCAGCCCACTTTTGTTGTCCGCGGACAACACACCCGCGGGACTCCGGGAGGGTCGAGGCTTCTGCCAGGTTGTTGTCCGCGGACAACGCATCGCCTGGGTCAAGGGAGTGGAGGCCGGGGCGAGAGTGTTGTCCGCGGACAACACTTGGGGCTGCGGGGGAGTGGGGCGGTTCGCCGAGGGTGTCAGTGGGGTGTGTGAGGATCCCGCTCATGACTTCGGAATCCCGTGCCACCGACAGTGCCGCCGCCTTTGCGGACCTTTTCGTTCTCACCGGGGCGGAGCCCGAGCCCGTCGACTGGGAGGCGGTGGAGGGGTGGCTCGGGCTGCGGTTGCCCGCAGATTACAAGGCGATTGGCTCCGCGTTCGGGCCGCTGGACATCGGGTCCCACTTGTGGCTGCACATACCGTGCACGGCGCAGGGCCGGTTCGAGTACGCCTCGTGGCTGAAGCAGGAGCAGAACCGGGCACCTGATGGCTGGTTGCCCTGGGGAGCGACCCGTACCAGCGACGTCCTCTACTGGGACACCACGGTCTCCGACGACCCCGACGCATGGCCCGTCGTCGGCCACGATCAGGGTGCGGCGAACCAGGGCAAGAACCCGTGGCAGCGCACCACCACGCCTCTCCTTCCTTTCCTCGTCGGCCTCGTGGACCAGGGCATGCCCTCCACCGCCACCCGTACGGCATTCCTCACGGACCTGGTTCCGGGGCC
This sequence comes from Streptomyces sp. NPDC058663, assembly GCF_042716745.1. Lineage (NCBI taxonomy): Bacteria > Bacillati > Actinomycetota > Actinomycetes > Kitasatosporales > Streptomycetaceae > Streptomyces > Streptomyces sp. NPDC058663. The sequence continues at coordinate 30,002 of NZ_JBHXRV010000010.1, forward strand.
GTGGCAACCTCCGGCACCCCAGCCGGAACCCACCCCGCAGCAGCGGGCAGCACTCACCGAGGGCAGCGGGCTGGCGGCACTGACCGCCCTTGTACCACCGCCGACGAAGCCCGAGCTGGGGGAGGGGAGCTGGGAGCGGTTGTACGAACGACTCGGAACGCGCCTCCCCACGCAGTACGTGGAGTTGATGCAGCGATACGGCGGTGGGTGCTGGGCGGGATGGCTGCGCATGGACACCCCGCTGAGTGCGGACCGATACGGGCTTGCCGCGCACATCGATGCGGCGTGCGACGGCTATCGCTCGCTGCGGGACAGCTTCCCGGAGTCGTTCGCGCTGGCTGTGTGGCCGGAGCCGGGCGGGATCCTGCCGTTCGGGGACAGCATTGACGGCGACACCTTGTGCTGGCTGACGGTGGGCGACAGCCCCGACGAATGGCCGTTGATCGTATACCCGCGCCACGACGCCCAGGGACCGCCCCTTCCGTTGCCGCTGGCCGACACCCTGCTCGAATGGCTGCGAGGCCGATTCGCCGACGCGGGACTGCCCAGCCTCGCCGGGGTCAAGGACCCCTTCGACTACGCCCACTTCGATGCCTATGCCGACGAGGACGCTGAAGACGTCGAGAGGTAGCGACGGGGGTGAGGTGGGCCAGTTTGTTGTCCGCGGACAACACCTGAAATGCCCAGAGGGGGTATTTCTCGCGAACCGGCATAAAAACTGGGCCACAGAATGGCCCCTTGAGCGGCCGAACGCAACTGCCCCGGTGTGATGGGGTCACCGGTGCCGCGTTAGGCCCTCAGGTGCGATTCTGTGGGTTTTCGGGGTCACCTGGGACTCGAAAAGCACCCTGTGGCAGCCCTAAGGCAGCCCTGTGCCGCTTTGAGAGGTCCCGGAGTGACTGGGGGAGGAGCACAGCCCCAGCCACTCCCAGACCAGGGCGGTTCCAGACCAGGGCGGCTCCAGACCAGGGCGGCTCCAGACCAGGGCGGCTCCCCACACCAGGGCGGCTCAGCTCGTTCCCTCTCCGCTCCTACGGAACCGCAGCGTCCGCAGTTCGAACGGGCGCAGTGCTACCGGCACCCCTTCGCCCACCGGTGCCGGCTCGCTTCCCTCCAGTGGGCGCTCCAGCAAGTCGGTCGCGACCACGTCCCGCACCGGGAAGCCCGGCGTGAGGACCGTGCGCGCGCGGCCGCCGTGTGCCTCGTGGAAGCGGACCACCACATCGCCGCTGCCGTCGTCGGCCAGCTTCACCGCGGTGACCACCACCGCATCGTCGCCGACAGTGACCAGAGGGGCGACCTCGGCCGCACCGGTCAGCGTGCGCTCCGGCAGGTTCACCCGGTAGCCCTCGCGGACCGCGTCGCCGATCGTGGCGCCCGGCACCAGCGAGTGCCGGAAGCGGTGCACGCCCTGGTCGGTCTCCGGGTCCGGGAAGCGCGGCGCGCGCAGCAGCGAGGCCCGCAGGGTCGTCGTCGTACCACCGTCGCCGTCCTCGCCGTCGCGGACCGTGCGGGTCACGTCGTGGCCGTATGTCGAGTCCGTGACCAGGGCGACGCCCCAGCCCGGCTCCGCCAGGTGCACGAAGCGGTGGTTGCAGGCCTCGAACTTGGCGGCCTCCCACGAGGTGTTGGTGTGGGTCGCCCGGTAGAAGTGGCCGAACTGGGTCTCCGACGCGTACCGCTCGGCGTGCACGTCCAGCGGGAAGGAGAGCTTCAGGAACTTCTCCGTCTCGTGCCAGTCCACCTCGGTGTCGACGTCGAGGCGGCGCGAGCCCGGACGCAGGCTCAGCACCTGGGTTGCCTTCGAGGCGCCGAAGGAGCGCACGACACGCACTGCCGCGACACCGTCCTGCGCATCGCCGAGGGGCTCGACCTCGTCCGCGGCTGTCAGGTCGGTGACCGTGTTGCGGTAGAAGGCGTCCACGTCCCAGGCGTCCCACATGTTGGGGAAGTCCGGGTGGATCTGGAGGAGGTTCGCCGGGGCGCGCGGCGGGAGCGCCTCACGTCCCGCGAGAAGGTCGTACGCCGAGACGACCAGGCCGCGGGGGTCGACGACGACGCGCAGCAGCCCGTTGTCGAGGACCAGGCTGCCGTCGTCGGACCGCGTCAGGTGCGCACCGTCGCCGCGTACGGCCACCGCCGCGCCGCCCGCCGCAACCCCGTCCCGGGTGTGCGGCGCCGAGTTGAAGACCATCGGGGTACTGCCCTCGCCCGCCAGTGCGGCCTGTGCCGCACCGATGATCGCCTCGAGTTCGCCGGCCACCTTCCGGTACGTGGCCTCCGCCTCGCGGTGCACCCAGGCGATGGACGAGCCGGGCAGGATGTCGTGGAACTGGTGGAGCAGCACCGTCTTCCAGATCCGGTCCAAGTCCTCGTAGGGGTAGGGGAATCCGGTGCGCACGGCCGCGGTGGCCGCCCACAACTCGGCCTCCCGCAACAGGTGTTCGCTGCGCCGGTTGCCCTGTTTGGTGCCCGCCTGGCTGGTCAGCGTCGCGCGGTGCAGTTCCAGGTACAGCTCGCCCACCCACACGGGCGGCTTCGGGTACTCGGCCTGTGCCTTCGCGAAGAACTCCTCGGGCGTGCCCCACTCGACGCGGGCGGAGCCCTCCAGGTCCTTCAGCCGCGCCGCCTTGGCGATCATTTCGCGGGTGGTGCCACCACCGCCGTCGCCCCAGCCGGTGGGGGCGAGCGAGACGGAGGCGACGCCCTTGTCCTTGAAGTTCTTCGCCGCGTGGGCGATCTCGCTGCCCTTCATTGAGCAGTTGTAGGTGTCGACGGGCGGGAAGTGGGTGAAGATGCGGGTCCCGTCGATGCCCTCCCACTGGAAGGTGTGGTGCGGGAACTTGTTCACCTGCGACCACGAGATCTTCTGCGTGAGCAGCCACTTGGCGCCCGACGCCTTGATGATCTGCGGCAGCCCGGCCGCGAAGCCGAAGGTGTCGGGCAGCCACGCCTCCTCGTTCTCCACCCCGAATTCCTCGAGGAAGAACCTTTTGCCGTGTACGAACTGACGGGCCATCGCCTCGGAGCCCGGCATGTTGGTGTCGGCTTCCACCCACATGCCGCCGGTCGGCACGAACCGGCCGTCCTCGACCGCCGCGACGACCTTCGTCCACACCTCGGGCCGGTGCTCCTTGATCCACGCCCACTGCTGGGCCTGCGACATCGCGAAGACGAAGTCCGGCTCGTCCTCCAGGAGCGCCGTCATGTTCGACGTCGTACGCGCCACCTTGCGCACGGTCTCACGCAGCGGCCACAGCCAGGCCGAGTCGATGTGTGCGTGCCCGATCGCCGTGATCTTGTGCGCGGACGGCTCGGCGGGCGTCGACAGCACGTCCTCCAGCAGCGAACGGGCCCGACGCGCAGTGCCGTTGACGTCCTGGAGGTCCACCGCGTCCAGCGCCCGGTCGACGGCGCGCACGATGTCGTACCGGCGTGCTGAGTCCACCGGCAGCTCCGCCATCAGCTCGCCCAGCACCTCCAGGTCGATGACCAGCTGCCACACCGTCTCGTCGAAGACGGCGAGGTCCATGCGCTCGATGCGGTACAGCGGGTTGCTGTGCGAAGTCTCGATGTCACCGAGCTGGGTGGGGAGGAAGGGGTGGTAGTCGAGGAGTACGGGGTTGGAGGCGCCCTCGATGCGCAGCTCGACGCTTTCGCCGCCCTCGACGGGGGCGCCGATGCGCACCCACTGGTTGCGCGGGTTGAGGCCCTTCACCGGGGTGCCGTCGGGCCGGTAGACCAGGCCCTCGCACTGGAAGCCCGGCATGTTCTCGTCGAAACCGAGGTCGAGTATCGCCTCGACGTGACGGCCCGCCCACTCCTCGGGCACCGTACCCGTCACGGTGAACCAGCTGGTGCCCCACGGTTTGCCCCACATGTCGCCCACCGCGACCGGCTTCGGCTCGGCCGCCAGGCCCTCCGCGACGGGTACCGGCTCGCCGGGGGCGTCCCACACGGCGACCTCCAGGGGCACCGAAGCGGGGTAAACAGCAGGACGGATGCGCTCGTCGAGTACGCGCTTGAGCCGGGCCTCGACAAGTCCGCGGTCGTCGTGCATGGGAGGTTCTCCTTCGGTGAAGTGCGGGACAGGCGGTGCTGGTGCGGGTGCGGGGGCGAGTGCGGGTGCTGGTGCTGGTGCTACGAGGATGGGGGGAGGGGCGTGAGGGGGGCGTGAGGGGTAAGGCGACTCTGCGGATCGTCAGGCGACCTGCTCCACCGTGACCACCTCAGTGATGCCCCGTGCCGCCAGGTGCTCCGCGTCCTCGGCCCGGGAGGCCAGGACCGCGGTGGGGCGGGCGCCGGCCGCGGTGAGCCGGAAGAACGCCTCGTAGTAGGCGCCGCCCGGGGCGCACACCGACCGGGCCGGTGTGGTCAGGGTGTCTCCCGCGTCCACCACCAGCGCGGTGGAGCGCGGCGCGGGGGAGAAGGTGCGGGACCCGTCCGCGTACTCGGCGGCGACCCGGGCCAGGACCTGAGCGGTGTCCTTCGGCTCGCGGGCGTTGGTGAGCAGTCCGAGCCCGTACTCCAGCTCGGGGAAGTCGGCCAGCGTGCGCGACACGTCGTGCGAGCACCACCAGGTGACGCCCCACAGGTTCGGGCAGTCCAGGGCGTTGCGCAGGGTCGCCTCGGCGAACCGGGCGGCGTGCTCGGGCGGTACCAGCGGGGCGGGGGCGCCCACCTCCTGGAGCCAGACCGGGCGGTGCGGGTCGCGCGCCCACGCCTGGGAGAGCTCCACGAGGTACGCGGCGTGGTGTTCGCTGGGCACCGAGGCACGGCCGTGCAGCTGGGCGGTTCCGTTGAACACCCAGGAGTGCACCGCCGTCATCGCCCCGTGCCGGGCGGCGTGGCCGGGGGTGAACGGCATGTCGTCCTGGTACCAGGTGGCGTCGTACTCCGCGTGCAGATGCGGGCGGCCGGGGGCGCCCTCCTCACAGGCGGCGAGCATCTTCGTCAGCCAGGCGTCGATCTGTTCGGGGGTGGCCCGGTCCGGATCGGGGTGCGGATCGGCGGAGAACTGGTTGACCTCGTTGCCGATGGTCATGCCGATGAAGTTCGGCCGGTCGGACAGGGCTTGGGCGAGCGTTTTCAGGTACTCGGCCTGGCCCGATATGACGTCCGGGTCGGTGAAGAGGTTGCGGCGGTGCCAGGTGCGGGTCCAGGCGGGCAGGAAGTCGAAGCTGGACAGGTGCCCCTGGAGGCCGTCGACATTGACGTCGAGGCCGAGTCCGGCCGCCGCGTCCGCCATGTCGAGCAGCTGCTCCACGGCGCGCGGCCGGATCAGCGACCGGTTGGGCTGGAAGTACGGCCAGAGCGGGAAGACCCGCACGTGGTCGAGGCCCAGGGCGGCTATCGACTCCAGATCGGCACGCACGGCGCCCGGGTCGTAGTCGAGCCAGTGGTGGAACCAGCCCTGGCTGGGGGTGTAGTTGACACCGAAGCGGGGTGCGCGGGGTGGGGGAGGGGCGGCCATGGGGAGCTCCAGTAAGGGGTACGGGACGGGTGGGGGCCGGCGAGGGCCCGCCGAGGGGCCGGGGCGGGGGGAGCCTGCTCGGGCCTCGCGAGAGAGTCTGCGGCCCGTCAGATGGCCCGTCAGAGGCCTTGAGGATGCGGCCGAGGGGGCCGCTGAGGCCCTGGTCAGGGGCAAGGGGGATCAGCCCTTGACCGCGCCTTCGCCGACGCCGCGGAAGAAGAAGCGCTGCAGGCAGGCGAACATCACGATCAGCGGTGCGACGGCGATGATGGTGCCCGCCGCGACCACCCGCTGGTTGTTCGCGAAGGTGCCGTGCAGGAAGTTGAGGCCCACGGTCAGTGTGAAGTTCTCGGAGTCCGACAGCACGATGAGCGGCCACAGGAAGTCGTCCCAGGCGCCCATGAAGGCGAAGATCGCGACGACGGCGAGGGTGCCCTTGACCGAGGGGAGCGCGATCCGGACGAAGCGCTGCCACACGTTGGCACCGTCGACGACGGCCGCCTCCTCGATCTCGTACGGAATGCCGCTGAAGGCGTTCCGCATGAGCAGGACGTTCATCGCGCCGATGCAGCCGGGGAGCACCACCGACAGGAGGGTGTCGTTGATGTCGAGGCTGCGCATGGTCGCGAACTGGGCGATCATGATCGCTTCCATCGGCACCAGCAGCGCCGCCACGAACACCAGGGAGGCGACGGCGCGCCCCTTGAACCGGAGCCGGGCGAGCGCGTAACCGGCCATGGCCGCGCCCGCGATGTTGGTCAGGACGTTGGTGACCGCCACCTTCAGCGAGTTCAGGATGTAGTCCCAGACCGGAATGATGTCCGCGACGCCCTTGTAGTTGTCGAACGTCGGGTGCGCGGGCAGCAGCTGCGGCGGCGAGGTGAAGATGTCCTCGCCTGCGCCCTTCAGCGATGTGGACAGCTGCCACAGGAACGGGCCGATCATGACCAGCAGGACCAGGGTCAGCGCCAGATAGCGGACCACGAGCCGCCACGTGGGCGTTCTGCGACCCGGCTTGCGCGGCCCGGACGCGGGCCGGGGGCCGGATGCCCGTACGGGGGCGGGGGCCGCCGGCGTTTCGGTCGTGGTGGTCATCAGTCCTTGTCCTTCCGGTCGGCCCGCAGCACGAACAGCATCAGGATCAGCGTCAGGACGAACAGCGTGATCGAGATCGCCGAGGCGTATCCGGTACGTCCCTGGAGCCCGGTGCCGACCCGCTGGATCAGCATGACGAGCGTGGTGTCCTGGCCACCGGGGCCACCGGTCGGGCCCGCGATCAAGAAGACCTCGGAGAAGACCTTGAACGCGGAGACCGAGGACAGCGCACCCACCAGCACCATGGTCGGGCGGACCGCAGGCACCGTGAGGGAGAAGAAGCGGCGGATCGCGCCCGCCCCGTCCACCTCGGCGGCCTCGTGCAGCTCTCGGGGCACATTGGTCAGCGCGGCCAAGTAAATGATCATGTAGTAGCCGAGGCCCTTCCAGACCGTCAGCAGCATCGAACTGATCAGCAGCAGCCACTGATTGGACAGGAAGGGCACCGGGTCGACGCCCAGCATCTGCAGGGCCCCGTTGATGAAGCCGCGGTCGTCCAGCATCCACACCCACATCAGGGCGACGACCACGACGGACGCCACCACGGGGGTGTAGAAGGCGGAGCGGAAGAAGGCGATGCCCGGTACGTGCTTCTGTACGAGGAGCGCGAGCAGCAGGGGCAGGAGGACCAGCAGGGGTACGACCACCACGACGTACAGCGCGCTGTTGCGCAGTGCCACCCAGAACTGCTCGTCGTCGAGGAGCGCCTGGAAGTTGGCGAGGCCGACGAACCTGCCCTCGGTGAGGGTGCGGGCGTCCGTGAAGGACTTCCACACCGTCGCGAGGAACGGGTACAGGTTGAACGCCAGGGTGATCAGCAGGCCGGGCGCCAGGAACAGCCAAGGGCTGAACGCCCGGTGGGAGCGTCGGCCGCCCCCGGTCGCGGGGAGTGCCGGGGCCGCGGCGGCCGTTTTGCCGGTGGCGGAGGGGGAGGTGCTCACGGGGATGCTCACGGGGGCTGCCGTCCCGTCAGTTCTGCGCGAGGAGCTTGTTCATCTGCTCCACGGCGCTGTCGAGCGCGGCCTGCGGGGACTCCTTGCCCTGGAAGCACTTGGCGATCTCGTTGCGCAGGATCGTCTTCATCTCGTCGCTGAACAGCACGGGCGTGTAGTTCACCGCCTCGGGCAGCATCTTTGCCGAGGCCACCCTGATCCGGCCCTCGGCGGTGCCGTCGTCCTTGGTCCAGTACTCCTTGTCCAGGGAGCCCTTGGTGGAGGGGAAGACCGCGACCTCGTGACCGAAGGCCTCCTGGTTCCTGCGGTCGGTGAGGAAGTGGGCGAAGGCGACGGCGGTGGCCGCGTTCTCGCTCTGCGCGTTCACCGAGAGGCCCTGCAGATACATGTTCTGCTTGCCGGTGTTGGTGGGTACGTCGGTGATGCCGAGGTTGCCGTACAGCGACGGGGCGTTCTTCTTGAAGTTGTCGATGTCGTGGGCGCTGCCCGGGTTCATCGCTATTTCCTGCTGAAGGAACTTCGTGCCCGTGGAGTCGTCCTTGAGCGTCAGCGTCTGCTTGTGCAGGCCGCCCTCGTCATACAGCTTCTTGTACTTGGTGAGGAGTTCGACGCCCTTGGCGCTGTTGAGCACGAACTTCTTCCCCTCCTTGTCCATCGGCTCGACGCCGTAGCGACCGAAGTCCTCGACGGTCGGCGGCTGCCCGAGGGTGGCCTTGCCCTTCTCCGCCAGCTGCGATGCGGTGGCGAACAGCTCGTCGAAGGTCTTCGGCGGCTTCTGCGGGTCGGCGCCGCCGTCCTGGAACATCTTCTTGTTGTAGAAGAGGGGCCCGCTGTTGAGGTACCAGGGGAAGGAGTACGTGCCGTCCATGCCGGGCATCTCGAAGCCCTTCCACGCACCTTCCAGGTACTCGGGCTTGAACTTCGAGGCGACCTTGTCCTTGTCCAGGTTGAGCAGCAGCCCCGCCTTGGCGAGCGGGTAGGCGAGGTCGGGCGAGAGGTTCACGACGTCCGGCAGGGAACCGGCCGAGGCGTCGGCGCTCAGCTTGTCGGGGTACCCGTCGGCGGGCTGGTCCACCCACTTGACGCTGGTGCCCGGGTGCTGCTTCTCGAAGTCCTTGATGGCGCCTTCGAAGTAGTCCTTGAAGTTCGCCCTGAGGTTCCACGTCTGGAACTTGATGCTGCCCTCGACCTTGCCGTCGGTCGACGAACCCGTGCCCGTACCCCCGCCACCGCAGGCGGTGACAACGGAAAGACAGAGGACGGTGCCGAGGCCGACAGCTGTCCGGATCGCGACGCTGCGACGAATGGACATAGGGAACTTACTCCTTGCCTGGGTTCTTGCCGGGTGCGAAGAGCTCGGCGTCAGCCTGTAGTTCGATTCCCTTTACGTCAACGCTCGATAAACGAATCAGAATTGCAAAGCCGCAGGTCAGAGCAACTAAAAAGAACTAAATTCTCTAAAGGCGGTGCTGTGGACGGCGGGTGGGGCGGCGCCGTCCGGTGAATTGGGGAGGGTTACTGTGGCGCGTAGGAGCTACCTGAAGGAGTTTCTGCGGACATGGGTGCGCCCGGGGCAATGGAGCCCTCACACGGAGCAGGCGGGCCGGACCGTACGACGTACGGTCCAGGCAGCGCGGGGCCACGGCGGAGGCGTGCCGGGCGGCTGGGGTGTGCCGGATGAGGAACCGTCGCAATCCGTGGGACACCGGCGAGGAGCGGCCGCCCCGCGTCCCCACGCTCAAGGAGGTCGCCCGCGAGGCCGGGGTGTCCACGAGCGCGGTGTCCTTCGCCCTCAACAACCGGCCCGGAGTCTCCGACGCCACCCGCCGCCGGGTGATCGCGGTCGCCGAGCGGCTCGGCCGGCGCCCCGGACCCGGCAACGCCCCGGCCCCCGCCGACGAGCGCTCCCGGGCGATCGGCATGGTGCTGGCCCGCCCCGCCGGAAGTCTCGGCGTCGAGGCCTTCTTCCTCCAGGTGGTCTCCGGCATTCAGGCCGGACTGGCCCCGCACGACCACGCCCTGGTCTTCCAGATGGTCGACGACATCGAGGCCGAGTGCGACCTCTACCGGCGCTGGTGGGCCGAAGGCCGGGTGGACGGCGTGATCGTGGTCGACCCCCGGGTCAGCGACCCCAGACCCGAGGTGCTGGCCACGCTGCGGATGCCCGCCGTGGTCGTCGGCGCGATGGAGGCTCCCGGCACCGCCCGCCCCGGCAACGGGCCCATCCCCGCCACCGCCTTCGGCCGCCGTGCGCGGCTCTCCAACCTCTGGGCGGACGACACCGGCGCGATGGAACTGATCATTCAGCACCTGTACGAGCTCGGACACCGCCGCATCGCCCACATGGCGGGCCCGCCCGGACTCGCCCACACCGCGCGCCGGATAGCCGCCCTGCGCGCCACGGCCCGGCGGCTCGGCCTGGACCACGCGGTCTCCGTGACCACCGACTTCACCGACCACCAGGGCGTCAGGGCGGCCCGCCGGCTTCTCTCGGGCCCGATGTGTCCCACGGCCCTCATCTGCCACAACGAGGTCATGGCGGTCGCGGCAGCGGGCGTCGCGTCGGAACGCGGGCTGCGCATCCCCGAGGACGTGTCCGTCGTGTCCTGGGAGGACTCCGCGATCTGCCGGACCTACCACCCCCGGATCACCGCGCTCTCCCGTGAGCCGGGGGCGTTCGGCCACCGGGCCGCCACCGAGGTGCTGAGTCTGCTCGCCGGCTCCGAACCGCGCTGTCTGCAGGACCCGTTGCCCCGGCTGGAGCCCCGTGAGAGCTCGGGGCCGCCGCCGTCCACGGTGCCGTCCCAGCGGCCGGCTCCCTGAGGGGTACGAAACCGGGGCCGTACCCGGGGCCTGGTCCGGGGCCGTACCCAGGGCCGGGTCCGCCACCGCCACCGTGTCCGCGTCCGGCAGTGACCCCGGGACCGGCCGGGCGCGGCTGGAGCGGCCACCAGAGAGCGCGGCCCAGGAGGGTGGCGAGGGCCGGGACCAGTACCAGCGACACGACGAGCGCGGACAGCAGGATGCCGAGCGTCGTCGCGAACGCCATCTGCCCGTTGCCTGGGGCCGTCGCGAGGGTGGCGAACGAGGCGGCCAGTACCAGGCCGGCCGTCGCGACCGCCGGTGCGGTGTGCCGGACCGCGCGGGCCACCGCGGCGCGGGGCGGGCCCGGTTGCCGCATCTCCTCGCGGATCCGGTCGGTGATCAGAATGTTGTAGTCGGTGCCCAGGGCCACGACGAACAGGAACAGCACCAGCGGCAGCGTGTAGTGGACACCCGGCTCACCGAGGCCGTGCTGGAACAGGAGGGTGGCGGCACCGAGCGTCGCGGCGAAGCCGAGCCCTACGGAGAGCAGCAGCACCAGCGGGGCGAGCAGGCTGCGCAGGAGCAGCAGCAGGAGCAGCGCGATCAGTCCGGCCGCGACCGGGAACACGGTCTTCAGGTCGTGGTCGACGGCGGTCGCGATGTCCGCCTGGATCGCCGCGGTCCCGCCCACGTGCGCCGTCGTTCCGGCGGGCGTGTGCTGTCGGACCGTGCTGCGGACCGGTCCCGAGGCCAGGTCGCGGGCCTGCTGACTCCGCGGGTCGGCGGTCGGGTGCAGGTCGATGCGGGCGGCGCTGCGGTCCTTGGTCAGGACGGCCGGTGCGACCTGCTCCACCCCCTTGACCTGCCCCAGGGCGCGGGACATGCCGTCGAGCCCGCCGGTGGTGAGGGGGCTGGGGCCGGTGCTGGTGATGTACACGCTCGTGGGGTCGAGGAGGCCGGCTGGCAGGGTGCGGGAGATCTCGGCGGCGGTGGCCGCGGCGGGGGTGCCGGTGTCGGGGCCGCCACCGCCGTAGTCCATCCGCAGGCCGGTCAGCCCGGCGGCCAGGGCGGCGAGCAGAACGACGGAACCCGCCAACAGGGCGAGCGGGCGGCGTGCGACGAGCGTGCCGAGCCGGGCGGCGCGGCCCTCGGGCGGCTCGCGGTCGAGGGTGCGGGAAGGCCAGAACATCCGGCGCCCGGCGGCGGCGAGCAGCGCGGGCATCAAGGTGAGGCTGCCGAGCAGCATCACCAGCACCGCCACCGCGATCGCGGGGCCCATCGAGCGGAACTGCCCGAACGTCGCCACCCCCAGCGTCGCGAAGGCGGCCACGATGGTCAGCGCCGCGGAGGCGATCGCGGTGCCCACCCGCCCCGAGACCTGTTCGGCGGCCTCGCGGACGGACTGCCCCGGCCGCTTGCGCAGTTGCTCCCGGAAGCGGAACAGCAGGAACAGCAGGTAGTCGAGACCGATACCGAGCAGAACCACGTTGATCAGGTCCGTGATGCCAGGGTCCAGGGTGCGCCCGGTGAGCAGCGCACCGCCCGCCACGGCCCCCACCGCCACGAACCCGATCATCGCCACCGCGAGCAGCGGCAGCAGGGCCAGCAGCGCGCTGCGGAACACCAGCACGTTCAGCAGCACGATCAGTCCCACGGCGATACCGCCCGCGACCTTGGTGACGGTCCCGTTGCGGTCGGCGGTGTCGGCGCTCTCCGCGAGGGTTCCGGTGAATCCGGTGCGCATCCCCGCCTCGGCGAACTGCGTCCGGGCGGCGTCCCGGAAGGCCCGGTAGACGCCCTGGACCCCCTTGTCGGTGGGCTGTCCGGTCAGCGCGACCGTCAGCAGCCGGAAACTTCCGTCGGGGGCCGTCGATGCCGGGGAGGCCGACGGCGCCGGTGAGCGCGGTGACGTGGCTGACGCAGGTGAGGCCGGTGAGGCGACTGAAGCAGGTGAGGCGGCCGACCCCGCAGCGATCCGCGGCGTCTGGGACCGGTCGGGGACCAGGAACCGGGGGCCGTCGTCCTCCCTCGGCATCACCACCCGCCGCTTGCCCAGCTTCGCGGCCTCGGTGTCGATCCGCTGCTGGTCGGTGGAGGTGAGGGGTCTGCCGTCGGCCCTGGCGACCAGCACCGTCACGGTGGTGGCGTCGGGGTCGGCCCCGAAGCGCTCCCTGGCGATGTGCTGCGCGGCGGCCGAGTCGTAACTCCTGGGCAGGAAGTCCCCGGTCCGGCTCTGCGTGACCCGGTCCAACAGGGTCGGGGTCAGGGCGCTCAGCACGACGCCCAGCACCCCCCACAGGGCGATCACCTTCCAGGGGTGTCGGGTGGAGTACCGGGTCAGGGCACGGATCACGGGGTCCTCCGGCGGACGACTTCGAGGGGCGGATACCGACGTCTGCCGGGGATTTCCGGCCGGTCTCCAGACCATCAGCCCAGGGTCCGTACGGCGTCGTGGCGGCGGATGATCCGGACCGGGGCCCCGGGTCCTTCCCCGGCGCGCGACCAGGACCCTGGTCCTGGGCCCGAGCCGCTGGGGTACGGCACCGGAAGAGGAGTGCCCGCAGGTCAGGGGCGGTGGCCCGCCCTTCGACGGTGCGGCGGGCCCCCTCGGCCGTGCAACCCTTGCCCGGGGGCCGGGAGGCCGGACGCAGGAAGGACCCACACATGCCCACGAGCCGGCACACCGGACCTGATGACGGACCTGTCGACCACGACGGCGGCGGCCACAGCGACCACGGCGGCGACCACCACGGCGGTCACGGCAGCGACCACCACGGCGGTCACGGCAGCGACCACCACGGTGGCCTCAGCGGCCACAGCGGCGACCACCACCGCGACCACGGCGACCCCGGCGTCCATCCCGAGCCCCCCTGGACCCGGAACGACGCGCTCGTGGCCGGTGGGGCCTGTGCGATGAACCTGCTCAGTTACGTGTTCTTCGACGACCCCGGCGGCAGGTACGCCGTCACCGTGGCCGGGTTCCTGCTCGTCGCGGTGGCAGCCCTGCCACTGCTCGCCCGGCGCCGCCACCCGGTGGCCACGCTCGCCGCCGTACTGGCGCTCGACGCGACGGCCACCCTCACGGTGCCGCTGCCCAGCCACTTCGGTGCGGTCCTGCTCGTCGCCCTGTACTCGGTCGCCAGGGCCTGTTCCGGCCGGGTGACGGCTCTCGCGGCCCTCGCCGCCGTCGGCACGGTGACGGTGACCCTGGTGAGCCGCAGCGGTGGCCGGATTCCGCCTTGGCAGGACGTCCTGCTGGCCCCTCTCACCACCCTGCTCGTCGTCGGCACCGCGCTGGCGGTCAACCGCTGGCAACAGGAGGTGGCGGCCAACCGAAGGCTCCTCGCCGATCGGGCGGTGGCCGACGAACGCCGCCGTATCGCAAGGGAGTTGCACGACATCGTGGCCCACCACATCACCACCATGCAGCTGATGGCGGGCGGCGCCAGGGCCAACCTCGCCCACCCGGAGGTGGCCCGCGACGCCCTGGTCACCCTGGAGTCGTCCGGGCGCCTCGCACTGAGCGAAATGCGCCAACTCCTCGACGTACTGCGCGCCGGGGACGAACCGGAGGACGCGCCCTCGCAGCCCCAGCCCGGTGCGGGCGACCTCGGGCGGCTGGTGAGCGAATCCCGGCTCGCCGGACTGCCGACCGAATGCGCCGTCACCGGAACGGAGCGGCCGCTGCCGCCGACCGTCGGCCTCACCGTCTTCCGTATTGTCCAGGAAGCCCTCACCAACTCCCGCAAGTACGCGGGCCCCGCAGCCAGGGCGGCCGTACGGCTGACGTACGGTCAGGACCGGATCACCGTCGAGGTACGGGACGACGGCGGGGGCGCGCCCGGCCCGGACGACGTACCGGACCGGGGACCCGGCGGCTCCGGCGGCTACGGGCTGATCGGCATGCGCGAACGGGTCGCCCTGCACGGCGGCACCCTCACCGCGGGTCCGCAGAGCGGCGGAGGGTTCGCGGTGCTGGCCGAACTGCCGCTGGCCGAGGGCGAGACGGCCGAGGCGGCCGTCCAGTACGAAGGAGGCATCCGATGACCGGGACCGGAACGACGGACGGGGCCGGAGTGGCACACGAGGCCGGGGTCGCGCAGACGGCCGGAGCGGGGGAGGGGACTGAGGCGTCGCCCCCGCGCATCAGGGTGCTCATCGCCGACGACCAGCCGCTCGTCCGGCGCGGGTTGTCGCTGATCCTCTCCCCCGACCCGTCCTTCGAGGTGGTGGGGGAGGCCGAGGACGGTGCCAGGGCCGTCGCCCTCGCCGGGCGGCTGCGCCCCGACGTCGTGGTGATGGACATCCGGATGCCCGTCATGGACGGGGTCGCCGCCACCCGGGCACTCGCCGCCACCCTCCCGGGCTGCCGGGTCCTGGCCCTCAGTACCTTCGACATGGACGAGTACGTGGTGGGCGCCCTGCGCGCCGGAGCGTACGGCTTCCTGCCCAAGGACAGCTCTCCCGAGGACCTGGGCGCGGCCATCCGCACCGTGCACGGGGGCGAGGCCGTCGTCGCGCCGCGCCTGCTCACCCGGCTGATCTCCGCCTACGTACGGACGCCCGGTCCCGCGCAGCCGGCCCCCGCGGGCGCCGGTGACCTGACGCCCCGCGAGGTCGAGGTGTGGCGTTTGATGGCCACCGGCCTCGACAACACCGCCATCTCCGGCGCCATGGACCTCAGCATCTCCACGGTGAAGAACTACATCACCAGCATCTTCGACAAGCTGGGCGTCCGTGACCGGGCCCAGGCGGTCATCGCGGCCTATGAATCGGGCCTGGTCACGGCCCGCGCGGCAGCGGGGGAGCCGAGCGCGGACCGCCCGTAGGGACTGTCCGCGACAGCGGGGGAGCCCGCCGCGGCCGGCCCTCGGCTCCCTGTCGGCTTCCCGCCGGCTCCTCATCCCGGTTCAGCAGGCCGACCAGGTGCGGAGCTTCTCCGGGTTGCGTACGGCCCAGCAGCGGACGATACGGCCGCCCACGATCTCGAACGCGAGCACCCCGGTGGTGGCGCCGTCGAGCTGGGTGACCAGGCCGGGCCGGCCGTTGACCGTGCGTTCCAGGACGGTCAGGCCGGGCACCGCGGTCACGGCAAGCAGGTAGCGGGCCATCTCCTCGCTGCCGTGCACGGGGTGCACCGCGGCGGCCACCAGCCCGCCACCGTCGGCGAAGCCGGTGACGTCGGGGTCGAGGAGGGCGACGAGCGCCCCGATGTCCTTGGCCTCCCAGGCCCGCTTGAACGACCTGACGACCTCGGCCTGTTGGGCCACCGGTGCGGCCGGCAGCGCCTGGGTGCCCCGGATGCGCCGACGCGCAGAGGTGGCCAGCTGACGGCAGGCCGCCGGGGTGCGGCCGACGATCTCGGCGACCTCGGCGAACGGGTACCTGAAGACGTCGTGCAGGATGAACGCCACGCGCTCCGCCGGGGTCATCTCCTCCAGCACGACCAGGAACGCCATGTTGACCGACTCGTCGAGCGTGACCCGGTCTGCGGGGTCCGCCGTGCCCCCGTCCGGCGGCCCGCCGCCCCACTCCGTACGGTCGGGAAGCGGCTCCGGAAGCCAGGCGCCGACATAGCTCTCACGGCGGGCCCGTGCGGAGCCCAGCACGTCGAGGCAGATGCGGCCCGCCACCCTCGTCAGCCAGGCACCGGGCGAGTCGATGGCCTCCCGCTGCGCGCGCGACATGGCGTACCAGCGGGTGTACGCCTCCTGCACGACGTCCTCGGCATCGGCCAGCGAGCCGAGGAGCCGGTAGGCGAGATTGATCAGCTGACGCCGCTCGCTGACGACCGCGCCCATGCCGGGTTCGGACGGGTCGTACGGGGTCTTCATGGTGTGGCTGCTCCCTCGGCCGCGACGGATGTCCCACCTGTACGACGAGACGGCCCCGCCAAATGTGAGGTGCCGCCGCGGGCCTCACACTCCGGTGGGCTGCCCCGTCGGACAGCTGGGGGACGCACACGGTCCTCGCCCTGCTTGTTCCGTACACCCGGGCGGTTGCCCGGCCCTACCAGGGAGCTCACCATGGACGCCCGTATCGACTTCCACACCAACCCGGTCGGTGCCAAGTACCTCGGGCACCTCGTCGCCGCGGGCGGGGCCCTGAAGGAGGCGCCGTTGCCGGACGCGACGCAGCAGCTGATGGCCCTGCGCATCAGCCAGATCAACGGCTGCGGCTTCTGCGTCGACATGCACACCAAGGGCGCGGCCGCCGCCGGTGAGACGTCGGTACGTCTGCACCTGGTGGCGGCCTGGCGCGAGGCCGCCGTGTTCACCGACGCCGAGCGTGCCGCCCTCGAACTGGCCGAGGAGGGCACCCGGATCGCGGACGCAGCGGGCGGGGTGCCCGACGAGGTCTGGGCGAACGCCGCCAAGCACTACGACGAGGACCAGCTCACCGCCATGATCGGCACGATCGCCGTGCTGAACGCGTTCAACCGGCTGAACGTCCTCGCCCAGCAGCCCGCGGGCGGATACCAGCCCGGCCGGCTGGGCTGAGCGACACCCGGCCGTACGCCGCCGGCCCCGCAGTCCGGGGCCGGCGGCCTACTCGTTTCCCGGGCTCCACACCCCCTCCCTGGCCGCCGTGTACGCCGCGCGGGCGGCGCGGTCGGCGTCGGCCTCGTCGAGGGGGCGGCCGGTGTTGAGGAAGGCGTAGTAGAGGGGGGCGGAGACCGCGGCGACGACCGCGTGGGGGTCGGTGCCGACGGGGACCTCACCCCGGGCGACGGCGTCGCGTACGCAGCCCGCCCACTCCTCGATGCGTACGGCGTAGAAGTGGTGCAGTGCGTCGGCGGCCTGGCCGTTGCAGAGGGACGCGGCGATCAGGGCCTTGAAGAGGCGGCCCTGGCGGGGGTCGGTGAGGGTCCCGACGACCAGCCGGGCGTTGGCCCGCAGGTCCTCCTCCAGAGAACCGTGGTCGGTACGGGGCAGCGACTGCTCGGCCATGTCGGACAGCAGGTCCGCGGCGAGCGCCCCGGGGTTCCCCCAGCGGCGGTACACGGTCGTCTTGCCGACGCCCGCGCGGCGGGCCACCTCGCCGAGGTCGAGGGTGCTGAACCCGTCGGCGGCGAGGGTGTCGCCCGCGACCTGGAGGACGGCCTCACGGACCCGGGCGGTGCGCCCGCCGGGGCGCAGGGTGCCGGGGGCGGAGGCGTCGGGATGGGAGGTGTCGGGCACGGCGGTGTCGGGATCGGAGGTGTCGGGCACGGCGGGACTCCTTCGTCGGGGCGGTTCACGGGACCACACAGCACACCTTATCGGCACCATGGTTCCTTTACGGCGGCACGCGTGCTAACTTCATCGACGTAACGGAACTGCCGTCCCATTAACTCGCCCCTGGATGAGGAAGCCCACCATGTCCGCAACCAAGCCGGCACCCCGGCCGGCCCCGCACCCCACCCCCGCCCCCACGAAGACCGCTCCCGCCGCCACCACGCCCGCCAGCCCTGCCCCCGGTGCCCAACCGCCCAGGCTCACCGGCCGGTTGAAACTGATCCTGGCCGTGCTGCTGGTCGCCCAGTTCATGCTGGCCGTCGACTTCTCGATCCTGAACGTGGCCCTGCCCGCCATCGGTGACGGACTGGGCTTCTCCCTCGCCAACCTCCAGTGGATCGCCACCGCGTTCGCGCTCTCCGCCGCGGGATTCACCCTTTTCTTCGGCCGGATCGGAGACCTGATCGGCCGCCGGAGGATCTTCATCGGCAGCCTCGCCCTGCTGGGCGTCGCCTCACTGGTGGGCGGCCTGGCCACCAGCCCCGAGGTGCTCCTCGTCGCCCGCGTCGCTCAGGGCCTGGCCACGGCGGCCGCCACCCCGGCCGGCCTCTCCCTGCTCACCACCGCCTTCCCCGAAGGCCCGCTCCGGCAGAAGGCGCTCGGCATCAACGGCGCCCTGATGTCCGCCGGCTTCACCGCGGGCGCGGTCCTCGGCGGCGTACTGACCGAACTCCTCTCCTGGCGCTGGGCGTTCTTCATCAACGTGCCCGTCGCGCTCGCCGTCGTACTGATCGCCCCGGCCGTCATCAAGGAGTCCAGGCCCACCACCCGCCCCAGGCTCGACTTGCCCGGCGCCCTCACCGTCACCCTCGGACTGCTCGGCCTCGTCTACGGACTGACCCAGGCCGGCGAGCACGGCTGGACGCATCCCCACGCGCTGGCCGGGCTCGGTGCGGGAGTGCTCCTGCTCGCCGCGTTCTTCCTGATCGAGCGCAAGGTGGCCGCGCCGCTCGTCCCGCTGAAGACCCTCGGCCGCCGCAACGTCGCCTGGGGCAATGTGCTCGGCCTGCTCGCCTTCGTCACCGAGACCTCGCTCGTGTACCTCCTCACCCTCTACCTCCAGAAGACCCTCGGCTTCTCCGCGCTCACCGCCGGGATCTCCTTCGGCGTGCTGGGCATCGGGACCGTCGTCGGCGGCCTGCTCGCCCCGAAGGTCATCGCCAGGACCTCGACCCTGACCGCACTGGTCGCCGGCGGTGTCATCCAGACCGTCTTCACCGCCGCACTGCTCTTCCTCGGCACCACGACCACCGCGTCCATGGCGCTGCTGCTGCCCGCCACGTTCTTCGGCGGCATCGGCAACATGCTCGTCATCGTCGGCTTCATGGTCACCGCCACCAGCGGACTCCCCGACGCCGAACAGGGCCTGGCCACCGGTCTCGCCTCCATGTCCCAGCAGGTCGGCATCACCATGGGCACCCCGGTCATGGCCGCCGTCGTCACCGCCACCACCGCCGGAGCGACCACCGCCTCCGCCATGCACCACGGCGTCGTCACCGCGATCGCCGTCAACGCGGGCCTGGTCCTGCTCGGTGTGCTCCTCGCGGCGGTCTTCCTCCGGCCGTCCGCGAGGAAGGCACGGACCTCTTCGTAAAGCGGTGGCGGGCGCGGAGGCGCGGGGGAGAGGATCGCGGGCTGTGACCTCCCTCGAAGAGCAAGCAGCGAACCGGCCGTCCGCCCCCGCAACGGTCCCCGGCCCCGCCTCCACAGCGGCCCCCGCCCCCGTTCCCGTAACGGTCCCCGCCCCCGCCCGCCCCCTCCGCTCCCGTGCCTTCGCCCTCTTCTTCGCCGCCCGGGCCGCCTCCAAGCTGGGCGAGACCATGCTGCCCGTGGCTCTCTCGGCCGGGCTGCTGCAGCACGGGATGGGGGCGAGCGAGGTCGGACTGGCGATGGCCTCGACCATCGCGACCTGCGCGGTGTTCATCGTCTTCGGCGGGGTCTTCTCGGACAGGTTCAACACCCTGCGCCTGATGGTGGGTTCGGATGCGGTACGCGTCCTCACCCAGGCGGTGACCGCGGTTCTCTTCCTCACCGGGCACGTGGTGCTGTGGCAGATCTGCCTGATCGGGGCGGTCAACGGCATCGCCACCGGCCTCTTCCAGCCCGGCGTGGCCAGCACCATCCCCCGCGTCGCCGACGACGTCCAGGCCGCCAACGGCACGATACGCATCGGTGAGTCCCTCGCCATGCTCGCCGGACCGGCCGTCGCGGGTCTGCTCGTCGCGGTCGCCGACCCGGCAGCGGTGTTCGCCGCCCACGCGGCGGCGTACGCGATCAGCACCGGGTGCCTGGCGCTGCTCCGGCTGCCCCCAACCGGGGAGAAGGAGCGGGGGCCGCGCCCCGCCACCACCTACTGGTCCGATCTCGCCGAGGGGTGGCGGGAATTCCGGTCACGCACCTGGCTGTGGGGGACGATCGTGATCTGGATGTTCTTCATGGTCACCGCATGGGGGCCGATCATCCCGCTCACCTCCGTGGAACTGATCGGCGGCCACGGCGCCCGGACCTACGGCCTGATCAGCTCGGCCCTCGGCCTGGGCACCGCACTCGGCGCGGTGCCCGCGATGCGGCTGCGCCCGGCCCGCCCGCTGCGCGCGGGCGCGCTCGCCCTGCTGGGGACGGCATGCTTCCCGGCGGCCGTCGGGGCCCAGCTCCCGGTGTCCGCCCTGCTGTTGGCGTCGGCCCTCACCGGGGCCGGGATGGGCTTCTGGAGCGTGATGTGGGCGACCAGCGTCCAGACCAGGGTGCCGGGCCCTGTACTGAGCCGTTTGCACGCCTATGAGGTCGCGGGATCGGTGGCCATGCTGCCGGTGGGCCAGGCCCTGGCAGGACCGGCCGCCGTCCTCTTCGGCGCGCGTACGGTCCTGCTGGCGGGCGGCGCCCTGACGCTCGTGGTGGTGGCCGCCCTGCTCTGCGTACCGGCGATCCGCGGCCTGAAGCGGGTCTGAAGCGGGTCTGAACGGGGGTGCCGCAGACCGGCCCGGGCATGGTCGCGGGGCCCGGGGAAAGGGGCGAGCCCGGCATCAGGGTGGTGGTGGGCTGATGCCGGGCTCTTGTGCCGAACGGGAGAGGCACTCTTCCCAGGGCGGCGGGACGGTCGCGTTTCCGCGTCCGGCCTCGATCCGTGTTCGACCGGATCAGAGTAACCGGTGCGCGGACCTCTTTTTTCCCCGGGGTGGCCCATGGATGTTCCCCGGGGACATCCACGGGGTCGTCACGGTGCCGCGCGGAGCTCGTCCCACAGCCCTCCGGCTCAGGGCGCGGTCGGCAGCCGGCGCTTGTGCTCGGTGAGCCGGTAGCGGCGGACGATCGTCTCGAAGGCGGCCTCGTCGACCGGCTTGCCCTCCAGGAAGTCGTCGATGACGTCGTACGTCACGCCGAGCGCCTCCTCGTCCAGCTTGCCCGGCGACAGCGTCTCCAGGTCGGCGGTGGGGGCCTTGCCGACCAGCCCGGCCGGTGCGCCCAGGGCCTGCCCCACGGCGCGCACCCGCCGCTTGGTGAGACCGGTGAGCGGCACCACGTCGGCCGCGCCGTCGCCGAACTTGGTGAAGAAGCCGGAGACCGCCTCGGCCGCGTGGTCGGTGCCCACCACCAGGCCGTCCTGCGCGCCGCCCACCGCGTACTGGACGATCATCCGCTGCCGGGCCTTGATGTTGCCGTGCACGAAGTCCTTGTGGTGCGCGTCGCGGAAGACCGTGCCGCCCGCCACCACGGCCTCCAGCGAGGCGTCGCTGGCCGGCTTCACGTCGACGGTCAGGACCTGGTCGGGGTTGATGAACTCCAGCGCCAGCTGTGCGTCCTTCTCGTCGGCCTGGGCGCCGTACGGCAGCCGCATCGCGTAGAAGGTCGCGTCCCCGCCGTCGGCCCGCACCCGCTCGACCGCCAGCTGGCACAGCCGGCCCGCGGTCGTGGAGTCCACGCCGCCGCTGATGCCCAGCACCAGCGCACGCCGGTCCGTGGAGGTCAGTTGTCCGGCCAGGAAGGCCACCCGGCGCTCGATCTCGTGCTGTACGTCGAAGGACTCGCTCACCTGGAGATCCCGGGCGATCTCCTGCTGGACGGAAAGGGGCGCCAGGTCGGTCACGGTTGCTCCTCGGTCGGGTCTCTGGACGGTGCCGCCACGTCCGCCGGGCCGGAGCCCGGGCGTGTACGCGGACGAAGTCACTCTAGAGGCTCGCGGCGAAGAGCCCAGCTCAAGGGCGGGTGGCTCGGGTACCGGCTGTGTACAGGTACTCGGGTACCTGCGGTGTATGTGTCCCGGCCCGGTACCGGGCGGCCGCCCGACCCGGTGCGGGGGGTCAGGGGCGTCGCCGTACGGCCGCCGGAGGCGACGGTGACGGCAACGGGTCCGCGCGCGTGCGTGCCTACAGGTCCTCGGCGAGGATGCGCTCGATGTTGCGCTCGGCGAGTGCCGTGATGGTGACGAACGGGTTGACTCCCGCGTTGCCGGGGATGAGCGAGCCGTCCATCACGTACAGGCCCGGATGCCCGTGCAGCCGGCCGTAATTGTCGGTCGCCCGGTTGAGGACCGCGCCGCCCAGCGGGTGGTAGGTCAGGTGGTCGCCCCAGATCTTGTACGAGCCGAAGAGGTCCGTGCGGTAGATCGTTCCCTCCTTCTTGTTGATCTTGTCGAAGATGGTGCGGGTGGCGTCGATGCCCGGCTGCTTCCAGGCGGTCTGCCAGCTGAGGTCGACCCGGCCCGCCGCCGCGTTCCAGCTGAACTGGGCGCGGTGCGGGTTGTTGGTGATGGTCAGGTACAGGGAGGCGTACGTCTCGATGCCGGTGGGCAGCGGGGCGACCTCGGCGAACGCGCCGCCCGCCTCCCAGTTGTCGATGGCGGCGGTGGGCATGGACGACTGGAGCTTGCCGGTCGCGTCCCACATGTGGTTGGCGCGCCCGCACATGATGTTGCCGTTGTCGCCCCAGCCCTTGCCGATCTCGTCGTTCAGCCGGGGCAGCGCACCGGTGGCCTTCAGCCGGGTCAGCAGCTTGGAGGTGCCGACGCTGCCCGCCGCGAAGAACACCCGCTCGGCCGTCACCGCCTTGGTGGCCGTGACCGCCCCGGTGGTGTCGAGCTGCTCGACCATGACGGCGTACCCGGTGCCCTCCGGCGAAGGACGCACCGAAGTGACCTTGTGGAGGGGCGAGATGACGACCCGTCCGGTTGCTCTGGCCGCCGCGAGGTAGGTCTTCTGCAGGGACTTCTTGCCGTGGTTGTTCCCGTACAGCACCTCGCCCGCCAGCGCGGACCTCGGCACCTCGCCCGCGGCCTCCCGCTCCATGTAGTCCCAGTCGTACACGTTCGGTACGAAGACGAACGGGAACCCGGAGCGCTCGGCGTGCTTGCGGCCCACCCGTGCGTACTGGTAGCAGGCGGCCGCGTCCCACCACGCGGGGTCGACGTCGGTGACGCCGAGCCCGGCGTTGGCGCGCGGGTAGTACGTGCGGTACATCTCGTCGGCGTTCACCGAGGGGAGTACGGCGCCGAACCTCTCCCGGCGCGGAGTCACCGCCATTCCGCCGTTGACCAGGGACCCGCCGCCCACGCCGCGCCCCTGGTAGACGGTGATGCCGGGGAACTCCTCGGCGTCCAGGATTCCGGTGTGCTTCGGGACGTCCTTGTCGAGGGGGAAGCCGAGGAAGTTACTGAGGGGCTGTTTGGTTCTGGTGCGCAGCCAGAAGGAGCGGTAGTCCGGTGTGGTGGTGTTGGCGAAGATCTTGCCGTCGGAGCCCGGTCCTTCCCAGGCCATGCCCATCTCGACCATGTGCACGGGGATTCCGGCGCGGGCCAGCCGCAGGGCGGTGACGGAGCCGCCGTACCCGGTGCCGATGACCAGGGCGGGGATGCGTTCCCCCGGCTGCAGCACCCCGGGCGAGGCGACGGCCGCTCTCGCGGTGGCGGCGGACAGGGGGCCCGACAGGGCGACGGCCCCCAGGAGCGAGCCGGTACCGGCGATGAACCGCCGCCGCGAGACGGGCGGGGCCGGGGAGGTTCCGGGCGGGTGAGTGATGTCGGTGGATGGGGTGGAGTGGGTGATCAATCCGCTCATGCGAGGTTCCTTACTTTCGTGGGGGAGGAGTGGGAGTTCTACTGCTACGGGCGTGAAGAGTCGACACGAACCGGTAAGTAACTTCCTGTCCTCCCCAGAAGTGCGGACCAGCCACTTCCCGTGCCGTTGCCTGGTTACTCTCTGGTCCCAACCGGCAACCCAGAAGCCGGAGTTGGGCGTCTCACCGATCACAGGGGCAACACCTGCCCCGCTACAGCACTCTGGAGGCACCACCCATGAAGCAGCGGCGCGCCATACGTACCGCATCGCTCACCCTCGCACTGGCGGCGTCCCTGACCGCGGCCACGCTCGTCCCGGCCGCGTACGCCCAGCCTTCGGGCGTGCGGGCGGACCAGGCGGACGGCGGTCACGGGGCGACCCGGGCCGCACTGCGCGCGATGGTCGAAGCGGCCGGCCAGCCCGGTATCGGGGCCGCGGCCCGCGACGCCCGGGGCGACTGGTTCGGCACCGCCGGTGCCGCGGACACCGGCACCGGCCGGAAGTACAGGGCCAAGGACCACTTCCGTGTCGCCAGCATCACCAAGGTGTTCATCGCGACCGTCGTGCTCCAGCTGGAGGCGGAGGGCAGACTCCGGCTCGACGACACGGTGGAGCAGTGGCTGCCCGGTCTGCTGCAGGGCAACGGCTACGACGGCCGCAAGGTCACCCTGCGGCAGCTCCTCAACCACACGAGCGGCATCGCCAACTACACCGAGGACCGCGCGTTCATCAACAACGCGGCAGGACCCGGCTTCCTGGAGCACCGCTACGACACCCACACGCCCGAGGAACTCGTCGCCGTCGCGCTGAAGCACGCCCCGCCGCGCGACCCGAAGCTGGGCCCGTACTACTCGAACACCGGCTTCGTGATCGCGGGCATGGTCATCGAGAAGGTGACGGGCCGTTCGTACGGGCGCGAGGTCGCGCGCCGCATCCTGCACCCGCTGAAGCTGCGCGACACCTCGTTCCCCGGCACGTCGCCGTACCTGCCGAAGTCGCACCCGGTGGCCTACTCCAAGTTCCACCAGAGCGACCCGGCCCCGATCCACGACGCCACCGAGCAGAACATGACCTGGCTGGGCGCGTCCGGTGACGCCATCTCCACCACCGGCGACCTCAACCGGTTCCAGCGCGCGCTGGTGCAGGGCAAGTTGCTGCCGCAGGCCCAGATGAAGGACATGCTGACCGAAGTACCGGTGAACAAATACTCGAGCTACGGGCTGGGTGTCGAGTTCGCGACGCTGAGCTGCGGGGTGAAGGTGGTGGGCAAGAGCGGCCGTACGAACGGCTCCCTGTCGGCCATGGTCGGCACCCAGGACGGCAAGCACCAGCTGGCGTTCAACGTCAACGGCGACTGGATGCCGAACGGGCAGTACTACGTCGACGTGGTCGAGGCGGAGTTCTGCGGCAAGCTGCCGCACACACCCGCCAAGCCGTCGCCCACGGCGTCCGCGCCGGCGGCCGGGCCGGCCGGTGCGTCTCCCGCCGACTCGCTCCCGGCGCTCACCCGCGGGCGCTGATCCCGCACACCGCATGCCGACGCCCGGGCCCTCGTACGGTCCGGGCGTCGGCATGCGCGTCGGCATGAGCGGAACGGTAGGGAAATTCCGATAAATGTTCGGGTGAACCTCCGAGCAAATGCGCGGATTGTGTTCGGGTGCTCCACCGTATGCACAAGAAATCCCTGACCAGCGGTTGATTCCTGGATCAACCCCCAGCTCAAGGGCGTGAATTACTCATTCTTTGGCAGGAATTTGCTCTGTCATCAGAGGTTAATGTGATGGCAAAGTAGGGGTCACGACAGTCCCACAGGCTGTTTCCGGGAGCGACACGCAGCCGGCTGCCCCACAGCCACCGTGCCGCTCCCTCGTGACCATCGACCCGACCACACCGCGCCCGCCCCCCACGGCGAGGACGCAGGAGGCAGGCCACCATGAAGTCCCTGATCGAAAACGCCCGTTCCTTCGCCGCGACACATGTGGCGGACCCCCGGAACACCGCCGCCTTCCAGGCGCTGCGGACCGGACAGTCTCCCGAAGCGCTGTTCGTGACGTGTTCCGACTCGCGCGTCGTACCCGCCCTCATCACCGGCGCCCGTCCGGGCGAGCTCTTCGAGCTCCGTACGGCGGGCAACGTCGTCCCGCCCTACCCGTCGGCCGCCGCCGCAGGCATAGCCGATGCCGCGGGACCGGGCGGGGCCGGCCGGCGCGGCGGGACCGCCCACCCGCAGAGCGAGGCGGCCACCATCGAGTACGCCGTCCGCGTGCTCGGCGTCCGCGACATCGTCGTCTGCGGCCACTCCCACTGCGGTGCGGTGGGGGCCCTGGTGCGTGGCGAAGACCTGTCCGCCGTACCCGCGGTGCGCGACTGGCTGGAGCACGCGGTGGGCCCCGACGCGGCCGTCCGCTCCGTCGTCCCCGAATCGGCCGACGTGGCCGAAGCGGTACAGACCCATGTGCTCGCGCAGGTGGAGAGGCTGCGCGCGTACCCCTGCGTGCAGGAGCGGCTGGCCGACGGCACCCTCACCCTGCACGCCTGGTACTACGAGGTGCACACCGGGACCGTCACCGCGCACCGGCCGCCCCGTACGGACTCCCCGTCCGCCGACGGGCACAGGGGCGCGACGGGCGACCGGTCCCGCGCTCCCGGGGCGGTGGCCACCCGCCCCCGCCCGGTGTTCGGCCCGCTGTGACAGAGCCGCCGCGCCCCACCGAACGGCCCGCTCTCCGCACCAGCGACAGGACCCCCACGCACATGGCCACACCGCCCGAGCCCGCACCCTCCCCGCCCGCAACCGCGACCCCCGCCGCCGCGACCTCCTCCGCCACGTCCTCCCCGTCCGTACCCCCCACCCCCGCTTCCTCGCTCCGCGCCACCCTCCTCTCGCCCTTCGGCCCCCTGCGCGAACCCGGGGTCCTGCGCCGGGACCTGCTCGCCTCGCTCGTCGTCTTCCTGGTCGCCCTGCCGCTGTGCGTCGGCGTCGCGGTCGCCTCCGGCGTGCCCGCCGAACTCGGCCTGGTCACCGGCATCGTCGGCGGCCTCGTGGTCGGCATGCTGCCGGGCAGCGCACTCCAGGTCAGCGGCCCGGCCGCCGGGCTGACCGTGCTGGTCTTCGAAGCGGTACGGGAGTTCGGGCTCGGCATGCTCGGCGCGATCGTGCTGCTCACCGGGTTGCTCCAGGTAGGACTCGGCCTGCTGCGCTGCGGCCGGTGGTTCCGGGCGATCTCGGTGTCCGTCGTCCAGGGCATGCTGGCCGGCATCGGACTCGTACTGATCCTCGGCCAGCTCTACAGCATGGCCGGCGCCGACCAGCCGCTCTCCGGAACCGCCAAGGTGACCGGTCTGCCGGGCCTGTTCGCCGACACGGTCACCTCCCCGGCCGCACTGAGCGCGGCAGGCGTCGGGCTCGGCACCGTCGCGGTCCTGCTCCTGTGGCCGAAGCTCCCCGCGAAGGTGCGGGTGGTGCCCGCACCGCTGGCGGCCGTCGCCCTGGCCACCGCCGTCACCGCCGTGCTGTCACTGGACCTGAAGACGGTGACCGTACGGGGTCTCGCCGATGCCATCCAGCCGCCCGGGGCCACCGAACTGGCGGGCCTGGGCAGCCTCGCCGTCCTCGGTACCGTCCTCGCCTTCACCCTCATCGCCTCCGCCGAATCGCTGTTCAGCGCGGCGGCCGTGGACCGTATGCACGACGGCCCCCGCACCCACTACGACAAGGAACTCGTCGCCCAGGGCGTCGGCAACACCGTCTGCGGTGCCCTCGGCGCCCTGCCGATGACCGCGGTCATCGTGCGCAGCTCCGCCAACGTCCAGGCGGGTGCCCGCACCCCGCTCTCCCGGATCCTGCACGGCGGCTGGCTGCTTCTCTTCGCGGTACTGCTGCCGGTCGCGCTCGGCATCATCCCGCTCGCGGCACTCGCGGGTGTCCTCGTGCACGCGGGCTTCAAGCTGCTCCCGGTGAAGGAACTGCTCCCGCTGGCCCGGGCCCACCGCGGCGAGGCGGTGGTCCTGGCCACCACCGCGGTCGCCATCCTCGTCACCAACATGTTCGAGGGCGTCCTCATCGGCCTGGCCCTCGCCGTGCTCAAGTCCGCCTGGGAGACCTCCCAGGCCCACGTCTCGGTGCGGGAGCTGACGGGGGGCCGCCTGGTCGTCACCCTCACCGGCAACGCCACCTTCCTGCGGCTGCCCCGCATCCTGGAAACGCTGGAGGCCCTGCCCAAGGACCGCCCGATAGAGCTCGACCTCACCGCCACCCACCACCTCGACCACGCCTGCCGTACGACCCTGGAGAACTGGGCCGTACGGCACAACGACAGCGACACGGAGGCCGTCCGCATGACCACCCGGCCGGTGGCCGGGCCCGCCGACTGACCGCGGGCACCGACTGACCGCAGGCACGCGAGCTCCGACCCCCGGGCCGGCACGGAGGCAGGACCTCCGTGCCGGCCCGGGGGCGTCCCTGACCGGCGAGA
>NZ_JBHXRV010000010.1:58138-188803 GCF_042716745.1 Streptomyces sp. NPDC058663
GCTGCCCGGCCCCCGCCCCCCCCGGGCCGGCCCCGCCCCCAGGCCCCGGGCCCCGGCCCGGGGGCGTCCCTGACCGGCGAGAACCCCGGGGGCGTCCCTGACCGGCGAGGACAGGGACCGCGGCGGCGGTGTCAGTGCGCTGAAGTATCCTTCCGGCCACCGCACACCGACTCGGAGGATCAAGAGAATTGACCGGCTTGGCTGCTTTCCCGCTGCCCTTCCAGACCTCCCGTTCCATAGCCTTCGCGACGCCGCGAACGCTGCGGGAACTGCAGATGATCCAGTGCAGCGCGCACATCCGGGCGAAGCCGGGGTGGTTTGAGAAGAGGAACGACGCGGACATCGTCGCCAGGTGGACCCGCGAAGCGCTCGACCAGGGCCTCACCGAAGCGCAGGTGGCCTACGTGCTCGCCGAACTCGCGCACTACGCCGCGCTGCGGGACGGCCGGACCGGTATCGAGGTGTCCGCGGTCGACGGGGTCTGGCAGTCGGACCTGCTCGTCGACGAGCAGCTCAGGTCCCGGCTGCGTGCGGCGGTCCGGGTCCTCGAAGAGGTCCCCGAAGCGGAAAAGGACTGGCATCCCGGCTCCGGCCGTCAGGTGCTGGACCTGGTGCATCCCTCGATGTTCTGCCTGGTGCGCGAGGTGAGCGGGGGACCCGAGCGGGCCTGGCGGAACCCGACCGAGCAGTACCAGTACGCGAAGTACGAGTTCTCGGAGAAGTTCCAGTGGCTGCCCACGGACGTCGACGTCGATGACGACGGCGGGGCCGTCTTCCGTTCGTACGTCAACAACGTCCACCCCGAGACCCATCGCGAACTGGTCGCCGTCCTGCCGGACCTGTTCGCCCGCATGCTGCCGCTGCTGGGACACGTCCTCACCGATCTGCGGCATCCCAGGCCGCTGCGGATCGAGGCCGATCCCTACGGGTGGTACGACTCGGAGCCGGAGCCTCCCGAGGAGTCGGCCTTCAGCGACGAGGTGGCCTACGACAAGGCCGTCGACGAGTGGGAGCAGGCCCGCGAGGACTGGTGGGAAAACCGCATCCCCGTCCTCCCGGACGCCCCGGCCTTCACCCCGCCCGAGCCGCCCGCCGCAACCGCCCGGGTCGACCTGCGCGGCCGCCGTCTCCAGGTCATCGTGAAGCTCGCCACGATCCACCTCACCCCGGACAGGCCCGAGTACGCGGGCGGTTCCTGGCACGTCGAGGGGATGCTGAACGAACGGATCGTGTCGACCGGCATCTACTACTGGGACAGCGAGAACATCACCGAGAGCAGGCTGAGCTTCCGGGCGGCCCTGGACGACCCGCACTACGAGCAGAACGACGACAACGGAATGCGCGAGGTCTACGGCCTGGAGAACGACGACCCGCTGAACCAGCTGCTGGGCTCGGCGTCGACCCCGGCGGGCCGCTGCCTGGCGTTCCCGAACGTCCTCCAGCACCGCGTCGGCTCGTTCCGTCTCGCGGACCCCACCCGCCCGGGACACCGCAAGATCCTCGCGTTCTTCCTGGTCGACCCTTCCGAAGCGATCGTCTCGACCTCCGACGTGCCGCCGCAGCAGCCGTGGTCCCAGACGTCGACCATGACGCTCGAACAGGCCAAGGGCTACCGCGAGGAACTCATGCGGGAACGCAAGTTCTTCGTCGACGAGCACAACGAGCAGCTCTACGAGCGGGAGTTCTCCCTCTGCGAGCACTGAGTCCCGCGAGGTCCGCCCGACCGCTGGACCCGGCCGCCGGGGGCACGCATCGCCAGCGACATCAGGGACGCCGCCGCGCACAGTGCCCCGGTGGCCGTCCAGATCAGGTCGTACGAGCCGAAGAGGTCGCGCACGGTGCCTCCCAGCAGGGCCATGGACGCCGCGCCGACCTGGTGGGCGGTGCTGATCCAGCCGAAGACGATGGCGCTGTCGTCGCCGTAGTGCGCGCGGCACAGGGCGAGTACCGGCGGAACCGTCGCCAGGTCCAGCAGGCCGAAGAGGACGACGAAGGCGAGGAGGGAAGGGGTGGCCGTCGCCGCCAGGAGCAGCGGGAGGGCCAGGAGGAGGGCGGCGCGCAGGGCGAAGCAGAGGGCGAGCAGGCGGCGCGGGGAGCTGCGGTCGGTGAGCCAGCCGGAGGCGACAGTGCCCGCGACGTTGAACACACCGATCAGGGCGAGCAGCGACGACGCGGTGGTGGCGGGCATGCCGTGGTCGTGGGCGGCCGGGGTGAAGTGGGTCCACAGGATGCCGTTCGTGGAGGCGCCGCAGACCGCGAACGCTCCGGCGAGGAGCCAGAAGGGGCCGGTGCGGGAGGTCTCGCGCAGCGTACGCAGGGTGCGGCGGGCGGCACCCCGTACCGGAGGGGGCTTCGGGACGAAGTCCGTGGCTCCGTAGGGCTTCGTCCCCGCGTCCGCCGGGTGGTCGCGCAGCGCGAGGCGGAGCAGCGGCACGGTGCCGAGGGCGGCCAGGGCGACCGTGCCGAGGGCGGCGCGCCAGGTGTGGTGCTCCACCAGGCGGGCGAGCAGCGGCAGGAACACCATCTGGCCCAGGACACCCGCGGAGGCGAGCACTCCGGTCACCAGTCCCCGGCGGTGCACGAACCAGCGCTGCGTGACCGTCGCACCGAACGCCATCGCCGTCGCACCCGTGCCGAGACCGACCAGCAGCCCCCAGTACAGGGTGAGCTGCCAGGGCGCCGTCAGTACGGTCGCGGTGAGCAGGGCGCCGGCGGCCACCGTGGCGAGTGCGGCCATGGCGAGGCGGCGGATGCCGAACCGGTCCATCAGGGCGGCGGCGAAGGGGGCCGTGAGTCCGTACAGCAGCATGTTGACCGAGGCCGCAAGACTGATGGAGCCGTGCGACCAGCCGAATTCCCTGTGCAGGGGGCCGGTGAACAGGCCGGGGAGGGTGGAGAAGGTGCCGGTGACCAGGACGGTGAGTGCGGCGGCCGCGGCAACCGGCCAGGCACGGTGGACGCGGGGGGACTTCTTCGCGGAGGTGGCGGGTGGGGGAGTGGCTGCTGTCCTGTCGCCTGGGCGGGTGGAGGGTTTCGTGTCCATGGGCACGATCCTTCGCGAGGGCGGACGTCCACCACCACCGGCCGTATGGCCACCCTGTGAAAGAATCTGGCCATGAAGGAAACGGAGAGGGCAGAGCGGGCTACGGACGACGGGACCGTCCGGCACCGGGTCGCCGTGCTGGTGCGCCCGGGGCTGCTGCCGATGGAACTGGGCATCGTGCACCGGCTGTTCGGACAGGCCAGGTCGGCGGCGGGCGAGCCGCTGTACGAGGTGGTCACCTGTACCGCCGAGCCCGGTGAGATCGCCACCGACACCGACTTCACCGTCAATGTCGCGCACGGCCCCGAGGTGCTGACCGCCGCGGAGACCGTCGTCGTGCCCGCCGCGCAGGAGGACTACGGGCCCCAGGAGCGGGGCCGGCTGGACCCGCGGGTCGCCGCGGCCCTCGCCCTGATCCGGCCCGGTACCAGAGTGGCCTCCATCTGCACCGGGTCCTTCGTGCTCGCGGCGGCGGGACTGCTCCAGGGGCGGCGGGCCACGACGCACTGGAAGTCCTGCGAGGAGTTCCGCGCGCTGTACCCGGAGGTGGACCTGGACCCCGACGTCCTCTACACCGACGACACCGGAGTCCTCACCTCCGCCGGGGTCGCCTCCGGCATCGACCTCTGCCTGCACATGATCCGCAGCGACTTCGGGGCGGCGGTGGCCAACGCCGTCGCCCGTACGACGGTGGTGCCGCCGCACCGGGAGGGGGGCCAGGCCCAGTACATCCAGCGCCCGGTCCCCGCCCCCGAGATCTCCTCGACGGGACGGGCCCGCGCCCACGCCCTGGCCCACCTCGACCGCCCGCTCACCCTCGCGGAACTCGCCCGCGAGGCGGCCATGAGCGTACGGACCTTCAGCCGCCGCTTCCGTGAGGAGACGGGCCAGACCCCCGTGCAGTGGCTCTCGCTCCAACGGGTGGACCGGGCACGGCAGTTGCTGGAGGAGACGGAACTGCCGGTCGACCGGATCGCCCACGAGTGCGGCTTCGGCACGGGAACCTCCATGCGCCAGCACTTCCAGGCGGTGCTGGGGGTGTCGCCGAACACCTACCGGGGGACCTTCCGCGGCCCGTGAACACCGCAGGCACCCCGTCGGCGGGGCCTCAGCGCCAGGCCAGGTTCCGCCAGGGGCTTCCCCCGTGCTCGGTCAGCAGCCGGTGGGCGATGACGTTCTGGTCGTAGAACGGCCCGTACTCCTCCTGGTCGAAGCGCAGCACCCGGCCCAGCGCGTACCCCGCCGAGAACGACTCCCAGGAGGAGTACGCGGACTTGGCGAGCGCGCCCGCGTGCACGATGGCCTGTTCCGCCTCGGGCGGGGCGCAGTAACGGGCGGACAGCCCCCAGCGGGCGAGGTTGACGGCGCGGCCGAAGTCGTAGGCGACCGTGGTGGAGACCCGTCCTCCGGGCGGCAGCAGGCCGTCGGCGCGGAAGCGGGACTCGTAGCGGACGATGCGGCGGACCAGCTGTTCCATCGCCTTCACGGTGTCGTGGCCGGCCCCCATGTCGTGCAGGTGCCCGGCGGCGGTCTCGCGCCACAGGTCGGCGGAGGGAAGCTCGCCGCCGAGGTCGTGGTGCAGGGATTCGCGGACGCGCAGGGCGTAGTCGGGTTCCGGCGGGCTGTTGCGGGCGTCGAGCAGCGCGTCCAGCTGCTCCCGCCAGCCGGGGTGGTCGGTGATGCCCCAGGATTCGCGCAGGGCCGTGCGCTCCTCGGTGTACTCGCGGTAGACCGTGCCGATCTCGTTCCACGGCACCCCGTTGCCGATCGCCAGGTGCACGCCGCAGGCCAGACCGTAGGCGAGCGGGCCGTGCAGGGGGCCGTGCCGCAGGGCCAGGAAGCGGTTGCCGGAAGGGGTGTCGTGCTCGGCGTAGCAGCGCAGCCAGTGCGCGCGGTGCACGGGAGCGGCGGGCAGCAGGAGCTGGGCGGGCGTGCCGATGTTGACGGCGAGGAGCTGGTTCGGGTCGTGCCAGTCCGTCTCGGCCAGCCACTTGAGGGTGACCCCGTGGAAGACCATCTCCGGATGCCACGGCGGCAGCATGCCGCGGGTGAGCACAGGACGGCAGCTGCGTCCCGTCGCCGGGTCCGGGTGCGGACGCCAGCGGATGCGGTCGGGCGCGGCGTCGACCTCTGCCCTCGGGGCGGGGATGTACAGCTCGGCGCCCGCCAGCACCCGCACCTGCGCCTCCACATCACCACGCAGCCCCGCTTCGTGGAGCAGGCGTTCGGTCTCGGAGGGTGGTGCCCAGGGGGCGGCGGGGGCCCATGGGGCGGCGTGCGGGGGAGGGGGGTTCATCACCACGGTATGTTCCGGTAGGGGCTGGTGGGGTCCTGGGTGAGGATGCGGTGCTGGGCCAGCGACTCCTGGTACGTGAGCTCGGCACGCTGGTACGCGGCTTCCGTCCGTGGGTGGCCCGTGACCGGGTCCTCGCCGTCCTGGGCGGAGTAGATCAGGCGGGTCATCGCGTAGCCGAGCGAGAAGTCTGCCCACGAGCCGTACGCCCGCCGGGCCCGCTCGTCGATGCGCAGTACGGCTTCCTCGGCCTCGGGCGGCGTGATGTACCGCGCGCCGAGGGCCAGCCGTACGACGTTGACCGCCCGCCCGTGGTCGAAGGCCGCCAGGGTGTCGACGCGTCCGTGCGGCGCGAGCGCCCCGTCCGCGCGCAGCCGGGCCTCGTACCGGACGACGCACCGCAGCGTGCCCAGTGCTTCGGCGAGGTCCTCGGCGTCGGTGCCGCGTGCGCGCAGCGAGGTGGTGACGGCGTCCTTCCACTCCTCCTCGGCAGGGGCGCGGCCGAGTTTGCCCACGAGGCCGAGCCGGGTCCGCAGGACGTACTCCTGGAGGTGGCCGACGAGCTGGGTCGACAGCAGCGCTTCGAGCGTGCGCCGGTAGTCGGCGCGGTTGCTGACGCGCCAGGGGTTGCGCAGGCGGCGGATGTCGGTCGCGTAGTCCTCGTAGGCGGCGCCGAGCTGGTTCCAGACGAGACCGTTGTGCACGGCGAGCTGCGCACCGAGGGCAAGGCCGTGCGCGAGGGGGCCGTGCAGGGGGCCGCCGCTGTGGGTGAGGAGGCGGCCGGCCCGGTGGGTGCGGCCGTTGCGCTCGTACGCCTCGGTCCACGCCTTGCGGTGCTTGGGGCGGGCTTCGAGCGTCACTCCGTACGGAGTGCCGGAGTTGACGGCCAGCCGCCATGCGCTGTCCGGCCAGATGCGGGCCAGCTCACCGAGCGGGATCTGCCGGAACACCCACTCCGGGTGCCACGGCGGCAGCATGCCCGTCGTCAGCACCGGGACACAGGTGTGGCCGGTCGCGGGGTCGCGTCGGGTGGGCAGGGGCGGCGCGTACCCGGGGGTGTCGGCGTGCAGGCGGGGGACGAGGAGGTAGAGGCGGGTGCGGGAGAGGACGTCGAGGACGCCCGTGCCGCCGGCGCTGTGCCGTACCGCCGCGTACAGCTCGCGCTCCACCTCGGTGGGCGGCGGGAGCACCGGGCCCCCGTCCGTCCCCGTCCCCGCCCCCGAAGGCGCACCCGTACCCGTGATCACCGCACGATCCTACGGAACGGTGGGCGGACCACTGCGGCAAGGGTGCGGCCCCCGCCGTCGCGAGTCCACCGGCGCCCCGAGTCCACCCGGGCCCCGAGCCGGCGCACGCCACCGCTCAGTCGTCGTCCCAGGCCATCGAGCTCATCCGCCAGCCGTCCGGGGTGCGGACGAACTGGGTCGTCTTGCGGCCGCCGCCCTCGAAGCGCTCGCCCCTCAGCACGCCGGACTTGCGGTACTCGCTGAAGCGGTGGGCGATCGAGCCGAGGATCTCGGTCCGTTCGGAGACCTCCCACTCGGAGAAGTCCGCCAGGGTGCCGTCGGTGAGGAGTTTGCGCCGGGGCTCGATGAACGTGTCGAGGTCGTAGAAGACCGGCTGCGCGCCGGCGTTGCTGACGATGGTGCCCTGCGGGACGAACACCTCCCGGATCACGTCCAGGTCGGGGCTGCGGCCCCCGGTGTTGGTGAACGCGCCCATGAAGAGGGTTGCCAGGCGGTCGAGTTCGGCCTTTGCGTCGGCGTCCGCGCCGGTCCTGGTGGCGTGCGGGGCAGTGTCCTCGCCGTCCGGCTTCCACTCCTCCGCGAGGAGCGACCACAGCTCGCAGTCCAGCCGGGTGCCCTCGGGTCGGCCCGGGGCGCGGTACGAAGAGAGCCGGCGCTGAACGCCCTCCAGCGTCATCCCCAGCCGGCGGGCCACCGCGCTGCTGCGGGTGTTGGCCACCGAGGCGACCCACTCGATCCGGCTCATCCCGCGCTCGCGGAACGCCCAGTCCACCAGGATCCGGCACGCCCGGATCACCAGCCCGCGCCCCTCCCCGGCGGCCTCGGTCCAGCAGCCGAGCTCGCACACCCCGGTGGCGGCGTCGAAGCGCGGGAACATCACCCCGCCCACCAGGGTCTCCGTGCCCGGGGTCCCGTCGGCGGACGGCTCGCCCGCCACCCAGATCCCGTAGATCCGCCCGGAGTCCGCGGCCTGCCGGTCGGCGTACCGCTGGAGGACCGAGGTGGCGGAGGCCAGGTCGGGGCTGAAGGTCGCCCAGGGTATCCAGGGATCGACGTTCGGGCGGGCGCGGTCGATGTGGGCCAGGAACTCCGGGGCCTGCCAGGGCTCCAGCGGGCGGAGCGCGGCGTTCTCGCCGAGCGGGACGTGGAACACGGATACCTCGATCCCTGAGGGTACGTAACAAGCGTTCGGTACGTAAGGTAGCAGCATGCCACCCGCACCAGGAGACCGAGAAGCACGCCGTGAGGACGTATCGAGGGCGGTGTGGGAGGTGCTCGCCGCCAAGGGGTTCGGCGGGCTGACGCTGCGCTCCGTCGCGACCGCCCTGGGCGTCTCGACCGGAATGCTCATGCACTACTTCCCGGCCAAGCGCGCCCTCATCGCGCACGCCCTGGACCTCCTGGAGAGGCGCACCGCCGAACGCCCGCGCCGCACACCGTCCGCCGAGGGACTCGCCACCGTACGGGCGATGCTGCTGGACATCCTGCCGCTCGGCCCCGCCGACGCGGACCGCAACCGTATCTGGGTCAGCTCCTGGGACCTGGCCCTCGCCGACGAGGGCCTCGCCACGGACCAGGCCGCCCGCTACACCCGGCTGCGGGCCTCCCTGCGGCCCCACTTCGCGACCGCGCGGGAGCGGGGCGAGCTTCCCGCGGACGCCGACCCGGAGCAGCTGTCCGCCATGGCCGTCGCGTTCGTCCACGGCCTGGTGGTGCAGGCGCTCTTCGATCCGGCGCGCTTCCCCGAGGACGTCCAGGTGGCCATGGTCGACGGGCTGCTCGCCTCGCTGCCGCGGGTGGGTGGCGGGGCGGGCTGAGCGGGCGGGGGCGTGCCGGGGTGGGGCGGGTGCGGGGCTGCTTCCCGCACTGGGGCCTGGACCCGCGCCCGCCCCGTGGACCGGTTAGCCGCGCCCGCCCCCGTGGGCCGGTCAGGTGGCGGCCACCGCCCGCAGCGGGCCGAGGTGGGCCGCCCTGCGGGCCGGCAGCGCGGCGGCCGCGGCACCGACCGCGAGGGAGAGGCGTCGGGGGGAGGGTGGGGGGACCGCGTCTCCTCCCGTCCCGCACCCGCCCTCACTGTGACGGGCAATCGAGCGCGTACTGATACCCGCCGGACACAAACCCGCATGCGGGCGCGGGGGCACGGCAGGACCGGTCCTGTACGGGGCCGTGGGGCGGCGCATCGGAGAGCGACGCACCGCGTGCGTACGGGCCGAGGGGGCTGCGGTCATAGGTCCCGTGGAGGGGCGGCAGGCACGTTCGGAGGCAACCGGGGTGCCCACATGAATCCGGAGCGCCCCTCTGACGCACGCAGCTGACGCACCCACCTGAAAGGTGAATGACCATGAGATCGCTCTTCCGTGCCGCGGCGACGACCGGGATCGCCGCCGCCCTGACAGTGCTGGCAGCACCGGTAGCCCAGGCCGCACCTCCCGCCGAAACCCCGTGCGTCACCGTGAGTACCTCCAACACGTACGGGCGTGGCGAGATATCGCTGTGTCCGCAGAGCGACGGCGCCACGCGCGTCAGCGGCTACGTCGAGGACCTCAAGCCCGGCTGGTGGGGAGAGACCGGGGACGCCACCTGCGTGGGGTGGGACATCAGGGCGGGGTCGGCCTCGGTGGACGACGTGCTCGTGTGCCCGCACTTCACCTCCGGCTCACCGAAGCGCGCGTTCGACTTCGTGAAGCAGTACTCCACGCAGCCGACCGGGGCGGCCTTCATGACGATGAGGGCATGACCTAGCCCCGACGGCGGCCGACGCCCCCACCCGGAGCCGAGCTGGGGAGGGCCGGGCCAAGCCGGGCCGAGGGCCGAGCCGAGTCAGGACCGGCCCGGCCCAGGTCAGGCCGAGGGCCTGAGGTGGGTGCGTTGGCCGTCGTGGTCGAGGATGCAGAGCAGCTCCGCCGGTCCGCCGTGCGCGCCGAACGCGTGCGGGATCATCGTCGAGAACTCGGCCGCCTCCCCCGTCTCGACCAGGATCATGCGCTCGCCCAGCACCAGCTCCACCGTGCCCGACAGGACGGTGAGCCAGTCCTTTCCCGGGTGGACGCGGAGCTCGGCGTCGCCGCCCCTGGGGGCCGGTCTGGTGACGCGCAGCTTGGCCACGGTGAAGCCGTTGGCGCCCGCCTCGCGGTTGAGCAGCCAGGTGGTCCTGCCCTCCCTCTCGTCCCGGTGGGGCCGGATCACCACGTCGTCGTCGGTGGTGGACTCCACCAGCTGGTCCAGACTGGTGCCCAGCGCGCGCGCCAGCGGAGCCAGCTGATCGAGGGCGATCCGCCGGTGGCCGGTCTCGATGCGGCTCAGGGTGGAGGGGCTCAGATAGCAGCGGGCTGCCAGCTCGTCGAGCGACCAGCCCTTGGCCACGCGCAGCCCC
Source organism: Streptomyces sp. NPDC058663 (assembly GCF_042716745.1). Classification (NCBI taxonomy): domain Bacteria; kingdom Bacillati; phylum Actinomycetota; class Actinomycetes; order Kitasatosporales; family Streptomycetaceae; genus Streptomyces; species Streptomyces sp. NPDC058663. Next base: position 68,095 of record NZ_JBHXRV010000010.1, read on the forward strand.
CTGAGCCGCTTGCGTACCAGGTCGTCCAATTCTCCGTCTTGCGTCATAGGCAAGAGTGTATGCGGTAGGCGCAAGGTGGTCGTACGCTCGAAGCATGGGAAATCAGCAGCAGGACCACGAGCAGCACAAGCACGCCGGGCACAGCCCCGGTCACAGCCAAAACCCCGGTCACAGCCATGGCAGTCACAGCCCCGGTCACAGCCATGGCGGCAGCAGCCAAGGCCACCAGCACCACAACCATGACTCCGCCACCCCCGACCCCGCCAAGGAGGCGGCCCTCGCCGAACTCCTGGAGCTCGACGCCGAGGTACTCCGCCCGTACCTCACCGAGCTCATGGACTGGATCGGCGAACTGACCGCCGACGCGCCCCCGCACCGCATCCTCGACCTGGGCGCGGGAACCGGCACCGGCACCCGTGCCCTGCTCGGGCAGTTCGGCGGGGCGCAGGTCACCGCCGTCGACATGTCCGAGTCGATGCTCGAACGGCTCACGGAGAAGGCCGAGGAGGCCGGGATCGAAGGCAGGCGGGTGCGTACGGTCCGGGCGGACCTCGACGAGGGATGGCCACAGGGGCTGAGCTCCTTCGATCTGATCTGGGCCTCCGCATCGCTGCACCACATGGGGGACCCCGACCGCTCCCTCACCGAGGTGCTTGCCGCGCTCCGCCCCGGTGGGCTGCTGATCGCGGTGGAGATGGACTCGACGCCGTTCCCGCGCTTCCTGCCCGACGACCTCGGCCCGGGTCTCGGCCGGCCCGGTCTGGAGGCGCGTTGCCACGCCGGGGTCGAGGAGATGCACCGCGCCGGCGTACCGCACCTCGGTGACGACTGGGGCGTACGACTGACCAGGGCGGGCTTCGCGGTCGAGGCCGAGCGCCGTTTCGCAGTCGACCTGAAGGCCCCGCTGCCCGACGCGGTCGGCAGCTACGCGAAGGGCACTCTGGAACGGCTGCGCACCGGTCTGGCGGAGAGCCTCGACGCGGACGACCTGGCCGCGCTCGACGCTCTGCTCGACGGTGAAGGACCGCATGACATCCGCCGCCGCGACGACCTCACCGTACGGACGAGCCGGACGGTCTGGGTGGCGCGACGCCCGTAGTGGCAGTCGTGGCTCAGCGGCGGTGGCGGACCGGGGCGCCGGCCCGTGGGCCGTGGCTCCGCAGCGGTGGCGGAAGCCTGGGCTGGACGTGCGGGCCGAAACGCTGACAGCGTGAGGGTGCCCCGGCCCGGCCTCCGAACTGCCCGGCCGGGGAGCTGAGTTGTCCTCGTGGTCTGCCACCGTACCCGTCCACCGCACGCGTCCATCTGGGGGTTCCGCCATGCAGAGAACTGCCGGTCCCGCTCAGCACGCCGTCGACTTCTACACCGCGCAGAGCGCCTTCTCCGACCCCGGGGATTTCGCCGGGCGGTACGTCGGCCTACCCAAGGAGGTCGGTCAACTCGCCGCCACCGTACGGCATCTGATGATCCATCGAATGGAGGAGGAACTCTTCGGCTGCACCCACCCACCCGGGCGCCTGCACCACGACGCCGAATCCCGCTACCTCGACGAGATCCTGCGCCTGCTCCTCGCCCGCGACGCGGCCCCGCTGACACAGCCGCGGGAGCCGGGCGACCGGTTCGTCGGCGTCTGCCGCGACTTCGCCCTGCTGCACTGTTCCTTCCTCCGTGACGCGGGCGTCCCCGCCCGGTTGCGGCTGGGCTTCGCGGACTACTTCGGCAGCGACGGGTTCCGCACGGACCACACCGTGGTCGAGTACTGGGACGCCGCCCGGGGGCGCTGGCTGCTCGCAGACGCCGAACTGACCGACCCGCGGTTCGCCGCCACCCGTCCTGAGGTCGACTTCGACCCCATGGACGTGCCGCGCGACCGCTTCCTGGTCTCCGGCGAGGCCTGGCGGCGGGCAAGGGCGGGCGAGGCGGACCCGAGAACGTTCGGAGTGCGGCTGCCGGGCGGGGAACTGGCGGGGGAGTGGTTCATGGCGAACGTCGTACGGCTGGACCTCTCCGCGCTCAACAAGGTCGAGCCCCTGCCCTGGGACGTCTGGGGCGAGAGCATGGAGGTACTGAGCGACGACGCCATGACGGACGCCCTGCGGGCCCTCTGCGACCGGGCGGCAGCGGTGACCGGGGACACCGTCCCCTTCGACGCCGCCCGCACGCTCTTCACACAGGAGGCCACCCTGCGCACCCCGCCGAAGGTGCTCTCCCTGACCACGTACAACGGCCCGGTCGAGGTGGTGCTGCGCCGAGCGCGGGCGTCGGGCCCGCAGGGCTTATCCGCTGCCGCGCCCCGGGGCGGTACGGCCGGACACGACCCGGAGCGGATCGTCTAGGGTCCCGCGTGTGACCGAGCCATACTCCGTGCCGTCCCCCGTACCCACCGTGCCCACCGTGCCGTCCCCCGTGCCCACCGAGCCGTCCCTCGTGCCCTCCGTGCCCACCGAGTCGTCCCAGTCCGTTGCGCCCGTGGCCGTCTCCGAAGACGTCCCGCATCTCCTCGCGACGGCCGAGGCCTACGACGCCGTCGCCGTGCTCTATGCCGACCTGACCCGCAACGTGCTGGACGACTTCCCCCTGGACCGCGCGGTGCTCGCCGCGTTCGCCGAGCTCGTACGGGCCAACGGTGCCGGCCCCGTCGCCGAAGTGGGCTGCGGGCCCGGGCAGATGACCGCGCACCTGCGGGACCTGGGTCTGGATGTCTTCGGTGTCGACCTGTCACCGGCCATGATCGCCCTCGCCCGCGAGGCCTACCCCGGCCTGCGCTTCGAGACCGGTTCCATGGGCGCCCTCGACCTGGATGACGGCGCGCTGCACGGCGTCCTGTCCTGGTACTCGCTCATCCACCTCCCGCCCCGGGACGTCCCCCCGTACCTCACCGAGTTCCGCCGCGTGCTCGCTCCCGGCGGCCATCTGCTGCTCGGCTTCTTCGAGTCGGAGGGCGATCCGGTCACGGAGTTCGACCACAAGGTGACGCCCGCCTACCGCTGGCCGGTCGACGCCCTCGCGGAACTGGCGGGCGGGGCCGGGTTCGTGGAGGTCGGCCGGATGCTGCGCGAACCGCACGAGGGGGAACGCTTCCGCCGCGGTCACCTGCTCATGCGCGCCGCATAGGGCGGCCCCCCGAGGCGCCCGGGTCGGGCGGCTTCCGCCGCCCGGCCGCGTACGGCGCCCCGCCGTCAGTCCGCCCCGGGCAACCGCTCCGGCCCGTGCCGTCGTACGAACCGGGCCCGGGCGGCCTCGTGGGCGTCGCGCAACAGCTGCACCACCAGGCCGGACGTGTTCCCGGCGGGATTGACGACCGCGATCCAGCCGGCCGTGCCGTACACCGGGTGCGGCATCACGCGGTCGGCGGCAGCGTGGTCCAGGGGCCGGCCGCGCGGCTGCTCGAGGGCGCGCGGGTCCTCCCCGGTCAGCTCCCGGAACGTGGCCGTGCCGACCTGGATGTTCAGCCGCCAGCGCCCCGGCGGATCGAGGTCACAGGCGTCGTCGCCGGGGTAGTTCTTGGTCACGACCGTGGCGTACGGCTGGACGTTCCGCGGCATCACGCCGTCGGGGGCGTAGTAGAAGAACGCGTCCCCCCACACGAGCTCGGGGAAGTCACCGCCCGCCACCGCGTCGACCACAAGTGCCCCGTCGAAACCCCGTACCGTCGCGAGGATCTGCTCCTTCTCCATGCCCTCGTCCGCTCCTCTGCCCATATTCTTGTGCGTGCTCATGGTTCAAGCATGGGCTTGAAGTGCTTGTGTGGGGTGGGAGCGAGAGGCGAGCCGGTGGGTGAGGAGCGACGCGTGACCCTCAGGACCGTCGACGTCGCCGGACAGTCCGGCTACTCGGTGCAGCAGGTGCGCGACTTGGAACGGCTGGGAGTCATCCCGCCCGCCACCCGTGCGAGCAACGGCTACCGGGCCTACACCTCTCTCCATGTGCGGGCCCTGCACGCCTACCGGGGCCTCGCGGAAGCCACAGGCCCCGTCGCCGCGCGCCGACTCCTCACCGAGCTGCGGACCAAACCCCTCGACGAGGCGGCCGCCGCGGTCAACGAGGTCCATGTACGGCTCGCGCGCGAACGGGACGAGGCACTGCGCGCTCAGCGTGCCCTCCGTGCGATCCGGGCCGAAGCCCACATCCGTACGTCCGCAGGCGAGCAGGACCCTCCCGACGACACGATGACCATCACGGAGCTCGCCACCGCACTCGGCGTACGCAGCTCCACCCTGCGCTTCTGGGAGCAGGAGGGATTGATCGTCCCCGAGCGGGTGACCTCGCTCGGGGCACGCCGCTACCCGCCTCCCGCGATCGACGCGGCCCGCATCGTCGCCGCGCTCCGCGGTGCCGGCCACGGCATCCCCGCCGTACGCGAGGTCATGGACTCGCTGCGGAGCCTCGAAGGGCCGCGGGAGGCCGAACAGCTCCTGCGGCACCGGCTGGAGCAGATCGCCACCCGGTCCGTGGCACTGCTCAGGGCCGGCGCCGACCTGGCCGCCGTCGTCACCGGGACGGCAGGTCCAGGGCGTCCCGGGTGAAGCGCAGAGAGAGGGCGAAGAGCTCCCGGAACGCGCTGTCGGCCAGTCCGTACCAGCCGTGGTCGGCGTCCGGGACCAGGTGCAGTTCGGCCCTGGCGCCGCAGTCCGCCAGTGCGGCGGCGAGAGCCTCGCTGTGGGTGCACGGCACCATCGAGTCCTCCGCGCCGTGCATCAGGAGGAAGGGCGGGGCGTGCGGGTGCGCGTGGGTGACCGGGCTCGCGGCGCCGGCCGACTCGGGGACGGAGGCCGGGGGCGCGCCCAGCAGAAGGGCCTCGGGCGTGGTCGGGTCGTCCGGGGCGGAGGTGCCCGCAGCTGCGGTCAGGTCGCTCGGCCCGTACCAGATGACGGCGCCGGAGAGCGGCGGAGGAGAGGGGTCGGCGTCCGGCTCGCGGCGGAGGTCAGGGCGGGGGAGGGGGCCCGCGTCGCTCCGGGGTTCTGGATCCGTGGCACGGCTTGTGAGCGGGGTGTCGAGGGTGAGTGCCCGGCCCGTGGGTGCGGTGTCGTGGGTGAGTGCCCGGCCCGTGTGCGCGGTGTCGTGGGTGAGCGCACGGCCCGTGGGTGCGGTGTCGTGGGTGAGTGCCCGGCCCGTGTGCGCGGTGTCGTGGGTGAGCGCACGGCCCGTGTGCGCGGTGTCGTGGGTGAGCGCCAGGAGGGAGGCCAGGTGGCCGCCCGCGGACTCGCCCCACACCACCGTCCTCGCGGCGTCGATGCCCAGTTCGTCCGCGCGCAGTGCCAGCCAGCGGCGGGCGGCCCGCAGGTCGTCGAGCGGTGCGGGGAAGTGGGCCTCGCCGCTGAGCCGGTAGTCGACGGCCGCCACCGCGCATCCCGCGGCGGCGATACGGGCGAGGGGGCCGGGGTTCCAGTCCCGGGTCGCCAGCCCCATGTCGTCACGCCGCCCGCGCCGCCAGGCGCCGCCGTGCACATACAGGACGAGCGGTGCGGGGCCGGGACCGGCCGGCAGCCACAGGTCCAGTTCGAGGGGGCGGCTGCCTTCGACCTCGGCGTACGGGACGCCGCGCAGGTTCCGCACCACGGTGTGCGGACCGGCGCTCACCAGGGCCGCGGGCGGCAGCGGGGCGCGGTCGGGGTGCGGCGCGCGGAGCCGCAGCGGGAGCGGGAGGGGCGGAGGCTGGGTCATCGGCGGGTCCGCCATTCGTGGTCCGGCAGGAAGCTGACGTCGAACTGCCGTGGCACCGTGCCGAACTTGTGCGGCTCGGGGACGACCGGCACCGGCGGCAGGCCGAGTTCCTCCGACGGCGCGCCGAGGGTCTCGAAGAACCGCTCGAAGGTCGGGCCCCCGCCTGCACCGGCGCCCGGACCCGCGGCGACCCCGACGATCTGGGTGTGGTGGCGCTCCATGCGGTACGAGTGCGTGCAGTTCTTGGGTACGAAGCCGAAGTCGCCCGCGGTGAGCAGTTTCTCCTGCTGCTCGCCCTGGAGGTCCTCGACGAACAGCCGGGCCGCACCCTGGGTGACGTAGAAGACCTCGTGGGTGTCGGCGTGCACATGGGCGGGGATGATGTCGCCCCGGGGGCCCTCGACGGTGAAGAAGTTGAAGGTGTTCTCGGTCTGCTCGCCGCCCGCGTACACGGTGATCAGGTCGCCGAAGAGGTGGGCGCGGTCGCCCTCGCCCTTCTCGATGAAGTACGGCTTCGTGGGGTCGGCGGGTATGCGGGAGGTGCGGCGGTAGCGGGTGGCGTACTCGATCGTCATACGGCCTCCGTGAGGTCGGGCGGGCGGGGTTCCACGGACTCGAATGTCAGGCAGCCTGACATAATGTCCGTCGGCGGGCAACTCGCCGGAGCGACCCCGTCCCCTTGTTGGCCCGCACTGCCTATTGACCCGCACCGCCCGGACCACCCGCCACGCCCGCACCACCCGGACCACGCGCCAAGCCCGCACCACCCGGACCACGCGCCACGCCCGCACCGCCCGGGCCACGCGCCACGCCCACTCCGCCCTCCCGTGAGGATCACATGGACCCCACCCGCCGCCCCTTCCCCCAACTGCTCGGCGAGGCCGCACGGTGGTTCGAGGAGGCGATGTTCGCGGCACTGGAGGCTGCGGGGGAGGAGCCGGTCACACCGCCGCAGGCACAGCTCTTCGCCGTACTGGGCGACGAGGGCACCACCGTCTCCGAGGCGGCCCGCCGGATGGGCGTCACCCGCCAGACCGTCCACCAGGCGGTGCACGGCCTGGTCGCGGCCGGCATGCTCGAACAGGTCCCGCACCCCACCTCCGCCCGCCAACGCCTGATCCGCCGCACCGCGGAGGGTGAACGGGTGCACCGGCGGGCCGGGTTGATCCTGGAGGCCCTGGAGGGCCGGCTGGCCGAACGCATCGGCGCCGACACGGTCGCCGCCCTGCGCGCCGCGCTGGAAAAACCGTGGGGAGCACCCCCGGGCGTGGACCCGACGTAGGGCCGGGGTCGGGGGGCTTTCCCGGTACAGCGCCGCGCCGTTGTACCTGTGGTGCCAGGCCCTGCGGCAGGGTACCTGTGGTGCCGGGCCTACGGCCGGTCTCCCGTCGTCCCCTCCGGCAGGGAGTCCGCCAGGTACGCCTCCAGGTCCGGTGCCTGCGGCGTCAGGACGTGGCGGGTCCAGGCGTCGCGTTCGTGGAGCAGCGGCGGCAGCTCCCAGACGCAGCCGATCAGGTTCAGGCCGTTCAGGGGGAGGTCGGCCTGGAGGTGGAAGCGGGTGGGGTCCGCGTCGGGGCAGCCCAGGGCCGGCTGACCCGCCACCGCCCCGGCGAAGTGCAGCGCGTTGTCCCAGACCCAGCTGTAGGCGTTGAGGTACGCCCCGCTGTCGCCCCCCTTGTGCAGGACGACGAAGGTGGCGGGCGGCGTTCCGTCGGCGTCGGTCAGCCGGTCGGGGAGCAGCGCGGGAAGGATGTCGTACGCCGCCCTCTCGATGTCCGGCGCGATGCCGGCCGGGTCCGCGCTCACGTGGTAGCGCTTGATGCGGCGTCCCGCCAGCTCGATCGGCGGCGGAGTCCACAGCAGCTTCTCCCGGAACGGTGACGTGGGGGAGGAGGGGGTGGAAGCGGGGGCGGAGGCGGTGTGGGAAGGCATGCCCCGGAGAGTAGGGGCGCTCCACTGACGCCTTGTGTCAGTGGAGGGGTTCCCGCAGTTCCCGCTCGAAGCACAGCGACCGGTCCAGGCCCTCGTACGCCCCGAAGTTGGGGATCGGCCGGTAGCCGGAGCGGGTGTAGAAGCGGACCGCGTCGGGCTGGGAGAGGCCCGTCTCCAGGCGCAGGTGGGTCCAGCCCCGGCCGCGGGCCCACTCCTCCAGGGCGGTCAGGAGCAGTGGGGCGACTCCGGAGCCGCGCCGGTCGGGGGCGACGTACATCCGCTTGAGTTCGCCGGTCCCGTCGCCCAGGTCGCGCAGTCCCGCGCAGCCCACGGGGGCACCGCGGGACGGCCCGACGTCGGGCTCGCGGGCCTCGCGCGCCAGGACGAACACCGCGATGTCCTTTGCCGAGGGCGGCGTACCGGGCTCGCTGTCCGGCCTCCCGTACCGTTCGGCGATCTCGGCGCGCTGGAGGTCCCGCAGCAGGCGGGCGTCGGGGGCGTCCCAGGGCACTTCCTCGATGCTGAGGCGCCGGGACAGGGGGTTTCGTACGGGTATGCGAACGGGCTCCATGGGGGCGGATTCTGCCCGGCGCTTGTTTCCGCCAGGTGAACGTGCCCGGGAGCGGGCACAGGTGTGTTGCCTTGACGCCCGGGTCAACGTTTAGCGTCGTCCTCATGCGCATCGGCGAACTGGCGGAACGGGCCGGGGTCAGCACCAGGACCCTGCGTTACTACGAGTCCCGGGGGCTGCTGCCCGCCGGACGCGCGGTCAACGGCTACCGCGTGTACGGCGACGACGACCTGCGGCTGGTGGAGCAGATCCGCACGCTGCAGGACGTCGGGTTCGGGCTCGAGGAGACCCGGCCCTTCGTGGAGTGCCTTCAGGCGGGGCACCCGGCGGGGGACTCCTGTCCCGCCTCGCTCGACGTCTACCGGCGCAAGCTGGCCGAACTCGACGTACTGATCGGCGAGTTGACGGCGGTGCGCGACCAGGTGGGTGCGCAGCTGGTACGGGCCGAGGCGGAACTGCCGGACGGGCCCGCACCGCTGTGCGAGCTCGGCCGGAGCAATGGGTGACACCGGAGCAATGGGTGACACCGGACCAATGGATGACATGTGAGGGGACGAGGATGTTCAAGGCCGCAGGGGTGGACGAGGTCACGGACGCGAATTTCGCGGACGAGGTACTGAGGGCGGACCGCACGGTACTGGTGGAGTTCGGGGCCGACTGGTGCGGTCCTTGCCGGCAGCTCGCGCCGGTACTGAGCGCGGTCGCGGCGCAGGAGCGGGACCGGCTCAAGGTCGTACAGCTCGACGTGGACACCAGCCCCGGCACGGCCGCCGCGTACGGCGTGCTGTCCGCACCGACGCTGATGGTCTTCCGCGACGGCGAACCGGTGAAGTCAATGGTGGGCACCAGGCCCAAGCGACGGCTGCTCCAGGAGCTTCAGGAGCTCGACGAGGTGCGGTAGACGTACGCCAACCCGGGGGCGGGGGAGTGCCGCGGGGCCGGGGGGTGGCGCGTGGGGTGCGCGGGGTCGTAGGGGCCGGAGTGGGGCGGCGTACGCTGTGGCTTCCACAGGGGCCGCGGGTACGGCGGCTACGGTCGTACCCGGTAAGCACGGTCGTGCCGCGGTAGCTACGGTCGTACCGCGGTACGGCGGGTACCGCGGGCCCCATCGGTCACAGCGACGCAGCGCACTGCGGCGGGGAGGAGGCGTACATGCCGGAGAAGAACATCGAGTTCGGGAAGTTCGGCGCCCGGGGCATCAAGGGCGCGGAAGCCGTCGCCCGCCAGCTCGACGCGCTCGCGGGCGGCATCGCCACGCCGGTCACGGTCAAGCGAGGGCTGATGGCGCGGCTCCACTACCTCACCCGTACCCCGCACGCCCGGCGGGCTGCCCGCGACGCGGGGCTCACCGTCACCGACCGGACCCTGAAGGCCTGGCTGGACGGCAAGCGCCGCCCCACCGCCGCCAACCTCGACCGCATCGAGGCCGCCTACCGCGCCGTCCGCCGGCAGAACGTCGCCAAGCACCTCCTCAAGCGGCTGTACCGCGAGGGCCGCGGCACCCGCGTGGAGATCCACCCCCTCAACCAGTCCGGCGTCGACCAGCGGCTGTCGCGCGTCATCGAGCACCGTTCGCTCAACGTCCGCCGCTGGGAACGCATCGTCGACGCCTGGGCGGTCGCCGACGGGCCGGGACTGGACGCGGCCTGGGACGACACGATCGTCGACCTCGGCTCGCAGTGGGGCCAGTACGAGTACGTCACCAACGTCGGCTTCGCCGCGTAGCGCGCGCGAGCGGCCACCGGGCAGCCGTGGTGGCACGCCAGGTGGGCGCTCCCGCCCGGCCCCACCCCGGGCCCCGGGCCCGGGAGTCGGGTGCTCCCGGGGCCCCGGCCTCCACGGCCACGTGCCCGCCTGCGCGGACTGGATCCGCGAGGCCGTCCCGCGCGACTCCTGGTCCGGCCACCCGGGAGCGGCATGCGCGGGGCACCCGTACCCGGCAGCCGCCGACGACCCCGCGCATGCCATCCTGGGAGGTCACGGCACGCCGGACAACCAGGGGATCGGCGGGACGTCCGGGCACGAGGTGCGGGGTGCGGGGAACAACCATGAGGCTCTGCTTTCTGGTGGAGGAGCGCTACCGGAACGACGGCATGCCCCTCGAAGTGATCCGCCAACTGACCGCCTGGGGACACCGGGTCGACATCCTGCGCCCGGGCGGCTCGCTCCTGCCCCTGACGGGAACCATGGCGGAGTCCGTGACCGGGGCCGTGGCGGGGAGCCCGGCCGGTGCGTCGGCCGGAAGAACACCCGCACGTCCCGCAGGGCCCCTCGCCGCAGCCCTGCGGGCCGGTGAGTACGACGCCTGGATCCTCAAGACGGTCTCCGGCGGTCCCGGCCTGACCCTCCTCGAAGCCGCCGCCGAGGCCGGCGCGACCACCGTCAACGACGCCCGGGCGATACGGCGCGTGCGCGACAAGGCCCTGGCCGCCTCGATCGCCGCCCAGCACGGCCTCCCCGTGCCGCCCACCTATGCGGCCGCCGCCCCCGGACTCCTCGCGGAGATACCCGAGTCGGCGTATCCCATGGTCGTCAAACCCGCCGACGGCAGTGCGGGCCGCGCCGTCCGCCTCGTCACCTCGCCCGGCGAACTGGCCCGGCTGCGCCCGCTCCTGGCCGGGGAGGGCATGCTCATCGCCCAGTCCTACGTGGCCAATTCCGGCACCGACCTGAAGGTGTACAGCGTCGGGGGCCGGCTCTACGCCACCGAGCGGCGCTCCCCGCTGCACCCCGAGCATCCCGTCCCCGAACGCCGGGTGCCGCTGCCCGCCGAGATCGCCGCACTGGTGGAGCGGATCGGGGCGGTGTACGGGCTGGACCTGTACGGGGTCGACGTACTGCTCGGCCCGGACGGACCCGTCGTCGTGGACGTGAACGACTTCCCGAGCTTCCGTCAGGTGCCGGACGCGGCGGCGCGGGTGGCGCGGGCGGTGCTGGGACTGGCGCGCGGCGGCTCCGCGAAGGTGGCCCCCGTGCGCACCCTGCCGCTGCCCCCTTCCCCCCTGATCCCCTCCCCGACGGCCCAGGTGGCCGTCGTCGCGGGCGAGAGCGCATGAGGATCGCGCTGATCACGCCCGACCCGGGGCACCCCCTGCTGGCCGCGACGGCCGGGCTGCTGACGCCGGAGCACGAGGTCGTGTCGATCGACCCGGCGTCGGTGGCGGACGACGACCCGGCGTCGGTGGCGGAAGACGGCCGGGCGTCGGTGCCGGAAGACGGCCCGGCGGCGGCGAACGGCTTCCCCGGCCGGCCGCTCGCGGACGTCTACCTCCTCAAGTCCCGTACGCCGCAGGCCCTGGCGCTCGCCCACCGGCTGGAGCGGCGGGGCGCACGCGTGGTCAACGGTGCCGCCGCGACCGCCCTGCTCCAGGACCGTACGACAATGGCGGAACGGGCCCTGCGGGCCGGGCTCCCCTTCGCCCCCACCCGTACGTACCCCTCACTGACCGCACTGGCCGCCGGGCCACCGCTCCGGGGCCCCGTCGTGGTCAAGAGCCGCCGCAGTGCCAAGGGCGACCTGGTGGCCCGCGTCGAGAGCCTCGTACAGCTGCGCGAGCTGGCGGCCACCCGTGACGACGCGCACGCCCCCGTGGTCGTGCAGGACTTCGCGCCGAACGACGGCTGGGACCACAAGACCTGGGCGATCGAGGACCACCTCTTCGCCGCCCTGCGCCGCTCGGAACTGTCCGAGGGCGGCGGACACGGCCCGGCGCAATTCCGTCCCGACGGCCAACTCCCGACCAGTTGGGTGGAGTTGGTGCGAAAGGCGGGTGAGGTCTTCGGTCTGGAGGTCTACGGGGTCGACTTCGTGGCCGTCCAGGGCTCCGAGGGCGCGGCCACCCCGCTGATCGTCGACATCAACGCCTTCCCCGGCATCCGCGACCAGCCGGGCGCCCCGGAGGCCCTGGCCGCGCTGGTGCTGCGCGGCCGAGGCTGACCTGCCGTCCTGCGCGGCCGAGGCTGACCTGCCGTCCCGCCCTTCGCCCACCCTCGCGTGACCTGCCCCCCTTCCGCCGGGGGGCTAGCACCACCTCACGGAGCGTGGTTGGCCCCATGGTCCACAAGGCCGCCGATTCCTACCGTTGGAGGTGTTCGCGGAAGCAGCGAATGCACCAGCAGCAGCAGTCGAAAGAGGATCGTCATGGCCTTGCGTCGAGACCGCACGCACACCGAGACGCGCACGCGGCGCCCCAGGAGCGAGGCCGCGGCGCACCGGGCGGCACACCCGGCGGAGCACCCGCACCCGGCGGGTCCCTACCAGGACCCCTACCTCCACCAGGCAGCCGCCCCCGCCGCGCCCGCCCCCGCCATCGAACTCCGCTCCGTCACCCGCAGTTACGGGCGCGGCGCCGGTGCCGTCCAGGCCCTGCGCGGTATGGACCTGGTCCTGCCGCGCGGCGGCTTCACCGCCGTGATGGGCCCCTCCGGTTCCGGCAAGAGTACCTTCCTCCAGTGCGCGGCCGGGCTCGACCGGCCCACCTCCGGCGACGTACTGCTCGGCGGCGAGTCGATCACCCGTCTCCGTGAGGACCGGCTGACCGAGCTGCGCCGCACCCGGATCGGTTTCGTCTTCCAGTCCTTCAACCTGCTCCCCTCCCTCACCGTCGCGCAGAACGTCCTGCTGCCGCAGCGGCTCGCCGGTGTCCGCCAGGACCACCGCCGCGCCCAGGAGCTGCTGACGGAGGTCGGCCTGCCCGAGCACGGCGACCGCCGCCCCGGCCAGCTCTCCGGCGGCCAGCAGCAGCGCGTCGCCATCGCCCGCGCGCTGATCACGGGCCCCGAGGTGGTGTTCGCCGACGAGCCGACCGGCGCGCTCGACACCCGGACCGCCCAGGAGGTGCTCGGACTGCTGCGCCGTGCCGTCGACGCGATGGGCGCGACCGTCGTCATGGTCACCCACGACCCGGTGGCCGCCTCGCACGCCGACCGGGTCCTGTTCCTGGCCGACGGCACGCTCGCGGGCGAACTGCACCGCCCCGACCCGCAGTCGGTGGCGGCGCGCATGGCAGACCTGACCGCCGCCCCCTTCGCGGTGCGCCAGTACGCCGGGAGCGCCGCGTGAGCAACGGACTCGCACGGGCGGCCGTCCGTTTCCGCCCCGCCTCCTTCGTGGGCAGCTTCGTCGCGCTGCTCCTGGGCGCCGCCGTCATCTCGGCGTGCGGCGCCCTCCTCCAGACCGGCATCCTCGCCAAGGTCACCCCCCAGCGGTACGCCCACGCACCGGTGGTCGTCGCAGCCGAGCCGTACACCTCGATCACCGTCAACCGGGGCGAGGACCAGGAGACCATTTCCGCGCCGCTGCCCGAACGCGCCCGCGTCGACACGGCGCTGGCCGCGCGGATCGCCGCAGCCCCGGGCGTCGCCTCGGTCGTCCCGGACCTGTCGTTCCCGGTACGGTACGACGTCCCGGCACGGCACGCGGCCACGGCGGGGGCCCCGCTGACCGCCGGCAGCGCGTCCGCCGCGAGCCCCCTCACCGCGGGCCGTACGCCCGCCCCGGGCGAGGTCGTCCTCTCCGCACAGGCCGCCCGCACGGCCAAGGTGAAGATCGGCGACCGCATCGCCCTCACCACGCCGGGCGGCACCCGTACCTACCGTGTCGCCGGTCTCGCCGCCGCCTCTCCGCTCGGTACGGGCGTGTGGTTCGAGGCCGCCGAGGCCGGCCGGCTGTCCGGACACCCGGGCAGGGCCGACGCCCTTCTGGTGATGCCCGGGAAGGGCGTCGGCACTCAGGCGCTCGCCGCCGGGGTGAAGCAGGCCGTCGACGGGCAGGCCGCGAGCCGGGCCCGGGGCGGGGACCACTCCCCGCCGCAGGTCCTCACCGGTGACGACCGCGGGATGGCCGAACTGCCCGCGCTGGCTGCCGGGAAGACGTACCTCATCGGGCTCGGCGGTTCCTTCGGCGGCATCGCCGCCATGACGGCGGTCTTCGTCGTCATGGGCACGATCGCCCTGGCCGTCGCCCAGCGGGCCCGCGAGTTCGCCCTGCTCAGGGCGATCGGAGCGACCCCGAAGCAGATCCGCCGCACCATCGCCACCGAGGCGATGATGCTCGCCCCGGCCGCCGGACTCCTGGGCGCGGTACCCGGGTACGCCCTCGCGAAGTGGTGGTTCGGCGAACTCGTCGAACGGGGCGCGGTGCCGCCCGCCGTCACCCTCGCCACCGGAGTGCTGCCGGTCGTCGCTGCCGTCGTCCTGAGTACCCTGTCCGCCCTCGGCGCCGGGCGGATGGCCGCCCGCCGCCCCGCGAAGCTCCGCCCGGGACAGGCCCTCGGCGAGGCCTCGCTGACGCCGCCGGGGCCCGGCAAGGTCCGGATCGGCTTCGGCATCGCCTTCTGCGCGGGCGGCGTATCGCTGGCCACGCTGGCCTCGCAGCTGGGCGGCGATGCCGCCGCGACCACCGCGCTCGGTGTCGTCATGTGCTTCCTGGCCGGTGTCGCCCTGCTCGGCCCGCTGATCGCCGGCGCCGCCACCCGCGTCCTCGGTATCCCGCTGCGCGCAGCCGGCGCCCCGGGTTCGCTCGCGGCGGACAACTCCCTGGCCAACGCGCGCAGGCTGGCGTCCGCGATCACCCCGCTCGTCATGGTGATCGCCTTCTGCGGCACGCTCGTCTTCATGCAGAGCACCATCCGGGAGGCCTCCGCCCGCAACGTCGCCTCCGCCGTCACCGCCGACCACGTCCTGACCCCCGGCCACCCGGCGGACCCCGGCCTCCCGGACGGCACGGCCGCCCGAGCGGCCGGACTTCCCGGGGTGCGCAGCGCCACCGGAATCCTCCGTACGGGCACGGTCTACGAGACCATGGACGACCTCGCCACGGCCACCACCCTCGGCATCTCCGGCAACCCCGCCCACCTCGACCGGGTACTCGACCTCGGTGTGCGCACCGGGTCCCTCGCAGCCCTGGGCGCAGGCCGCGACACCGTCGCCCTGGACACCGCTCTCGCGGGCAACCTCGGTGTGAAGACCGGCGACCGGGTCCCGCTCCGCCTCGGCGACGGCACCCACGTCACGCCGGAACTGGTCGCGACCTACACCCGCGGCCTCGGCGTCGGCCAGGTCCTGATGCCGCGTGCCGCCCTCGCCGCGCACGTCACCGCCCCGTACGACACCCAGGTCCTGATCGACACCGCCCCGGGCTCCGAACCGGCAGCCCTGGCACGCGAGTTGAAGCGCCTCGCTCCCACCGCGCACGTCACCGACGCCGCCGGGTACGGCGTCCAGGCCGACCTCGCCCAGGAGCTCGGCGCCTGGGCCAACACCGTGATGGCCGCGGTGCTCGGCGGATTCGCCGCGATCTCCGCGGCGAACACCCTGGTGATGACCGTCCTCGACCGCCGCCGCGAAGTCGGCCTGCTGCGCCTCTCCGGCACCACCCGCCGCCAGGTCAGGCTGATGATGCGCGGCGAGGCCCTCCTGGTCGCCGCCGCCGGACTGCTGCTGGGCGCCGCGATCGCCTGGACGACGCTGCTGCCGATCGCCCGCGGCACCACGGGCGCGGGCCCGCACGTCCCGCTGACGATCGCCGCCCCGCTGGCCCTCGGTGCCGTACTCCTGACCCTGTGCGCCACGGGCCTGCCGACCCGCGCACTCCTGCGGGTACGCCCGCTGGAGGCGAGCGCGGGCAAGCAGTAGACGGCCGGGCCGCCGGTGCGCGCGGACGCGCGCGTGAGGGGTCAGGGTGCACAGAGGGGGCGAGGCCGACAACGGCCCGCCCCCTTCTCTCTGCACATCCCGGCCCGCTGGACCCCTACCGTGTGAAGTGCCTCTGCCGCACGCCCCGTTGACCGGTGCCGCTCCGCGACGGGCGTCCCCGGGAAGTGACGCACGTCTCCCCTCCCGTTGTCACGGATGCGCGAGCCGTGCGGTCAACAGATCACCAGGGCGCGGCAACCGGCCGGCTACCGCGCCGCGCAGACCGAGGGAGAGGACCACGACCATGGAGACCCTGACCGTCCGACGCGTCATCGCCGCACCGATCGCCGAGGTGTTCGACTGGTGCGCGGTCAGCGCGCACTACGTCCGCTCGCCCTTCGTCCTCAGGGCCCGGCTGGCCAGGCCGGGCGCGGAAGCGCCGTACGGGGTCGGTGCCGTACGGCTGCACACCTGGACCATCGGGTGGTTCCGCGAGCGGATCACCGCGTACCGACCGCCGTACCGCTTCGACTACACCGTCGAGCGGAGCTTCCCGCCGGCCAGGCACGAGCTGGGCCGCCTGACCTTCGCCGAGGTCGAGGGCGGCACCGAGGTCACCTGGACCACGACCTTCGAAGTCGGCGTCCCTCTCGTCGGCGCGCGACTCACACGTGTCTTCGCCGAGCCCCTCGTCGGCCGCGCCTTCGCGAGCATCCTTGACGCGGGCGACCGCGCGCTCACCGCGGACCGCCCGGCGACGGGGCGAAACCGGTAGGCGCCCGGGGGGCCAGGGGCTGTGTCCCTACGCGCGTGCCCCTGTGCACGTGTCCAACGCGCCGTGCCCCTACGCCCCCGCGGTCTTCCGCGCGGCCGCGCCCCGCGCCCACTCCCGCCCGATGCCGCGGATGAAGGACGAGTACACCCCCAGGTACCGGAAGGGCTTGATGCCCAGCATGTACACCTCGCCGAGCAGCCCGTTCGGTTTGACCAGCACCGCCATCTGGCCGCGGTGGCCGCCCCTGCCGTCCGGGACCCAGCCCAGGTGGAGCAGGCCGTGCACCGTGGAGTTGCCGAACTCGGCGACCCATTCGTCGTGGGTCTGGAAGACGGAGAGGAACGGCACGGACGGCAGGTCGTTACCGCGCGGGCCCTCGCACAGGTCCGCCGGAAGCCGTTCCCGCAGTGAGGTCACCCGGCCGCCGATCCCGGCCTCGGGCTTGTCCCAGCCGAACAGCCTGCCCAGCTTCCAGCGGAGCGCGAAGAGCAGTCGCGGAACGAGGTCCTCCTCGTGCGGCCCGCGACCGGGGGTCCCTCCCGTGAACTGGTCCACCAGCAGGGCGAAGTCGTCGGGGCCGCCCGGAGTGGGCAGCGCCCAGACGTCCTCCAGACGGAAGTCGCCGGCGATCCCGTGGATCCGCCAGGGACGTGAAGTGTGCGCCGAGCGGGGGAGTTTCATGCCCGGACCCCTCTCTGTACGTTGCCGTACAACGGAAGCTAGCACCGGTTGTACGGCACCGTACAGATGGCTCACGGCACGGCGTGACGTGAGGTGGGACACGTGGGCCGCCCCGCAACCGCCCCTACTCCGTACCGGACTTGGTCAGCTTCTTCAGGTCCTCCGCGAGCGAGGCGACGGCCGCCGGGTTGCGCGGGCTCTCCACCAGCTCCGCGTAGTCGAGGACGACGATCCGGTCGTATCTGACGGCCGAGACGCCCGCCAGCGGCGGGTACGACTTCAGGAACTTCCGCTTCTGCTCGGCGCTCGTGTCGCCGTAGTCGTTGATCACGATCACCTCGGGATCGCGGGCCACGACGGTCTCCCAGCCCACCGTCACCCAGCTGTCCTTGAGGTCCTTCATGACGTGGTCGCCGCCCGCCCTGGTGATGATGTCGTGCGGTCCGGCGTACGCGCCCGAGGTGAACGGCTTGTCCTCGCCGCCGTCGTAGAGGAAGACACGCGGCCGGTCCTTGCCCTTGAGTGCCCCGGCCTCCGCGTCCGCGACCTGCTTCCTGAACTTCGTCACGAGGGCCTCGGCCCGGTCCTCGACGTGGAAGATCTTCCCCAGGTTCCGCAGGTCGGTGTAGAGCGCCTCCAGCGGGGGCATGACACCGCGCGCCTTGCCGCGCCCGTTGCGGCACGACTCGCTCAGCAGATAGGAGTCGACGCCGACCGCGGCGAGGGCGGCCGGGGTGAAGCCCTCGCCCTCGTTGAAGCCGTAGTTCCAGCCCGCGAACACCAGATCGGCGCGGGCGTCCAGGACCAGCTCCTTGTTGATCGTCTTCTTGGACAGCCACTTGGTCTGCTGGTAGCCGTCCTTCCAGGGGACGGACGTGAGGTCGCCCTTGTCCTCGGGCATCACGAAGCCGGCCATGCGGTCGGCGAGCCCGAGCGCGAACATGATCTCGGTGATGCCGACGTCATTGGTCACCACCCGCTGCGGGGCCTTGTCGAACTTCTTGGGCTGCCCACAGTTCTGGACGGTCACGGGGTAAGGGCCCTTGGCGGCGGCCTTGTCCTCGGCCGGCCGGGTGACTTCGGCGCCGCACCCCGTGAGGAACAGGGACGCGGCGGCGAGGGTGAGTGCGGCGGGGCGCACGAGGGGGTGGCGGCGCATGAGACGCGACGGCTCCTTGGGTGAGTGGCGGTTACGGAAGGGGAGTTACGGAGGTGGTGGGTGCGTCCGCGGGGGTCGCGGACTCCAGCGGAAGAGCCCCCGAGCGAGAGGCCCCCGAGGGTGAGGCCCCCGAGCGAGAGGCCCCCGAGGGTGAGGCCCCCGAGCGAGAGGTCTCCGAGGGTGCGGCCCCCGGAGGAGAGGCCCCCGGACCCGCCAGCCGGTCGAAGAGCAGCTGCACCGCCCCCGTCTCCGGATGCGGCACCCGGTGCGCCCGTACGCCGAAGACCTCCGCGAGCAGCTGCGGCGTCAGCACCTCGTGCGGAGCCCCCTCGGCGACGATCCGCCCGGCCGCGACGACGTACAGCAGATCGCAGTGCAGCGCCGCCAGGTTGAGGTCGTGCAGGGCGGTGAGGACCGTCAGTCCGCTGTCCCTGACCAGTGCCAGCACCTCCAGCTGCTGCGCGATGTCGAGGTGGTTGGTGGGCTCGTCCAGCACCAGCACCTTCGGCTGCTGCGCGAGCGCCCTGGCGATCAGCACCCGCTGCTTCTCACCGCCGGAGAGGGTGAGGAAGCCGCGGTCCGCGAGGTGCCGGGCCCCCACCCGGGCCAGCGCGTCCGCGCACACCCGCAGATCCTCCCCGGTGGCCCGCGCCACCGACCGCTGGTGCGGCATGCGCCCCATCGCCACCACCTCGGCCACCGTGAAGTCGAACTCGGTGACGGCCTCCTGCGGCAGCGCGGCCAGCCGCCGGGCACCCTCGCGCGCGCTCAGCCCCGACAGGTCGTCACCGTCGATCCTGACCGTCCCCGCCGACGGACGCAGGGCCCGGTACACACACCTCAACAGGGTCGACTTACCACTGCCGTTGGGCCCGACGAGCCCGACGACCTGCCCGCTGCCGGCCCGCAGCGTGATGTCCTCCAGCAGCCGCGCCCCGCCGGCCGCAACCTCAAGACCTTCGACATCGACCCTCATCACACGCCCCCGAACGTGTAGGAACGGCGCCGCATCAGCAGCACGAAACACGGCACGCCCACAGCCGCGGTCAGTACGCCCAGCGGCAGTTCGACCGGGGCGAGCACCACCCGCGACAGCACGTCCACCCAGATCAGCAGCACGGCACCGGCGAGCGGGGCGACGGCCAGCAGTTTGCGGTGGTCCGCGCCGACCAGCATCCGCACCGCGTGCGGCACCATCAGCCCGACGAAGCCGATGGCCCCGCTGACCGCGACCACGGCCCCCGTCACGGCCGCCGACACCAGGAACAGCTCCCGGCGCAGCCGCTCCGGATCCACACCCAGCGCCGCTGCCGTCTCGTCGCCCATGGCGAGGGCATTCAGCCGGCGCGCCGACCAGCCGAGGTGCACAAGACCGCCGAGCACGGCGCCCGCCGCGATCGGCACCGAGGCCCAGGTGGCCCCGCCGAGGCTGCCGAGCAGCCACATCATCGCGGAACGCGCCGCCTCGCCCCGCTCCGCCGCGAACACCATGAAGGTGGTGACGGCCGAGAACCCGTAGTACATCGCCGTCCCGGTCAGCACCAGCCGCAGCGGGGTCAGCCCGCGCGGCGTCCGCGCGACCGCGTACACCAGCACCATCGACAGCAGCGCGGACACGAACGCCGCCCCGGTCAGCGCCCACACCCCGAGCGCCCCGAACGCCCCGAAGATCAGCACCGCGTTGGCCCCGACCGCGGCCCCCGAGGAGATGCCCAGGACGAAGGGGTCGGCCAGCGCGTTGCGCACCATCGCCTGCACCGCGACCCCGATGGCCGAGAGCCCGGCCCCGACCACGGCCGCCAGCACGGCGCGCGGGAACCGCAGTTCCCAGACGATCGTGTACGCGGGCACCTGCTCGGGCGTGATGCTCCCGCCGCTCAGCCCCGCCCACAGATGGCGCAGCACCTCGCCCCAGGAGAGCCCCGAAGCGCCGATCCCGGCCCCGCAGACGAGCGAGACCAGCAGCCCCACGCCCAGCACGCCGATCAGCAGCGGCACCGGCACCCGCCGGGTGTGCGGGGGCGGTCCGGACGGTGGCGCGGGTTCGGGCAGGGGCACGGATTCGCGTACCAGGGACGGCATGGCCACGGGCGGTACCGCTTTCGCCTCGGGCCGTGTACGTACGCAACCCAAGGGGCGGCCCGGACGCCGGGCGCCGGTCCAGCACCTCATCGCAGTCCACGGCGAATCGACAGGAGCCTTCACCGCCACGGGTGATCGGGCTTGCGCAGCCACCTCGGCTGCGCCTTACCGTTGCGGGTCAGCGCCGGACTTCGACCGGACTTCCCCCGTGGGGTGCCTGCAGCTTAACGGGTGGTCCCAAGGCCGCCGGACCCGCCGTGGGCCGGTGCGCACCCGTCGGTCGGGCGGGCACCCACCGGTCCGGTGCGCACCCACCGGTCCGGCGGGCGCCCCGGCCTGGCATGCTGCCGGTATGACCACGGGGGAAGCGGATGCTGTCGCGGAGTTCGCATCGCACCGGTCGCGGCTCTTCTCGCTCGCGTACCGCATGCTCGGTTCGGCGAGCGAGGCCGAGGACCTCGTGCAGGACACCTATCTGCGCTGGAGTGCGGCCGACACTTCGGAGATCCGGACGCCGGCCGCCTGGCTGACCAGGGTCATGACGAACCTCTGCATCAACCACCTCACCTCCGCCCGCGTACGGCGCGAACAGTACGTCGGGCCGTGGCTTCCCGAGCCGGTGCTCACCGGGGCGGGCGCTCTCGCCGGGGCCACCGGGGCCGCCGGGCTCGGCCCGCTGGAGACCGCCGAGCAGCGCGAGTCGGTGACCTTCGCCCTGCTCACCCTGATGGAACGGCTCACTCCGGCCGAACGTGCGGTGTTCGTCCTGCGGGAGGCGTTCGGGCACAGCCACCGGGAGATCGCGGACGCGGTCGGTGTCGATGAGGCCCACTCGCGGCAGCTGCTGCGCCGGGCGCAGCAGCAACTGGGCAACCCCCGGAGGCACTTCGAGGTCGACGAGAAGCTGCGGAGGAAGCTGGTCGAGCGGTTCTTCGCGGCAACGGTGCAAGGGGACCTGGCCGGTCTGGAGGCACTGCTCGCGGACGACGTGGTCGCCTGGGCCGACGGTGGCGGCACGGTCTCCGCGGCGCGCAGGCCCGTCACCGGGCGGGACAAGGTGCTCCGCTATCTGGTGGGCCTGGCGGGCTGGCTCGAAGCGCCGGAGTTCCACTACGCGTTCGGCGAGGTGAACGGGGAGGTGGCGGTGATGGTCCACGTGAGTGCTGCGGCTGCCGGTGAGGGAAGCGCGGTGGGCGACGGGGAAGGGGAGCGGGTGCTGTTCGCCGTCGTCGTACCGGAGTTCCGGGACGGGCTCGTCAGCGGGGTGCGGACCGTCCTCAGCCCCGCCAAGCTGGCCTTCGCCGCAGGTCAGATGGTGTGATGCGGGTCACGGCCGCGGGTGTCACGAAAGGGCGGGCTGTCCGGTTCAGGGGGCATGACACATCACCTCGTGGTTCTCGGAGCCGGTTACGCGGGCATGATCGCCGCCAAGGGAGCGGCGCGCAGACTGCGCCGTGCCGACGTGCGCGTCACGCTGGTCAATGCCGCCGAACACTTCGTCGAGCGGGTACGGGTGCACCAGCTCGCGGCGGGCGGGCAGCTGGCGGAACTCCCCCTGGCAGGGCTCCTGGCCGGTACGGGCATCGAACTGGTCGTCGGCCGGGTGACCGCCATCGACGCGGATGCCCGGACGGTACGGGTGGACACGGGCGGGCGTACGGTACGCGTGGACACCGGCGCGCGTACGGGGTGCGCCGACACCGGTGCCCTGGCCGCGCCGCACGCCGCCGCCGACGGCACCCGCGCCACCCACCGCACCCTCACCTACGACACCCTCGTCTACGCCCTGGGCAGTGCGGCCGACCGGGACACCGTGCCCGGGGTTGCCGCGTACGCCCTCTCGGTGGCCACCTACCAGGACGCGGTGCGGCTGCGGGAACGTACCGCAGAAGGACACGGGACGGTGGCCGTCGCCGGGGGAGGGGCGACCGGTCTGGAAGTGGCCACCGAACTGGCCGAGAGCCGTCCGGGGCTGAAGGTGCGGCTGGTCACCGACGGCGAGATCGGCACCGCACTCTCCGAGCGGGCCCGCCGCCACCTGCGCCGTGCGCTGCACCGGCACGGCGTCGAACTCCGGGAGCACAGCCGGGTGTCGGAGGTGTCCGAGCACGGACTTGTCCTCGCTGACGGGAGCACACTCGCGGCCGACGCGGTCGTCTGGACGACCGGGTTCAGGGTGCCGGAATTGGCACGGGACGCAGGGCTGAAGGTCGACGCGCGTGGCCTCGTGGTGGTCGACCGGATGCTGCGGTCCGTCTCCCACCCGGAGGTCTTCGCCGCGGGCGACGCGGCCGCCGCGTACGGGCCGGGCGGCATGCCCTCCCGGCTGTCGTGCCAGACCGCGCTGCCGATGGGCCTGTGCGTCGCGCGCAACGTCGCCGCCTCGGTCACCGGGGGCACCGCCAGGCCGCTGCGGCTGCGTTACGTGGGGCAGAACATCGGTCTCGGCCGCCACGACGGGCTCACCCAGGTCACCCGCTTCGACGACAGCCCGCGCGAGGTCGTCCTGACCGGCCGGGTGGCCGCCCTGCTGAAGGAGGCGGTCACGAGGGCCACTGTGCTGGCGGTGCGCCGCTGACGTCCTCGCCGCCGGGGGCGGGCGGGGTCTGGCTGCCGGGGGTGGCCGGGTCCCGGCCCTCGAAGGGCCAGGACGCGATGTCGCGGTAGTGGATCGGTCCGGGGCCGCGCCCGATGTTGCTGCCGACCAGATGCAGGCGCGCGGCCCGCCACCGGCGGCCGGTGAAGTCCGCGAGGCCCTCCGCCGCCTCCCGCACGGAAGCCGGGTCGTCCCTGCGGGCGCGGGCCAGTGTCAGATGCGGGCGCAACGGCCTGCCCTCGAACGGCACCCCGCACTCCTTGACCAGTGCACGTACCTCCGCCGCCAGCAGGTGCAGCCCGGTCAGATCGCCGTCGATCCCGCTCCACAGCACCCGCTCGTCGAAGTGCCCGCCGCCCCGCAGGCCCAGTTCCAGGGGCCGGCGGGCCGCCGCGAGGTCCGCGAGGGGCGCGCGCAGCGGAGGTACGGAGCCGGCGGGAAGTTCGCCGAGGAAGGCCAGGGTGAGGTGCCAGTCCTCGATCCGGTTCCACCGCATGCGGGGGTACGCGTCGTAGGCCGGGCGCAGTGCGCGGGCCAGCTCGTCCTTGGCTTCGTCCGGCGGGGCGAGGGCGACGAAGACGCGGACGGTCGGGGACGGGTTCTGTGCGTTCACAGGGCTCTTCGTACCGTACGCGGCAGGCACGGGGGCGGCCGGGCCCCTCGGGCTCCCGTCAGCTCGTGGGCGTCGCCTGGTGGAAGTACATCCGCCAGCCCGTCCCCGTCAGCCGCCACACCGAGCTGCGCCACGCCCTGCGCCCGCCGTCGTCGTCGGAGAAGTAGGTCAGGTGGACGACCCCGGGTGCGAGCACCGTGCCCGCCATCGCGCTCACCTCGACCGGGGAGGCCGCGCCCACCGGTCCCGCACCGGTCACCGTCAGGATCGTCGTCGCGTCCCAGCGCCGCCCCGACGCACCGAACTCCACGAACTCCGGGTCCAGCAGCTCCGAGACGCGGGCGGCCGAGGCCCGCACCTCGGGGTCCAGCAGCCGCAGCTCGGCCGCGACGGCTTCCCGCACGGCAGGATCGACCGCTTCCGCGATGTCCGCCGGGCCCGCGATGTCCGACGTCTCGGCCGGGCCCGACGTCTCCGCCGTGTCTCCGCTCGTCATGGGCGCACTCCACGGCGTACCCGGGACCCTCCCGCGAGGCTATTTCTCCGGCAGTTCCCGCCGCTCCAGCGGCCGGGTCGCCGGGCCCTGGAGGACTTCGCCGTCGGTGGAGAACCGGGAGCCGTGGCACGGGCATTCCCACGCCGTCTCCGCGGAGTTGAAGGAGACCAGGCAGCCGAGGTGGGTGCAACGGGCCGACACCGCGTGCGCCGTGCCCGCCGGGTCGCGGTAGACGGCACAGCGGCTGCCGTTCACCCGGACCACCGCGCCGTCGCCCGGTGCGATCTCCTCGGGCGAGTCGACGTGCGTGGTCGCGATCCGGTCGCCCACGAAGTGCTTCGCCACCTCGGCCTGCTGCTTCAGCAGGGCGGGCGCCTCACGGACCGTGCTCCACAGCCTGCGCGGGTCGTACAGCCTGGTCCACGGCGGCTCCTCCCCCTCGATCAGCCGGGTGATCAGCTGGCCCGCGAGTACGCCGCTGGTCATGCCCCAGCCGCCGAAACCGGTGGCGACATAGGTGTGTTTGGCCCCCGGGTGGTAGCGGCCGATCATCGGGACGGTGTCGCTGACGGAGTTGTCCTGTGCCGCCCACCGGTAGGCGGTCTCGCCGACCTCGAACCGCTCGCGCATCCACGCGTCGAGCCGTACGAAACCGGCCGCCGCGTCCCCTTCCCCGGGGGTGAAGCCCTCCCCGGTGACGATCAGCAGGCGCTGCCCGTCGCCGTACGGCGCGGTGCGCACGGACCGCTTCCCGTCGTCCTGGGTCAGATACATGCCGGCCGGGTCCTGTGCGGCGGCCAGCGGTGCGGCGACCACGAGCTCCCGGCTCGGGGAGAGCTTGGCGAAGAGCAGGGCCCGGTCGAAGACGGGGTAGTGGGTGGCGACGACGACGTCCTTCGCGGTGACGGTGTGCCCGGACTCGCAGGTCACCCGGCACGGGGTGCCCTCGTGCAACCCGGTCACCCGGGTGCGCTCGTGGATCACCCCGCCGCGCGCCACCAGTTCCCCCGCCAGTGCGAGCAGATAGCTCCGCGGGTGGAACTGGGCCTGCCCCTCCACCCGTACCGCACCCGCCACGTCGAAGGGCAGGCCGCTCTCCTCGACGTACTCGGCCTCAAGACCCGCCTCGCGGGCCGCCGCGGCCTCCGCCCTGAGCGCAGCCCGGTTCTCGGGGCGGGTGGTGTAGGTGTAGGCGGGCCGGCGCTCCCAGGAGCAGTCGATGCCCAGGACGGCGGAGACGGCGGCGATGTGCTCGACGGCGCCCTGCTGCGAGCGGGCGTAGAGGCGGGCGGCCTCCGGGCCCCTGGTGCTGATCAGCCGGTCGTACACCAGCCCGTGCAGGGCGGAGACCTTCGCGGTGGTGTGGCCGGTGACCCCGGCGGCGATCCGGTCGGCCTCCAGGACGACGACGCTGCGTCCGGTCCGGGACAGCTCCCGGGCGGTGCTGAGCCCGGCGATGCCGCCGCCCACCACGACCACGTCCGCCTCGATGTCGTCGGTCAGGGGCGGATAGGAGGTGCCGGGGGTGGAGTCCATCCAGTACGACTCGTCGCGGCCGGGCAGCGGCCCGGAATGTGGTGCGGTGTTGGGGGTCATGAGGGGCGTGTTCCACGCTCGCGCCGAAGGAATCCCACCATTGGGGTGGGAGTCCGCGCGACAGCCCCACTGTGTCAGGCGCTCGTCGTCGAGCCGGGGCGGACGATCATCAGGACCACGACGACCGCCCAGAGCACGTTGAAGATCCCGGTGAGCATGTGGAGGCGGGCCGTCGTCCTTTTCAACTCGCCCTCGGAGAAAGGAGTGTCACCGCCACCGCCACCCGCACCCGCACCGCTCATCGCGAGCATGCGCTGCTGGTACGGGAGGATCCACAGCCCGAGCAGCGCCGCCGCCAGGATCGTCAGGATCAGCGAGACGACCAGCCACGCGTCCCTGAGGACTCCGAGCGCGGCACCGGTCGCGATGCCGAAGGCCGGTACGGCGAGACCGGCGATCGCGTACCCCCGGCAGATCTTGTGCAGGGTCGTGGCGATGCCCACGGCCTGGCCGCGCTCCGTCACCGCCTGCTTGGCGAAGCGCGGGAACATCGAGGCCGCCACGGCGATCGACCCGACCGCCAGGATCGCGACGAGTACGTGCACGGACAGCAGGAACTTGGTCATCGGGGCCACGCCTCCAGGCGACGATCACGAACGCTTACATATGTTGGCTGCCAATAGGTAGCACAGCAATGGTTCGCTTGGGTAGGCTGCCTACTCATGAAGACGGATGCGGTGCGCGGCCACCTGGACGGAATCCTGCTGGCCGTACTGGAACAGGGCCCCCTGCACGGGTACGCGATCATCGCGGCCGTGCAGCAGCGCAGCGAAGGCGCACTCGAACTGCGCACCGGCACCATCTACCCGGCGCTGCAACGCCTGGAGCGGCTGGGCCTGCTGGCAAGCACCTGGGACTCGGTGGGCGAACGGCGCCGCCGGTGCTACGAGTTGACCGACGCGGGGCAACGCAGCCTGGCCGAGGCACGGTCCGCCTGGCAGGAGTTCACGCATGCGATCGGCTCCGTACTGAATCCCTCGACGGCCGCGAACGGACTGACCGCATGAGCACGGGTACGGGTACGGGTACGGGTATGGGCCCGGAGGTGGGTCCGGATCCTGGCACGGGCACAGGCGCGGATCCGGGGGCGGCCCGCCCGTCGGCCCCCGCCCTCATCGAGGAGTACGTCGACACCCTCGCCGGGGCCCTGCACGGCCCCGCCCGCGTCAAGGGCCGCCTGCTCGAAGAGGTCCGGCACGGCCTCACCGACACCGCGGCCGCCCACGCGGAGGAGGGCGTCCCCCTGGAGTGCGCCACCGAACTGGCCGTGCGCGACTTCGGCGCACCGCACCGGCTCGCCCCCGCATTCCAGTACGAACTGACCCTCGCCCAGGCCCGCCACACCGCCCGCGCGGCGGCCCTCGCGGTGCCCTTCGCGGCCCTGTGCTGGCTGCTGGTGCGCGCCGCGGGCCAGGACATGTGGCAACTCCCTTTCCTGTCCCACGTGCTGACGATGACTCTGATCGGCCTCGCCGCCGTCACCGCCGCACTCACCGCCGCCTCTCTGGCCGCCACGGGGCCGCTCGCCCGCCGCCTTCCCATCCCGGAACTGCTGCCCCGCGCGGTCGCCTGGATGGGTACGGCGTCCAGCGTCTCGATGGCGGTCGCCGCGCTCCTCCTCGCCGTGGTGGCCCTGGTCGTCACGCACTGGCCGCTGGCGGTCGCGGCGGGCGCGCTCGCCGCCGTCTCCCACGCGGTGGTGGCGGCGTCGGCCCGCAACTGCCGCCGCTGCGCGCGGGTGGCCGCGTAGTGCAGAGCGAGGCGTACGACTGGCCCGAGGAGGCCGCCGCTGCGGGCGGGTGGCCGCGTAGGAGCGTCGGTCACCCCACCGGCTCCCGGCGGGCACGGGACCACGCCAGAGTGCCGAGTACGGTGGCCAGCAGCCCCAGCAGCAGCGCCACGTAGGCCCCGCCGAGCCCGTTGCCGGTGCCGATGGCGCCCCGGGAGGTGGCGGTCACCAGTGCGCCGATGGCCATGCCGACCACCCCCGCCGCGACCGCCCGGCGTGGCCCGAACGCGGTACGCGGCCCCCGGCCGGTCCGCCCCGAGCCGCTGCGCGCGAAGCCGGTGCGCCCTGAGCCGGTGTGCCCGGAGCCGGTCCGCCCCGAGCCCGTGCGTCCGGCGCCCGTGCGCCCTGAGCCGGTGTGCCCGGAGCCGGTCCGCCCCGAGCCCGTGCGTCCGGCGGGCCGGGCCAGTGCCAGTCCGCCGATGACCGCGCCCACCGCCCCCAGGACTGCGGCCACGATGGCCCCGATCCGCCCGGCGCTGAACGTCAGGGCTCCGGCGGCGAGCGGCTGGGCGGAGACGGCCGACATGGCCGACACGGCCGGAACCAGTCCGCCCGCAAGCACACTTCGTACGGAAATCGGCATGACGCGCTCCCTCTGCTGCTGTTTCTGCTTCCGCCGCTTCTTTCGCGAACGTGGCCCGAGCATCTCCCCCGGATCCGCCCCGGGTCGTCCACCGGGCGCAGACACTTCGCACTGCCGCGTACGCGGTAGAACCCGGGAAAGTACTGCGCCCGTGGTAGCCGGCCGGTCCCCCGGGTCCCGAAGCCGCGGACAGGCTCTAAGGTGCGCGCATGAGAACAACAGGGCCCGGGGCGCGCGCCGTGGTCATCGACTGGGCGACCGCCGTCGGCGTGGCGACGGCACTTCTGCTCGCCGGGCTGTCCGGTCAGCGTTCCACCGCCGCCCCCGAACTGGCGGGCTACGCACTCCTGGTGGCCGGCGGGCTGGCCCTGGTGTGGCGCCGGCGGGCGCCACTCCTGGTCCTGGCGCTCACCGGACTGTCCGGAGCCGGGTACCAGGCCGCGGGGTTCGACGTGCCCGCCGTGGCCTACCTCTTCGCGGTGTACGCGGCGGTGCGCGCCGGACACCGCACGTTCACCGTCCTTGCCAGCGTGGCCATGCTCGCCGCCCTGCCCGTCGCGGCGCTGGTCTCCGGACTGCACGGCACGGGCGCGGTGTTCGCACAGGCCAGGAGTGCTCTGGAAATCGCCTGGCTGGTCGCGGCGGGTGCCGCGGGCGAGGCGCTGCGGCAGGCCGAACGGCGGGCGGACGAGGCCGAGCGCACCAAGGAGGAGGCCGCACGGCACCGCGCGGACGAGGAACGGCTGCACATCGCGCGGGAGTTGCACGACTCGCTCACCCATCAGATCTCCATCGTCAAGGTGCAGGCCGAGGTCGCCGTCCATGTGGCCCGCAAGCGCGGCGACGAGGTTCCCGAGTCACTGCTGGCGATCCGGGCGGCCGGGCGGGAGGCCACCCGAGAGCTCCGCGCGACCCTGGAGGCGCTGCGCGACGACACCACCACCCCGCCGCGCGGCCTCGACGACGTACCGGAGCTGGTGGCACGGGCCAGAGACATCGGTCTCGACGCCACCCTGATTGTCGAGGGCCCGCGCCCCGACGTACCGGCGGCCCTGGACCGTACCGCCTACCGCATCGTCCAGGAGTCCCTCACCAACATCGCCCGCCACGCGAACGCCGCCACGGCACGGGTACGGATCGACTGCCGCCCCGACACCCTCGCGATACGTGTCGACGACGACGGCAGTGCCACCCCGGACACGGCTCCGGTGCCCGGCATGGGACTGCTCGGGATGCGTGAGCGCGTCACCGCGCTGGGCGGGCGGCTGCGCGCGGAACCGCGCAGCGCGGGCGGCTTCACCGTCGAGGCCGAACTCCCCGTGGAGCAGCTGTGATCCGTGTCCTGCTGGTGGACGACCAGCCGTTGCTGCGCAGCGGATTTCGCGCGTTGCTGGACCTGGAGGACGACATCGAGGTGGTCGCCGAGGCAGCCGACGGTGCGCACGGGCTGGCCCTGGCCAGACAGCACCTGCCCGACATCGTCCTCATCGACATCCGGATGCCGGTCCTCGACGGCATCGAAGCGACCCGGCAGATCGCCGCCGACCCCGCCCTGGCCGCCGTGCACGTCGTGATCCTCACCAACTACGGCCTCGACGAGTACGTCTACCAGGCGCTGCGGGCCGGTGCGGCCGGATTCCTCGTCAAGGACATCGTCCCGGAGGACTTCCTGCACGCCGTACGGGTCGCCGCGCGCGGTGACGCGCTGCTGGCCCCGTCGATCACCCGCAAACTGATCAGCCGGTACGTGGCCCGGCCGCCCGGCCCCGTCACGGGCAGGGAGAGCACGGAGCTCGACGTCCTGACCCACCGCGAGCGCGAGGCCGTCACCCTCGTCGCGCGCGGCCTTTCCAACGACCGGATCGCCGACCGCATGGTCATCTCCCCGGTCACGGCGAAGACCCACGTCAACCGGGCCATGACCAAACTCGGGGTCCGCGACCGCGCCCAACTGGTCGTCCTCGCCTACGAGTCGGGCCTGGTGCAGCCGGGCTCCCGCTGACCGGCGGGGCCTGCCCGCCGGGCCGCCTGCCGGGCCGCCTGCCGTGCCCCGGGCCTGCTGGGAAGGGGCCGGGCCGCCCGCCTATTCTTCCGGTCATGATGCGTGCTGTGGTGTTCGACGTCGGGGAGTGCCTGGTCGACGAGACGCGGGAGTACGGGACCTGGGCCGACTGGCTGGGGGTGCCACGGCACACCTTCGCAGCCGTGTTCGGAGCCGTGATCGCGCAGGGGCGGGACTACCGCGAGGCCTTCCAGGAGTTCCGGCCCGGCTTCGACCTGGACGAGCAGCGGCAGGCCCGCATCGACGCGGGCCGGCCGGAGGAGTTCGGCGAGGCGGACCTGTACCCCGACGTCCGCCCCGCCCTCGCCGCCCTGCGGGCGGCCGGGCTGTGGCTGGGCATCGCGGGCAATCAGACGGCGCGCGCGGGCGGTACTCTGCGCGAACTCTTCGCCGGGGACGTCGACCTGATCGGCACGTCGGACGACTGGGGTGCCGCCAAGCCCGACCCGGAGTTCTTCGCGCGGCTCGCCGGGGCCGTGCCGTACCCGCCCGGCGAGATCCTGTACGTCGGGGACCGGGTCGACAACGACCTGCGCCCGGCCGCCGCCGCCGGGCTGCCCACCGCACTCGTACGGCGCGGCCCCTGGGCGACCCTCCAGTGGCACACCGCGGACGCACGGGAGCTGCCCGTCTTCCGTATCGAGAAGCTCACCGAACTCCCGCGATTAATAAGGGAGTTCAATGCCCGTACGGTCAGCGCTGAAGCGCGCTGACCGTCGCCCGCCAGCCGAACATCGCGTCGTCGAGCGCGACCACGCACGGCAGCTCGTTCCACGGCTGCAACGTCTGGCGCACGTCCCGCACCCGGTCCATGCCCGTGGCGTACCAGGTGACCGAGAGCTGTCCGAGAGCCTGCTGCGCCCAGTCGCAGGCGTCCTCGACCCGCTGCTCGCCGACGGCCGCCGCGGCCAGGTCGCCGAGGATGACCGCCCGCTGCTTGCCCGCGTCGGCGGGCAGTCCGTCCAGGACCTCCAGCAGGGTTTCCCGGGCCTGCGCGTACTGTCCGGCCTTCAGCTGGGTGTTGCCCTTGAACGAGGCCAGGCGTACGGGACCGAACCAGTCCATCCACTCCGGGGAGGCGTACTCCCCGCCCTTGGCGAGCACCTCCTCGGCGTGCCGCAGCAGCGCCAGGGCCGTGCGCGGATGCCCGCAGCGGGTCTCGCACTCCGCTTCGACCGCGTCGAGCCAGGCCAGGAACTCGGCGGAGGGGCACCCCCGGCGCGCGTACGCCCGGGCCGCCCGCATCCGCTCCTGGGCGGTCGCCCGGTCGCCCGCCCAGCCGGGCACGAACGCCGTGTGCGCCAGGATCGCCGAGCCGAGCAGGGTGTCGTCGGCCTCGGCCGCCGCCTGGAGGGCGCGTACCCAGGTGTCGGCCGCCGCGCCGGGGTCGCGGAGGTCGAAGAACTCGATCCGCCCCGCCATCAGCGACGACTCCGCGAGTGCGCGGGCCAGAGCGACGCGCGCGGGGCCGGCCGTCTCCGACATCAGGGCCGTCCCGAGGCGGGTGTGCTCGTTGACGGTGGGGTGCATCCGGGCCGGCTGCACGGTCCAGTACAGGCGCCGGTGGCTGCTGGTGATGAGCGCGTAGTCGGCGGCGACGCTCTCCGGCTGGAAGCCACCGCCGCCGGGCAGCGGCAGAGGGGCGGGGCCCATCGCCCCGCGGCCGAAGAGCATGCCGCGCGGCACGGCCTCCGGCGCGGGGACGGCTCCCCAGGAGGGGCTGAAGCCGAGCTCGGCCATGGTCATGTTGCCCAGGACGTGCCGCAGGGCGCGCTGGTAGTGGGCCTGCGGCCACGGCGGCTTCTCGGACTCCCAGCGGCGCACCTGCCGGATGCTGACGTCCAGATCACCGAGCCCGAGCCGGGGCCCCGCGCTGTTCAGGGCGTCGGCCAGGGCCTGCTGGGTGGCGTACCCGGCCGCGACGCGAGCGGCCTTCAGCGCGGTGTTGCCACGAGGGCGGGGCATGCGGACCTCCAGTTGGCTGCGCGGCCTCCACCGTAGACGCCAACCCGGGTGACAGAAAGGCCCTTTGAGGTCCCCTGAACGTCCCCCCAACGGCCTTCAGGAGGACGTGATGCCGCGTCACCATGGGAGGTCCCGTACCAACCAGTACGGCCCCGGCGGAGCAGTGAAGGCGGCCCCCGTGCAGATGTGGAGACCCGGACCGGACCTCGGCGCGGACGCCGGAACAGGAACCGCGGGCTGGCTGGCGCACGCCCACGGGTCCCCCGAGGCGGCCTCGCTGGAATGGACGGAGCGGAACGTGGCCGTCCTGCCGCTCGGCACCCGCTTCGACACGGTACGCATTCCCGTCGGCATCATCTACGCCGCGCTCGGCACGCGGAGCAGGACCGTCGTCGGCCCGTTGCTGGAGCTGGCCCTGCACGGCCCGGTGATCCAGGACTCGGAGCGCTGGTTCTACCCGCTGGTCCCGGTCGGCGGCGCCCCCGACTGGACCGCGCCGGCCGGCACCTATCTCGCCCGGGGCTGGCTCGGCGTCCCGCGCCCCGACCAGCTCGCTCCACCGGGCATGTACTGGTGCGTACCGGCCCGCGAACCGGGCAGGCTCTGCGACCTGGCCCGGGTGGCCGCCCTGGTCGAGGCCGGGTTCGCCCGGTCGCAGGGGGAGGGCCGTTCACAGGAACGCGCTCAGGGGGACGACCGCTCACAGGAACGCTCTCAGGGGGACGACCGCTCACAGCGGGACGAGGGGCCCGCCCGCACCTGAACCGATCACGGAGCCTCCCCCAGCCCTTCTCAGGTGGTGCGGGCGATGAGGTGGGCCCGTTCGCCCTGGTTGCCGAAGAGGACCAGGAGTTCCACGGTGCGGTCCCCGTCGGCGCCGAGCCAGTGCGGGACGTGCGTGTCGAACTCGGCCGCCTCGCCGGGCTTCAGCAGCAGGGACTGCTCGCCCAGCAGCAGACGCAGCCGGCCGGCCAGAACGTACACCCACTCGAACCCGGCGTGCGTCTTCAGCTCGGGCTCGGTGTCCGGGCTGGGCGGGATCAGGAGCTTGTGGGCCTGGATGCCGCCGGGGCGGCTGAGCGGGACATGGGTCATGCCGTGCCGGGTGACCGGCCGCAGGTGGATGCGCGGGTCGCCGGTGCGGGGCGCGCCGACCAGTTCGTCGAGCGGGACCGCGTACACCTCGGCGAGCGGGAGGAGCAGTTCCAGGGTCGGTTTGCGGGAGCCGCCCTCGAGGCGGGACAGGGTGCTCTCGTTGATGCCGGTCTGTCCCGCCAGCTCGGCGAGGGTCAGGCCGCGCCTGCGCCGCAGCTCCCGCAGGCGTGGTCCGACGGCGTCCAGGACGTCCTTCTTCGCGGGGCTCATAGCGCCCAGGTTGCCGAAACGGCATGAGACTTTGCAACTCGGCCGGGGGAGGGCGCAGTGTCGTCGTACGCCCGGCGCACACGACGGGCCCACCCGGCGGGCGTGCGCACCAACGGGCCCACCCGGCGGCCGTACCCACCACGGGTCCACTCGCCGGGCGTGCCCACCACGGGTCCACTCGCCGGCCGTACCCACCACGAGCCCACCCGCCGGGCGTGCCCACGACCGGCCGACTTGCCGGGCGTGCGCACCACGGGCCCACCCGCCTGGCGTGCCCACCGGGGCCCGCACACCCGCCCCGGCTCATCCGCCCCGTTCCCTCGCCCGACCCGAAAGGTCATGTCATGACTGCCGTCAGCGAATCCGCCGCCTTCTGGGAGAACCGGTACGCCAAGGAGGTCTCCGCACAGTGGGGCACCAAGCCCAACGCGGTCCTCGCCGACCTCCTCACCACCCTCGCCCCGCCCCCGGGGACCGCCCTCGACCTCGGCTGCGGTCACGGCGGCGACGTGCTCTGGCTCGCCTCTCTCGGCTGGGACGTCACCGCCGTCGACGTATCCGAAACGGCCCTCGGCCGCGTCGCGGCGGGCGCGGCCGCCGCCGGACTCGCGGACCGGGTGCACCCGCGCCGCCACGACCTCGCGCAGACGTTCCCCGAGGGGACCTACGACCTGGTCACCGCGAGCTACTTCCACACCCCGGTCGAGATCCCCCGCGAGGAGGTGCTGCGCCGGGCCGCCCGCGCCGTGGCCCCGGGCGGCCTGCTGGTCCTGCTGGAACACGCCTCCCTGGCCCCGTGGTCCTGGCGCCCGGAGGACGGCAGCGAGGTCCACTTCCCCACCCCGCAGGAGGTACTGGGCTCGCTGGACCTGCCGCTCGGCGACGGAGGCTGGATCGTCGAGCAGTGCGCCGCGCCCCAGCGGACGGCCACCGGCCCGGAAGGCCGGCAGGCGCTGGTCACAGAGAACGTCATCGTCGTACGACGGCCCGCCTGACCAGGGCGGCGACCCCGCGGTGCCGCCCCGGGACGGCTGTCCCCGCGAGTGCCCCCGCGCGTCCTTGCGCGCGGGAAGAGAGTCCTCCCGTACGGGAAAACCGGGGCGGCGCCGGGATCTTTGTGGCTTCTGCCAGTACGACGGCCGGCCCGGTGACGGCAAGACTGCCCGCCAGAGCCGAGGCGCGCCCCGGGGCGGCAACGGGGGGCCGACGCCCACGGAACCACCCCCCGCGGACGAGCCAAGCGCATGACGACACGGGAGGGCGGCACGATGAGCGTGCAGCAGTACGACGAGATCGGCGAGGCGTACGAGGGCTTCAAGGCACTGCCGCTGGAGCAGTACGCGGCGGTGCCCGGCTTTCTGGCCCTGGTGGGGGACGTACGAGGAAAGTCGGTCCTGGACCTCGCGTCCGGCACCGGTTTCTACAGCAGGGAGCTCCGGCGGCGCGGCGCCTCCGATGTGCTCGGAGTCGACATCTCCGGTGAAATGATCGCCGTGTCGCGGGAGTTGGAGAAGCGCGAACCGCTGGGCGTGCGGTACGAGGTGGCCGACGTGGCCGAGCTGCCGGCGCTCGGCGAGGGCTTCGACGTGGCCGTGGCCGTCCACATGCTCAACTACGCGCAGGACGCCGCCACCATGGAGCGGATGTGCCGCGCCGTGCACCGGAACCTCAAGCCCGGCGGCGAGTTCTTCGTCCTCAACCAGTCGCCCGACTTCCGGTTCGAGGGACCCTCCCCGGAGCGGTACGGGTTCCGCAGCGAGCTGACCGACGACCGGACCGAAATCGGGCCGCGTGTGCGGACCACGGCGCTGCTCGACCCGCCGGTCAGCTTCCTGGCGACCCTGCCACGCCGGGACGCGCACGAGCAGAGCCTGCGGGCGGCCGGATTCAGCGACCTGACCTGGGTGCAGCTGGAGGTTTCCGAGGCGGGGTTGCGCGAGTTCGGCGAGGACTTCTGGTCGGACTTCCACGCCAACCGCCCCTTCGAAATGCTGCGCTGCCGCGCCTGACGCACCGGACCGCCGCTGTGCGGGCCCCCGCCCGGTGGTTTCGGCGACTTCACCCGTAGCGGCTGAAGAGGGCCTCGATGTACCCCTCCAGCCGCCGGGTCAGGACAGTGGCCGTCAGGTCGGAGCGGCCCAGTTCCCGCCAGGGGACGGCGACCTTCTCCGCGTCCGGGGCGAAGCCCAGCGCATCCAGCAGCCGCCAGTAGAGGTGGGAGGCGTCCTCTTCGGCCAGGGCGCCTCCCGCCGCGACGTAGCGGTCGGCGAAGCGCATCCCGGCGGGGACTCCATGGAGCAGGGCGAGGGCCGTCGAGCAGTGGGCCACGTCCAGGTCGGCCGGACCCCACGAGGTCTCCACCCAGTCGACGACACCGCTGATCGCCAGCTCCTCACCGGCGCCGGTGAAAAGGACGTTGCCGGGGTGGAAGTCCCGGTGCAGGAAGCACCCCCGATGGGCCGGGGGTTCCCGGCGGATGACGTCGACCGCCCGCTGCCAGAGCCCGGTCCGCCCGGTGGCCGCGGGCGGAGTGACCCGCTCGGGAGAGGCCCAGACCTGATAGGCGCGAGGACGCTGCTGTGCGGTCACCGGCACCCGGTGAATACGCACCAGCTGCCTGGCCAGCAGATCGGCACGGCACCCGGCATCCTCCTCGTCCAGACGGACAGCACCCGGCAGCAGGGACATCAGCAGGGAAGGGTGGGTGCAGAACTCCGCCGTGGCATCCACCGCCACGAGCGTGGCCGCGGGCACCTCCGTGGCACCGAGCAGCCGCAGGACGTCCGCCTCCCGCGTCAGCAGGCCCTCGGCATGCCGGACGAAAAAGGGCTTCACGAACGAACGCAGGACGAGCGAGCGCGGTCCGGCCGGGCCGCGGAGGTCCAGACGGCGCATCTCCGACGTCCAGCCGCCGCGCAGCCGCACCACCCCGTCGATCCGCTCCGCCTCCGGCAGCCCCTTCTCCACCCAGGCCCGCGTGGCACCCCAGCCCTGCCCGCCGAGGCCCTTGTCCGTGCCTTCCACACCCTCGCCCGCACCCATGACGGCAGACTATCCGCATGGTCGAAAGCGATGAGCGGCACGAGGACGAACGGCACGACATCGACGGCGCCGAAGTCGTCGCCTTCCAGGACGGTGCGGCATTCGAGACCTGGCTGGAACACAACTACCGTCGCAGCGAAGGCATTTGGGTAAAGGTAGCCAAGAAGAACTCCGGCATCCCCTCCGTCACCGACGACGAACTCGTCGACATCGGACTGTGCTTCGGCTGGATCTCCGGGCAACGCCGCTCCCTCGACGCACGGTACTACCTCCAGAAGTACGTGCCGCGGCGCCCGCGCAGCCTGTGGTCGCAGGTGAACGTCGACAAGGTCGGGACGCTGCTCGCCGCCGGCCGGATGCGTGAACCCGGCCTCGCGGAGGTACGCAAGGCGCAGGCGGACGGCCGCTGGACGAAGGCGTACGAGTCCCAGCGGACCGCAGTGGTACCGCCCGACCTGGCAGCGGCACTGGACGAGGATCCGGAAGCAAAGGCGGCGTTCGACGCACTCGACAGAACGGGCCGGTACCAACTGATCCTCCCGCTGCTCCAAGCACTGACCCCCCACACCCGCGAAGCCCGGCTGCGCACCGCACTCCGGCAGCTCGTCAGCCGAATTCGCTGATGAGTGCGCGGTAGGCCCCGCAGGCGGTCCGGCGCGGCCCGGCCCGGCGGGCTTGGGGCCGGTTGTCAGTGGTGGGTGGGAAGGTGGGACGCATGACTCGCTCGGATCCCAAGGAAGACCTGCACCACTACCTCAAGTCCGCCAGGGAGGCCCTGCTGTGGAAGGTCGAAGGCCTGTCGGAGTACGACGTCCGGCGGCCGCTGACGCCCACCGGCACCAATCTGCTCGGGCTGCTCAAGCACCTGGCGGGCTGCGAAGCGGGTTACTTCGGTGACACCTTCGGGCGGCCCTTCGCGGAACCGATGCCCTGGGTCGCGGAGTTCGACGACGATCCGACCGTCGACATGTGGGCGCGGGCCGACGAGTCCAGGGAGTACGTCACCGGCCTCTACCGGAAGGCCTGCGCGCACTCCGACGCCACCATCGAGGCCCTGGGCCAGGACGCCGTCGGCCAGGTCCCGCACTGGCCGGCGGAGCGCAGCGAAGTGACGCTGCACCGCGTCCTCGTCCACATGCTCGCCGAGACCAACCGGCATGGCGGCCATGCCGACATCGTCCGCGAACTCATCGACGGAGCAACCGGCCTGCAGGAGAAGAACCAGAACATGCCCCCGGCCGGGGGCCTTTCGTGGGCGGCGTACCGGCAGCGGCTGGAGGAGGTGGCGCGGACGGCGGCCGAGGCCGGGCAGGAGTGACCGGGAGGAGGGTCGGGGGAGGGTCCGGGAGGGAGGGCCATGGGGGTGGGGTGAGGACCGAAAGGCGCGTTCAGTGAGACGAATGGACATGTGGGCGAGACGGAAGGCCATTCTGCGGCTCGTTCGCTCTTCCTAGGGTGGAGGCATCAGGCAGGAGCCCGGGTGGTCGGGCTCCGATCGGCCTCAAAGAGCCTCGCTACAGGGAGATGTGTCGTGCGCGCAGTCATTCAGAAGTCCTTCGGCGGTCCCGATGTCCTCGAGCTCGTGGAGAGCGAGCGGCCCAGCCCGCTGCCGGGGGAGGTCCTCGTCAGGGTGCACGCCAGCGCGGTCAACCCGGCGGACCTGGCCGTCAGGTCCGGTGCGTACCCCCTGCTCGGTGAGCCGCCGTTCGGTGTCGGCTGGGACATCTCCGGAGTCGTCGAGGAAGCCGCCCCCGGTGCCAGGTTCGCGGTCGGGGACGAGGTGTACGGCATGCCGTTCTTCCCGCGCGCCGCCTCCGCGTACGCCGAGTACGTCGCCGCCCCCTCCCGGCAGCTGGCCCGCAAGCCCGCCTCACTCGACCACGTGCACGCGGCGGCCGTCCCCCTCGCCGCGCTCACCGCCTGGCAGGGCCTCGTCCAGGCGGCCCGCATCCAGCAGGGCGACCGGGTGCTGATCCAGGCCGCGGCCGGCGGAGTGGGCCACTTCGCGGTGCAGATAGCCAAGTCGCGCGGCGCCCACGTCATCGCCGTGGCCAGTGCGGCCCGGCACGACTTCCTCACCGGGATCGGAGCCGACGAGGTCATCGACTACCGCACCACCGACTTCACCCAGGTCGTCCGGGACCTGGACGTGGTCTTCGACTCGAAGGCTCAGGGCGCGCTCTCGCTCGGCGTGCTGCGCCCCGGCGGCGTGCTCGTCAGCCTCCTGGAGCACGGCGACGCGGACCTGATCGCCCGTACCGAAGCGGACGGCAAGCGCTTCGCCGGTATCTCCGTCGAACCGGACTACGCCTCGCTCGAAGCCCTCGCCGAACTGATCGACGCGGGCCGCATCCGCCCGCACGTGTCGCAGACCTTCCCGCTGGAAGAGGTGGCCAAGGCGCACGAGGTGGTCGGGACGGGACATGTACAGGGCAAGATTGTGCTGACCGTCTGAGTACGGGCGGGGGTCCGAAAGCGGGCGGCCGTCCGGGCACGGGCGGGCGTCCGAGTGCGGGCGGCCGTCCGTACACCGGCGACCGTACGCAACACCAAGGAGGGCGGGACCGCATGGACATCCTCACCGAGGCGCTGGCCTCGATGCGCACCGGCAACCCGGCATCGGTGCGGACCATCGGCCGCGCCCCCTGGGGCCTGCGGCTGCCGCCCGTGGTGGGCGCCGGATTCCACGTCGTGCTGTACGGCACCTGCTGGCTGATCCCCGCCGGGAGCGCACCCGTCCCGCTCGGCCCCGGTGACGTGGTCTTCCTGCGCGACGGCGGCGGCCACGTCCTCGCCGACCACCCCGCCACCCCGCCCGAGGAGCCGGGCGAGGACGCGTACGAGGGGGTGTCCGGGAATCCCGGGAACTCGCCGATCGGCACGTTCAGGCTCGGCGGCGAAGGCCCCGAGACCCGGCTGCTGTGCGGGAGTTACGACCTCGACCAGGGCCGCCCGCACCCGCTGGTGCGCCAACTGCCCGAGGTGATCCACCTGCAGACCGGGCACGGCCGCCATCCGGAGCTGAGCGCCGCCGTGCACCTCCTCGGCGCCGAACTGGAGAACCCGCGCATCGGCTCGGACGGCATCGTGCCCTCGCTGATCGACTCGCTGCTCCTGTACATCCTGCGGGCCTGGCTCGACGACCAGGCCCCGGCCGCCGTCGACGGCTGGGCGGCCGCGCTCGGCGACCCGGCGGTGGCCCCCGTGCTGGCAGCCATGCACGCGGACCCCGCCGCGCAGTGGACGGTCGAGTCCCTCGCGGAACGGGCCGGGCTGTCCCGCGCCGCCTTCGCCCGCCGGTTCGCCATGCTGGTCGGCGAGCCGCCGATGTCCTACCTCACCCACTGGCGCATGACCACCGCCGCCCGCCTGCTCCGTGAGTCCGACACCCCGCTCACCGCGGTCGCCGCCCGCGCGGGCTACGGCTCGGAGTTCGCCTTCGCCAAAGCCTTCAAGCGCGCGTACGGACTGGCCCCCGGCGGCTACCGGCGGCAGACCGCGGCGGCCCGGCTGGGGGCGTGAAGGACCTGCCGCGAGCCCGGCCTCACAGGTCCGCCGCAGAGCCGTCGACCGCCGCTGCCCCGTAGCGGGTACCGTTTGCCGCCGCCCCGTAGCGGGTACAGTCTGCCGCCGCCCCATAGCCGGTACCGTCTGCCGCCGCCCCGTAGCCAGTGCCCTCCGCCGCCGTCTCGTCCGCCGTGTCGCCGAGCGCGTCCGCGAACGCCCGGGTCCTTTCCGTCTCGTGGCTCCGGTGCCACACGAGGCCGAGCACCGAATCCGGCAGCCCTTCGACCGGTACGAAGGTGAGCGCGCGGTGCCGGTAGTACGCGGCGGAGGGACGGCACAGGAGCATCCCGCCGTGCCCCGCCTGCACCTGGGCCAGGCCCTCCTGAAGGGTGTTGACCCGCGGTCCCGGCGCGATGGCCCGGCCGCCGGGCGTCGCCGTCGGGGCCTGGGCGCGGCGCCAGTACTCCGGGGCGTGCGTGCCGGTCACGCCGATCAGCGCGCAGCGGGCCAGGTCCTCCGCGGACAGCCGGGCGCGCCGCGCGAAGGGGTGGTGCGAGGGCAGCGCGAGCGTCTGGGGGCGGCGGGAGAAGACGCGGCCGACGACGAGTTCGGGCTCCTCGACCGGGAGGAGGACCGCGGCCGTGTCGACCTCATGGCGGCGCAGGGCGCCGAACGGCTCGCCGAACGGGATCTCCACCAGCTCGGTGGGCGTGTCCGGGTGGCGGCGCCGGAACAGCGCCAGGGCGTTCATGACGTGGTCGTTGGCAGTGCCCTGGAAACCGATGCGCAGCGGCGTTCCGGTACCCCGGGCAGTGGCGCGCGCGTCGTCGAGGGCCGTGCGCAGCGCGTCGTACGCGGGCCTGGCGGCCTCGTACAGCTGCGCGCCGAGCGGAGTGAGCGCGGCCCGCCGGCTGGTGCGGTCCACCAGCCGGGCGCCGACCCGGCTCTCCAGGGCGCGGAGCAGCTGGCTGACCCG
This sequence comes from Streptomyces sp. NPDC058663, assembly GCF_042716745.1. NCBI lineage: Bacteria > Bacillati > Actinomycetota > Actinomycetes > Kitasatosporales > Streptomycetaceae > Streptomyces > Streptomyces sp. NPDC058663. Next base: position 109,184 of record NZ_JBHXRV010000010.1, read on the forward strand.
GCTCTGCGAAAGGTGGAGCCGCTCGGCGGTGCGGCCGAAGTGCAGTTCCTCGGCGAGCGCGAGGAACGCTTCGAGCTCGCGTGCTTCCAGAGGGGTCATGGCTGTCTCTTCCCGCCGATCGATGAGTCCCGCTCATAGAAGGATGAGAGGTTCGCCGTTGTTCCGACGGGCCGTGGCCGCTTGTGTTGAGGGCATGGAAGATCTTGGTCGAGTCGATGTGTCCGTACGCCGTGGAGAACACCAACTACCTGCCGCCCGTGGATGGTTGGGGGTGATTGCCCTCGCCGTGGGGACGTTCGTGGTGGTCACCTCCGAGATGCTGCCGGTCGGTCTGCTGACGCCGATGGGCGCCTCGCTGGGGGTGTCGGACGGCCTCGCGGGATTCACCCTCACCCTCACCGGGCTGGTCGCTGCCCTCTCCGCACCCCTGCTGACCTCCCTCCTCGGACGGTTCGACCGGCGGACGGTCCTCTGTGGGCTGCTGGCCGTGCTGGCGGCCGGGAACCTCGCCGCGGCCTGGGCGCCCGGCTACGGGGTCATGGTCGCGGCACGGGTCCTGGTCGGTCTCGGGATGGGCGGGGTGTGGGCGGTCGCGGCCGGCCTCGCGGTACGCCTGGTGCCCGCGCGGTCCGTGCCCGCGGCGACCTCGCTCGTCTTCAGCGGCATCGCCGTGGCCTCCGTGCTCGGCGTGCCGGCCGGAACGTACCTCGGTGAACTCGCGGGCTGGCGCGCGGCGTTCGTCGCGGCGGCAGCCCTCTCCCTCGCCGTACTCCTCGCCCTGGCAGTGCTCCTTCCCAGGCTGCCCGCCGAGCGAGCACTTCCGTTGGGCGGTGTACTGCGACTGGTCCGCACCCCGGACATGCGCACCGGGCTGCTCGTCGTCGCCCTCCTGGTGACCGGGCACTTCGCCGCGTACACCTATGTCCGGCCGGTGCTCGAAGCCGTCTCCGGAGCCGGAGCGGGCACGATCGGCACGCTGCTGCTCGTGTACGGGGCGGCCGGGGTGGCCGGCAACTTCGCCGCGGGGGCCGGCTCGGCCCGCTCCCCGCGCCGGACGGTGCGGGTGATCGGCGCCGCACTCGCCACGACGGCGCTGCTCATCGTCCTGCTGCTGCCCGCCACGGGCGGCTCCCTGATCGTGGCGGGGGCCCTGATGGGGGTGTGGGGGCTGACGTACGGCGGGGTCTCGGTGAGCACGCAGAGCTGGCTGCTGGCGGCCGCGCCCGAAGCCCGGGAGGGGGTGTCCGCGCTCTTCGTCGGCGTTTTCAACGGGGCCATCGCCCTCGGTGCACTGGCGGGCGGTCTGGTGGCGGACGCCGCCGGGGCCCCGGCGGTGATGTGGCCGGCGGCCGCCCTGGCCCTCGCCGCGCTGGTGGCCGCGGGAGGAGGCAGGAAGGCGGGGGGCAGGGGCGCGGCGGACGCGCAGGAGTGATGTCACACCCGTGCCTCATCAGACCCGTGCCTCATCAGACCCGTGCCTCATCGCACCCGTGCCTCATCACGCCCGTGCCTCATCACACCCGTGCCTCCCCCCGGCAATCACTCCACGGAGATCGCCTCGCCGGGGCACATCCCGGCGGCCTCGCGGGCGGCCTCGGCGTCCGGGTCCGCGTGCGGCACCCGGGTGCGGAGCAGCAGAACGAGGCCCTCCTCGACGTCCTGGTCGAACACCGAGGGTGCGGTCAGCGCGCACATGCCGGCGCCGATGCAGCGCTCCCGGTCGACCCGTACCTCGGCCGCGTTCTCGTGCGCGCTCCCGTTCTCACCCGGGGCGTCGCTCTTCAAGGGATCCGGCTGCACGGGATCAGACCTCGTCCCAGGTCACCTGGAGGCTGTGCAGCCCGTAGATGGACGCGTCCGTACGGAGCGGAACCTCGTCGGGCCGTACCGCCAGACGCAGGGAGGGGAAGCGGGTGAGCAGGGCGGGGAGCGCCACCTGCATCTCGACGCGGGCCAGTTGCTGCCCCAGGCACTGGTGGATGCCGTGCCCGAAGCCCAGATGGCCGGTGGCCCTGCGGTGCAGGTCGAGGGTGTCCGGGTCGGGGAAGCGCAGCGGGTCGCGGTTGGCGGCCTCCATGGACATGGTGACCGACTCCCCGGCCCTGATGACCTTGCCGTCCAGCTCGACGTCCTCCAGCGCCGACTTCACGGTGGTGTGCGCAATGGTCAGATAGCGCATCAGCTCCTCCACGGCCTGCGGGGCGAGGTCCGGGTCCGTGCGCAGGGCGGCGAGCTGCTCCGGATTGCTCAGCAGGGCGAACGTACCGAGGGCGAGCATGTTCGCGGTGGTTTCGAGTCCCGCGCCGAGCAGGAAGGCGCCGATGCCGGTGAGTTCCTCGTGGCTGAGGTCGGAGGTGGTGAGTTCGCTGAGCAGGTCGTCGGTGGGCCGTGCGCGTTTGGCGGCGACCAGTTCGCCCATGTAGGCCTCCAGGGAGGTCATCGCTCCCTCCCTCGCCTCGGGGGCGGAGGTGTGGGTGATCAATGTCGTCGCCCACCGCTGGAAATCTTCCCGGTCCGCGCTCGGGACACCCAGCAGCTCGCAGATCATCAGCGCGGGTATCGGCTGGGCGAACTCCTCCAGCAGGTCCACCGGGCCGCCCTTGCGCTCCATCGCGTCGAGGAACTCCGCGGTGATCTCCTCGGCCCGCGCGGTCAGCGCGCGCATCCGGCGGACGGTGAACTTGCTGATCAGCAGCTTCCTGAAGCGGGTGTGCTCGGGTGCGTCGAGCCCCGTCATGTCGCCGACCGGGGCTGGCGGCAGCGGGCCGATGTCGGCGAACGGGTAGTGCAGGGACTCGTAGCGCGAACTGAAACGGGAGTCTGCGAAGAGCGCGCGCACCGTGGCGTGGCCGGTGGCCAGCCAGCCCACGTGCCCGTCGGGGTACCGCATCCGGACCAGCGGGTCCTGGGCGCGCAGCTCGCCGAGACCGGTGACCGGGTCGAAGGGACAGCCGGCGTCACGTCCGGTGGGCAGGGTCACCGGTTCCTCGTTCTGCATGGGTCCTCCAGAGCAAGTGGCATGGGGTACGGGCGAGTTGAGGCATGACCCCGTCCGCGGTGCCAGTCTGGCATCACTGTGACGCCATAGCAAGTGTGATTGGCTTTATTTGGCATCAATATGGCTCTGCTTGGCGCCACTTTCCGGCTGCTGAGTACGATGCCCCGATGTCCGCGCGGGGGACACACGTGTGCGAGGCGAGCGGGCGCGGGGAGCGGGGGACGTGCGTGGACGAAGGTGTGGGGGCAATGGTGCACAGGGCTCAGCAGAGGAGACGCCGGGTATGACCGACGGCACGGGCGGTACGGAGGGCTCGCGTCCGCGGGACCGCAGGAGGCGTCAGGGTGAGCTGGAGGCGCAGGTCCTGTCCGTGCTCGGCACGGCCGACGGGCCGGTGACCGCGGCGCGGGTGCAGGAGCAGCTCGGCGGCGACCTCGCGTACACCACGGTCATCACGATCCTCACCAGGCTGTACGACAAGGGGGCCGTCACCCGTACCCGCGCCGGGCGGTCCTTCGAGTGGACGCCGGTCGCGGATGGCGCCGGGCTGGTCGCCCTGCGGATGCGCAAGCTGCTCGACCGGGAGAAGGACCGGGACGCCGTGCTGTCCAGCTTCGTGTCCGCGCTCTCCCCGGACGACGAGCGGCTGCTGCGGGCGCTGCTGGGCGAGGGTGAGGACGGTGAGGGACTTGGCGCTGGCGGCGACACCGACGGCCGCGGTGCCGGCGGCGACCACGACGATGCCGGTGCTGGCGGCGACTGCGAGGGTGCTCGTGCTGGCGGCGACCGCGGGGGTGCTCGTGCTGGCGGCGACCGCGGGGGTGCTCGTGCTGACGGGGACGGCGAGAGTGCTGCCGAAGGCCCGGGGCGCTGAGCAACCGTGGGTGTCTTCGTCTTCCTGCCGCTGATCCTGCCGCTCACCGCACTGCCCATCGCCCGGCTCGCCGAACAGCATCTGCACCCGTGCACCGCCGCCCGCCTGCTCACCGCCGTGGCCGCGATCCTCGCCGTGTGCAGCACCGTGTGCCTGTGCCTCCTCGTGGTGGTCGGCACCGCCCAGCTGCCGGGCAACCCGCTGCCCGACAGCTGGTCGGACCCGGAGGTGCGCGCCGCGGTACCCGGCGACGAGATCGCGGGCAAGGCATCGATCGTCGCGCTGGCGGGGGTCGTGACGGCGGCGTCGTACGCACTGCTCCGCGACCACCGCTACCGCTCCCGCGCCCACCGCGCGCTGGCGGGCCTCCGTACGGCGTCGGAGGTCGCGGTACTGAACGACGCCAGGCCGTACGCATACGCGCTGCCGGGCCGGGCGGGCAGGGGCGGGCGCCCGCGAAACGGCGCACTCCGGAGCCCCGGGGGCCGGGCCGGGGCCGGCCGCATCCTGGTGTCCACCGGCATGCTCGCCGCCCTCACCGAGGACGAACGCCACGCCCTGTTCGCCCACGAACGCGCGCACCTCACCGGCCGCCACCACCGGTTGCTGCTCCTCGTACGCCTCGCGGCCTGTGCCAATCCGCTCCTGCGGCCCCTGCGCGTCGCTGTCGGCCACTGCACCGAACGGTGGGCGGACGAGGACGCGGCGCGGGCGACGGGGGACCGGCGCACCACGGCCCGCGCGGTGGCCAAGGCGGCTCTGGTGGCGTCCCGTACCGCCCCCGGCCACACCGTCTTCTCCGGCCTGGCCGCCTTCGCCGGGGCGGGGCCGGTGCCGCGGCGGGTGGCGGCACTGCTCACACCCGTGCCGCCCGCGCACGGGTGGCCGCCGGCACTTACCCGGGCGGGCCTGGCGGCCCTGATGGCCGCGGCCGGGACGGCGGCCTCCACCCTCTCGGCACTCAACGCGGCCGTGGGCCTCTTCGTTGTCCTGCGGGGGGCGGGCCTGGGCTGAGCGGCTCCTCGCCCGAGCCCTCAGCGGGCCCATCCGCCTCGGAGCTCAGCGACCCTGCCTGCCCCGGCGGGCGTTGTTTTTGGCGCTGCCCTTGTTGCCTGCCTTGGGGCTGCCCTTGGTGGTGTTCCTGGCGACGGCCTTGCCGCCCTTGGTGCCGCCGCCGGAGCCCCGTGCACCCCGGCCCGACTTGTTCGCCGCGGGCTTGCCCTTGTCGGCGGCACCGGCCTTGGCCTTGCGGGCGGCCTTCTGCGGGGTGTCCGGCAGGGACGGGCCGCGGGTGCTGTTCGCCGTGCGACCCCGGACGATGCCGATGAAGTGTTCCACCAGTTCCGGCGCCTCGCCGCTGTCGTTCTGCGGCCACGACAGCGCGACCCGCGACTCGGGAACCGGCATTTCGTCGGTGCCCGTCACCGGCCGGTACGTGAGGTCCTTGCGGTGGTGCAGCCGGGCCAGCGACTGCGGCACGACCAACAGCCCCACGCCCGCCGCAACCAGCTCGATCGCGTCCGCGGTGGTGGCCGGGCGCTCGTTCGCGGCCACCCCGGGCGGGCGCTCCCAGTCGAGGGTGTCGTCCATGGGATGCAGGACGAGCTCGTCGGCGAGCTCCGTGACGGAGACCTCTTCGACGGCCGTGATCGCGTGGTCCTTGGGGATCACGACGACGGTGGTCTCGGTGTAGAGGGGGATCGCGCTGAGATCCGTACGGTCGACCGGCAGACGTACGAAACCGGCGTCGGCGCCACCAGCGCGCAGCAGGCCGAACGCCTCGGCGGGGCCGGCGGCGACGAGGGTCAGCGGGACGTCGGGCAGCCGCTCGTTCCAGATCCGCACCCACTTGGTGGGCGTCACGCCAGGGACGTAGGCGAGCCGGAACGAGGACGTCGCCGCGGTCGCCGCAGCCGGCGCTGTCGCTGCCGGTGCGTCCGCGGCCGCCGCTGTCGTCGCGGCCGTTGCCGGCGCTGATGCTGAAGAGGGTGCTTCCGAGCCTGTCACGTGGCCAGATTACCGGCCGCGGCCCCGGCCGCCCCCGGGCGGTGTGGTCAGCGGTGGTGCACATGCTCGATACCCTGGAGCACATGACGTCGCACCAGAGCACCCAGACCATGAAGCCCGCCACGGCGGCGAAGAAGCTGGGTGTGTACCTCGAAGCCACCCCCGCAGAGTTCCAGGAGGGTGTGGTTTCGCGCGCCGAGCTGACCGCGCTCCAGGCCGAGCCGCCCCAGTGGCTCCAGGACCTGCGCGCCAACGGCCCGCACCCCCGCCCGGTCGTCGCGAACAAGCTCGGCGTCTCCATCTCCGGTCTCGCCCGCGGCGGTGTGACCGAGGCGCTCACCACCGAGCAGATCGACGCGATCAAGGACGAGAACCCGGAGTGGCTCCAGAAGGAGCGCGCCACGCAGTCCGAGGTCCGCAAGGAAACGGTGCGCCTCAAGGAGAAGAACGCCGAGAAGGACAGCCAGACCAAGGACAGTCAGGACCGCTGAACCGGCGGGGCGAGCGCCCCACCCTCTGGCAGGACCGCTGAACCGGCGGGCGAGCGCCCCCCTCCGGCAGAACCGCTGCCGGCCACTCCGCCGGCCTGCACGGCCCCGCACCCCGCAAGGGGTGCGGGGCCGTTCTGCGTAGCCGCCGAGAAAAACCCTTGCCCAATGGTCAAGAACCGTTGACCATTGGGGGCATGCCTACCGATGATCTTCCCGAGACCCTCCACGTCACCACGGACGAACAGCTGCGCGCCGTTTCGAGTCTCACGCGGCACTGCATCATGGCCGTGCTCCGCTTCGAGCCCGCGACGATCACGCAGATCGCCCAGCGAGTGGGCCTCGCGAAGGGGAGTTCCAGCTACCACGTACGGCTGCTGGAGCGGGTCGGCCTGGTGAAGGTGGTGCGGACGCGGAAGGTCAGGGGGGTCACCGAGCGGTACTACGCCATGGCCGCGCGGGCGCTCGTGCTGCCGGATCCGGGCGAGGGAGGGCCGGACGTGCTGATGCGGCATGCGGTGGCGGACCTGGAGGCGGCGCCGGCGGACGGCGAGCGGCACGTACGCATGGCGCATCTGCGGCTCACCGAGGGGCAGTTCGCGGAGCTGGGGGCGCGGCTGCAGGCGCTGGCGGACGAGTACCGGGAGCTGTCCGATCCTTCGCTGCCGGACGCGTCGCTCGTCTTCGCCCTGTTCCACCCGGCGTCGGGCGAGCAGGCCGGAGGGGACGCCAAGTGAGCGCAGACATAAGCAAGTCGCCGACCGGAACGCGGGGATCGCCGACCGGTGCACGGAAGCTGCCGACCGGAACGCGGGGATCGCCGACCGGTGCACGGAAGCTGCCGACCGGAACGCGGAGATCGCCGACCGGTACACGGAAGCTGCCGACCGGTTTCGGGCGGCTGTGGACCGCCCAGACGGTGTCCTCGCTGGGTGACGGGGTGTCACATGCCGCGCTGCCGCTGCTCGCGTTGACACTGACGCGGGATCCGATGGCGCTCGCCGTCGTCACGGCCGCCGGAACGCTGCCGTGGCTGCTCTTCGGGGTGCTCGGCGGTGCGCTGGTGGACCGCTGGGACCGTCGGCGCACCATGTGGGTGGCGGACGCGGCACGTGCGGTGCTGCTCGCGGTACCGGCGGCAGCGGCCGTGCTCGACCTGCTGAGCATTCCCCTGCTCGCGGCCGTCGCCTTCCTCCTCGGTCTCGGGGGACTCTTCTTCGACACGGCCGCCACGGCCTATCTGCCGGACCTGCTCGGCCGCGACGCGGCTGTCCTGGAGCGCGCCAACTCCCGCCTGCGCGGCGCCCAGACCGCCATGTCCGGCTTCGCGGGGCCGCCCGCTGGCAGTGCGTTGCTCGCGCTCGGGCGGGCGGTTCCGCTGCTCGCCGACGCGGTGTCGTTCGCGCTTTCCGCACTCCTCGTACGGTCGCTGCCCGCCGCCCCCGGGCCCGTACCGCAGGCACGCGAGTCGCTGCTGCGCCAGGCGCGTGCCGGGGCGGCCCACGTCTTCCGGGACCGGCTGCTGCTCGGGCTCGCGCTGCGTCCGGCGGTCGGGAACGTCGCCTTCCTCGCCGTGGAGACCGTCCTGGCCCTCTTCGCGCACGACCGTCTCGGCATCGGCACCTTCGGCTTCGGCCTGCTCCTCACGGCGGAGGCCACCGGCGGTCTGCTCGGCGCGGCCATCGCCTCCTTCCTCGGCCGGCGACTCGGCACCGGCACCGCGCTGACCTGCACGGCCGCGGTCGAAGGTCTCGCCATCCTGGGCCTTGCCGCCGCCCCGAACCCGTACGCCGCCGGCTTCGCGCTCGCCGTCTGCGGAGCGGGCATGGGCGCCACGATGGTGCTCGGCCCCTCCCTCCGCCAGGCGATCGTCCCCGCCCACCTGATGGGCCGGGTGGCGTCCACCTCGCGCATGCTCGCGATGTGCGCCGCCCCGTTCGGCGCCTTCCTCGGCGGCTGGCTGGCCACCGTGTACGACGTGCGCACCCCGCTCTACGCCGCCGCCGGCCTCCTCCTCACCATGACCGCCGTCACCGCGACCATGACCAGCAACCGCCGGGTCGAGGCGGCCCTCCGTGCGGCCACCCGGGCCGCTGATCCGGACCACGAGGAATCCCGGGCTCCCGCTCCCGTGCAGGACAGCGCCATCCAGGGGCCCGCCGGGCCGCCCAGCCGGAGCTGAGGCCGGCTCCACGCCCTTCGCCCCTCGCCCCGGCCATTTCGGCAGGACTCAGAAAGGGGGCCAGTCCCGGCCTCGGGTCGCTTCGCGTGCGAAGCGACGCCACCGGTCCTCTCCGCCGGGCAGCGGCCACGTCCAGGTCGGCCGGCGTGCGGTATCCAGGTCGTGGAGGAGACGTGCGAGCCGTGCGCCGGCAGCGACGGCCCCGTCCGGGACCGTGGGGCCGTGGACGGTGCGGAGTAGTGCGAAGCGCGCCAGTTCGTCCTCGTAAGTACTCGCCGCCCCCTCGGTGCGGGTGGCCAGGTCGTCGCTTGCCGCCGTGCGGTGCAACAGCAGCAGGGGAGGGTCGACGGACTCGGCGATCGCCGCGGCAAGCCGCGCGTGGCCGTCCAGGATCAGATGGCAGTCCAGCCCGCTGACCCACCACAGCAGGACAGGGGGAAGCGACCCTTCCCGGGCCTGTTTGCGGTACGCCTTGACCCGGCTGTCGTTGGCGTCGGGCATCGGTCGCAGCGGAAGGACCTCCCAGGAATGGGAATGGAGGAACCAGTCGATGTATCCGTCCGGATGGCCCTCGACGAGCATCGCGCCCCAGTGCTCGGCATGTGAAGCGGCAACGTGGCGCTGGAACGGGCCCTCGTGCGTGAGCAGCCACCGCCCGTCGTGCAGCGGGCTGCCCGGCGAGGCGAGGAGGTACTGCGCGAAGCGGTGCGCCCATCGTTCCGCACTGCCGGACAGGGCACGCGTCACGTCGGCCCGCAGCGGGGGCACCGGCGAGCGGTATGCGCCGGTGCGCCAGAAGTCCACACCCTGCAGGGGGTCTTCGACCACGGCGAGCAGCACGGGCCGCGACACCTGGGAGACCAGCAGTCGCGGCCCGGCGTGGAACACCCCCAACTCCGGCTGGTGGCGGCCCTGTACGTCCAGGGACAGGCCCACCCACGTGCCGTCGTTCCGCGTGACATTGCTGCGCTGCATCCCGAGAGCGTAGCCCTGGCGGCCCGCCTCAGACCGGTTTGCGCCAGACCGAGATGTGCTTCGTGGAGTCCTGGGTGAACGGTGCCCCGTCCCAGTCCGCGACGCGGCGTTCCAGTGCGAGCCCGGCGATCCGTGCCATCAGGTCGAGCTCGGCCGGCCAGGCGTACCGGTGCCGGGACTGGCCGCGGCGGTAGAGTCCGCCGTCGCCGTCGCCGTCGCCGTCGCCGTCGCCGTCGCCGTCGCCGTCGCCGTCGCCGTCGCCGTCGCCGTCGCGGGTGAGGTGGTGCGAGACGAGAACCTGTTCGACCAGGTCGAAGGTGTCGAAGCCGAGATGCCGCTCGGAGACGTCGAACGGCACCGCGACCTGGCCGGGCGGCAGGAAACGCAGCGGGGGCACGCCCAGCTCGATGACGAACCGGCCACCGGGCTCCAGATGGCGTGCGGCATTGCGGAAGCACTCGACCTGCTCGTCCTGCGTGAGCAGGTTCGTGATGGTGTTGTAGACGAGATAGACCAGGGTGAACCGGCCGGGGACCACGGTGGTGGCCATGTCCCCGAGGGCCACCGGGAGCCTGTCCTCGTCGATCTTGCGCCGCAGTACCGCCGCCATGGGCTCGGACAGCTCGATGCCCGCTACCGGCACGCCGCGTTCCCGGAGCGGGACGCCCACCCGGCCGGTGCCGATGGCGAACTCCAGGGCGCGGCCGTCTCCCGCGAGCTCGGCGAGGAAGGCGAGGGTCGGGGCGAGAGCGGCGGACGAAGAGATTTCGGCCTCTTCCGCGTCGTAACGGTCGGCGGTCGCACGGGTCCACAGTTCACTGCTTGTCACGGGTGGACACTTTGCCGGGTGGGGAGGGGGGTTGTCGAAGCATTTAGCCTTCGCCGGCCCCGGAGACGGGTCAGGAGGTGACTCAGTAGCTGCCTCGATAGCTGCCGCAATAGCTGACTCAGTAGGTGACTCAGTAGGTGACGGTGATGCGGCGGTTCGGGGCGTCCACCCGTACGTTGCCCCCGTACGGGATCACCAGCTGCGGGTCCGTGTGACCGAAGTCCACGTCGAAGACGGCCATGCTTTCGGGTGCGTACGTCTTGAGCGCCCGCAGCACCGCCTCCCGCTGCTCCTTCGCATAGGCCTCGCTCTCCGCAGGGGAGTTGCGCCGGTCCAGGGACCACGTCTTGGGGCGCGCCATCAACAGGGCGGGGAAGCGGCCGAGGATCCCGCGTTCGCCCATGGCGCGCAGCATGCGGAAGACGGCCTGTGCCGAGGGGAGTTCCTCGGACGTTTCGAGGAAGAGCACGCCACCCTCGTACGCCGCCGGGTCGCGTTCGATCTCGCGGTCGGCCATGAGCAGCTCCGACAGGATCTCCAGATTGCCGCCCCAGGCCGGGCCCTCGACCACCGTCTGCGGACCGTGCCAGGTCCAGCCGGCGCCGGGGCGGGTCTCGGGTTCGGCTTCGAAGGTGGCGGGGTCGGCCCAGTCCCTGTCGGTGTCACGGAAACGGCCGGCGGGACGCAGCTCGTAGGGGCCGTGCGTGAAGAGGGCCGCACGCAGCGAGTCGGCCGTCAGCGGGTCCAGCGCACCGGGACGGCCGAGTTCGACCATCACACAGGCGCCGTGGTAACCGACGATGCCGAGGTTGCGGAGGGCCAGGAGGAGATTGGTGTTGTCGCTGTAGCCGAAGAAGGGCTTCGGGTTGGCGCGGATCAACTCCCGGTCCAACAGCGGGAGTACGGTGATCTGGTCGTCGCCGCCGATGGTCGAGATGGCCGCCTTGACCGTCGGGTCGGCGAACGCCGCGTGGATGTCGTCGGCCCGCTCCTGAGGGGTGGACCCCATCTTCCGGGTCGCCGGGTACTCGACCGGCTCCAGCCCGAACTCCGTGCGCAGCCGCTCCAGCCCGAGCTCGTACGGCAGCGGAAGGAGCCCCGCGAGACCGGACGAGGGCGAGATGACCGCCACGCGATCGCCGGGAACAGGCTTGGGCGGGTAGCTCGGCAGCGGACGACGGGCGGGCGGCTCGGAAAGGATCATGCGGTGAGAATAGGAGGGGAGGCGGGGGAGGGGCGAGGCGGTTTCCTCCGGGCTGGGAGGGGCGAGGCGGTTCCTCGGGGCTGGGGGAGGGGTGTCGTTGTTTCCTCCCGGCGTCCCGTCCGGCCCGCGTCACTCGTTCTCGTACGCCCCGCCCCGGAAGTACAGGCAGCCGTGATGCCGGGGCCGGTCCCCGTGCGCGTGCGCCGCGTCGGAGCGGTCGGCGGGGGCCGTGCGGTCCGTCGCCGCGCGCAGGGTCGCCAGGCCCGCCAGTACGTCCGCGCGGTTCTCGCCCCGTTTCATCCAGGCAGGGAGCCGGGGAACCATGGCCCTGGTTCCCGACCCCGCCCTGCCGCGCTCGCGCAGCCGGGCCCCGACGTAGGCGGCCAGCGCCTCGACGTGCTCCTCGTTGTATGCCCACAGCACCCGTCCCGCGCACCGGGTCTGCAGCCACAACGGCCTGCCGAAGAAGGGCTCTTCGGTGCCGCCCAGCGTCACGCCGACCAGCCCCGCGCCCCGCACCGGGGCCGCCCACTCGGCCAGCGGGCCGCACCCGCCGCAGATCAGCCGCCTCGGCCGGAACATCAGCTCGGAGTAGTACTTCAGAGGGGGGAGACCCGGGCGGGGCACCACGACCGCCCGCCCACCGCACCGCGGGCACACCACGTACAACCGCTCCGCGTACCGGTTCAGCCAGGCGCCGGATTCACGGTGCCTGACAGGCGCGCGACCAGGGGAGGGGCCGGGGGTGGGGGAGGTCGGATCGGAGGCCATACGGGACACGATGGCAGGCGGACCGTCCCGGACGCGACATCGGAGGCGGCCGGGCAGCAACCCGGGGACTACATCGGCCGAGGCAGTGGGGGAGGGTGGCCGCGCAGCCACCGTCAGCCGGGCCGCATACGGCCGGACCGCACCGGGAGACGCAGGTCACATCCAGGCGTGTCACATCCGCGCCGGCCGGTCCGTCGAAGGGGTGTACCCACCTGACAACGGCAGAGGAGCCCACCATGGAAGCCCGACTGAATCTCTTCGGCAACCCGCTCGCCGGCAAGCTCGTCAAGCACTTCAACGCTGCCGGGAAGGTGCTGTCGGAGTCGGGGCTGCCGGCCGCGACGCAGGAGCTGGTCAAGATCCGTGCCAGCCAGATCAACGGCTGCGGCTTCTGCACCGACATGCACACCAAGGACGCCGCACACGCCGGCGAGACCTCGGTACGTCTCCACCTGATCGCCGCCTGGCGCGAGGCCACCGTCTTCACCGACGCCGAGCGTGCCGCGCTGGAACTGGCCGAGCAGGGCACCCGTATCGCGGATGCCGCCGGAGGTGTCAGCGACGAGGCGTGGGCGAACGCCGCCAAGCACTACGACGAGGACCAGCTCGCCGCGCTGGCGGGACTGATCGCGCTGATCAACGCCTACAACCGGGTGAACGTGATCATCCAGACGCCCGCGGGCAGCTACGAGCCCGGCCAGTTCGCTTAGGCGGTCCGTTCGTCTGCGCGTCCGGACGGTTCGCTGATACGGCCGACCGCCCGCCCCGCCGCCCCGGCCCAGCAGTCAGCTCCGAAGCCGACTGCCGGGCCGGGCCCGTGCCGTACCGGACCCCTCACAGGGCGTGCCGCACCGGGCGCGCACCGTCCCCCGGTCCGGCCCGCCCCACCGGGGCCGTTTCCGGTGATTCCTCCCGCGTCGGCCGGGTACGTTGCGAGGATGACCACCTACGTAGTCACCCTCCCCGGCACTCTGCTCGACAAGCTCACACCCGCCGCGCACACCCGGCTGCTGGCCGAGCTGAGTCCCGCCGACCCGCGCCACACCACCCTCGGCGAGACCGAGGATCTGGACCGGCTCACCCTCGACGAGGAGAACTCGACGTTCGTCATCCGCCTCGAAGTCCAGGCGGCCACCACCAAGGAGGCCGAGACGGAGGCCCGCAGGATCGCGGCCGCCGCGTTGCAGGCCGCGGGCCTGACTCCGGACAACGCACCGATGGGCCCTGCCGCGCTCTCCGGCATCGACACCGAGGAGTGACGGAAGGCCCCGTCACACGGCACGAACCCCGCCCCACACGCCTCCCGGAAATTTCTTTCCCCGGGCGTGAATGCCCCCCAGGAGGCAGGGCAGAAGCCTCTACGACCCGAGCTGACAGGCACATCCCCCCGGCCTGTCGGGTACCCCGGATGCCCCACGGCCCACCCCCCCCGGCCGTGGGGCATCCGCATGTCCGGGGGCCGGCGGCCCGCCGAGTGTGTGAGAGAGGGCGGAGGATCGGCGAGGATTGCCGCATGTGTTCGGGCGAGGGCAAGGGTGGGAGCGCGGGAGGGAAGCGCGGTGTATCGGCCGGAAGGTTCCGTGGGCGGGTATGGCGAGGCGCGGCGGCGGTGATCGCACTGGCTGCCCTCGTCTGCGCATGCCAGGGACAGAGGCCGCACGAGCAGGGACAGGGACAGAGGCAGCACGCCGATGGGCAGGGGCAGCAGGCCGATAGGCGGGGGCAGGGGCCCGGGGCGTCGCACTCTCCGCGCTCCGAGGCCCCTCCGCAGTCCGTGCCCTCCGGTCGGCCCGAGGCCTCCGCGCCGCCGGGGGCTCCGGTGCTCGCCGTCAGGTACGAGGCCCCGGCGAGCGCCGCGGACCGGCGCGATGCCGACTTCCTGCGCGCGGGGCGGACCGTCGAGGAGGCCGCCACCGCGCTGGCCGGATTCGTACGGTGGGGGCAGCGCGAGCCGGTGCCGCTCGTCGTCAGGTCCTGCGACGGGGAAGGGCCCTCGTACGACCCGCAGGCCCGGCGCATCGAGATCTGTTACGACGAGGTCGACGAGACCCGCACGCTCTTGCGGAACGGCGGCATCCGTCCGGCCGACGGCGACGTGCGCTCCGTACTCCTCGAATCGCTCTTCCACGAGTCCGCCCACGCTCTCGTCGACGTCCTCGGTCTGACCCCGCCCGGCAACGAGGAGGATGCCGCCGACCGCTTCGCCGCCCTGATGCTGCTGCGCAAGGGGGTGACCGGCGAGCGGCAGCTGCTCGCCGCCGCCGCGGCGTGGCAGGCGTCCGCCGAGGTGTACGAGGAGGCCGCGGACGACGACCACTCCTCCGACCGCGACCGGGCCGCCGCGATGCGCTGCTACGTGTACGGGGCCGCACCGGCGCGCCACCGTTCACTGGTGGCACCCCCGGCCGAGCTGCTCCCCGCCGCCCGGGCCGCCGCATGCGGGCAGGAGTGGGAGACGGCACGCACCGCCTGGCTGGATGCGCTCCGGGCATCAGGCGCTCTCGCGTAGTTCCGCCTTCGTGACGTTGCGGAGGAAGGGCAGAATGGCACTCAACTGCCGTACGGCGACCAGCCCGTGGCCGTGGCCCACGGCTCCGCGACCGTGATGACGAGGTCGACGACCGGGTCCTTCACGTCGGCGTACACCCCGGTGTCCTGGACGGCGTCCGCGAGGAGCCGCTTGAAGCGGGCGTACGCGGGGACCGCCTCCGGGTGGGCGCGGAACCAGTCGCGGAAGAGGAGCGCGAGGCGTTCGTTGGGCGAACCCAGGCGGCGCACATGGAGGTTGATGTCCGTGGCGGAGACCGGGGCAGGGGCGGGTGCCGGGACCTCGGCGGGTGCCGGGGATCCGGTGGGAGGCGGGACGTCGTCGTGCCGCCGGGTCCACAGGCGCTTCGTCCACTCCTGCGGATCGTCGTCCAGTCCGGCGGGTACGTGGTCGTGCCGGTGGCGGGAGAGCTGGAAGCCCAGGGCGGCGAGCGGTCCGGCGAAGGCCTGCTCGGCCGCCGCCAGATCGGCCACTGCGATCTGGAGGTCGAAGACCGGCTTGGCCGCCATGCCCGGGACGGCGGTGCTGCCGATGTGTTCGACGTGCATGGCCAAGGGGGCGAGCGCGGTGCGCAGTTCGTCGGCGAGGGCGATTCCCTGCGCGTCCCAGGCGGGGGAGGGGGCGACGACCACGGGAGCTACGGTCGGAGCGGCATCGGTCATCCGGCCGAGTCTAGGCGAGGCCGGCTGAGTCGGGCCGGGTCCGGGCCGGTTCGGCTGAGTCGGGCCGACTCCGGGAGGCTTCGGCCGAGTCAGGCCGGGTCCGGGCGGGGCCAGCTGAGTCCGGGCGGGTCCGGCCGAGCCCAGGGGGCCGAGCCCGGGCGGGCCCGGGCGGGTCTGGGCGGGTTCCGCTGAGTCGGGCCGGGTTCGGGGCGGGTCCGGCTGAATCCGGGCGGGTCCGGTCGAGTCCAGGGGCCGAGCCCGGGCGGGTCCGGGCGGTGGCGAGTATCGTGCGGGCCGTATGACGGACATGACAGAAGTACCGGCCACGGACCGGCGGCCCGCCCCACTCGGCTTCTCCGTAGGGGAGTTCACCCTTGCCTGCGACGGCGAGGCCCTCAGCTGTACGGAGGCCGTACCCGCGGGAGACCCCCCGGACCCGCGACCCCACTCGCACCCGGCCTCCGCGCCCTCCGACCTGACCGCCGTACTCCTCCACGGCGCCGGGAACGGCGACAAGCAGAGTCCCGGAATCCTCGCCACCCACCTCGCCGCCCGGGGCCACCGCGCCCTCGCCCTCGACTTCTCCGGCCACGGCGCCAGTACCGGACAGCTCCGCGAACTCAGTCTGCAACGCCGCTTCGAGCAGGCCCGGACGCTCATCGACCGCCATGCCCCTGCCCGCTCCCGTCTCCTGCTCGTCGGCTTCAGCATGAGCGGCCAGACCGTCGCGGACCTGGCCGCGCACTACGGGCCCCGGGTCGCCGCCATCGGGCTCGGCGCGCCCGCGGTGTACGGGGCCGAGGCGTGGCCGGTGCGGTTCGGGGCGGGCTTCACGGAGATCATCCGTACGCCGGACAGCTGGCGGAAGTCCCCTGCTCTGGACGTCTTCCGGGCACTGCCGGGCTCCGTCCGCGCCGTGCTCGCCACCCCGGCCGTCGACGCGGTGATCCCGCCGGCCGTCACCGAGGCGGTCGACGCGGCCCTCGCCGCTTCGGACGCGCACTACACCCGGCTCGTGTTCCCGGCGGCCGACCATCGGATGAGCCTGCGGTTCGTGGCGGACGCCGCCGCGCGCGAGGACTTCTTCGACGCGCTACTCACCGGGTCCTGACAGCCGCCGGGGAACGGATAACCGATTGCCCGTGGGCGGGGTGCCGGATGCAATGACCGGCATGCACACGCCACCTTCCTCGCTTTGGTCCCCCGCGTCACCCTCGTCCTCGACGTCCCCCTCGTCGCCGACGTCGCTGGAGGCTGTACCCGCACCCGCACCCGCGCCCGTCCGGATCGGCGCTCTTGCTCCGCTGACCCGGCCCGGCTGGGTCGAAGCCGGACGGCAGTTGCTCGCCGGGCTCGAACTCGCCGCCCGCGGCGTCAATGACGCGGGCGGGATCGGCGGACGGCCGCTGGAACTGGTGGTCAGGGACACCGCGGCCGATCCGCGGCGGGCCGAAGCGGCCGTCACGGAATTGGCGGGTCTGGGCGTGGCAGCCCTGGCCGGGGAGTACCACAGTGTCGTTGCCCGCGCCGCTGCCACCAGGGCCGATGCCCTCGGTCTGCCGTACCTCTGCTCGTCGGGGGTGCTCGACGTACTCACCGAGCAGCCGGCGCGGGGGGGCGTTTCCTGGTCGAACGGAGACTGGCACGGGGGGAACGGTCGCCCGGCTCGCCCCACCGCAGTCGCGCGGCTGGCGGCTCTACGCGGACTTCCTGCTCGGCGCCGGTCACCGTCACATCGCCGTGGCGACCCAGCCGAGCGTCTACTGGGCGACCGGGACCCGCATCCTGCGGGACCACCTCACCGCGCACGGCGGCGCTGTCGTCGAACTCGACATGAGCGCACTCGACCCCGGGGCGCTCTGCGACGCGCTCGCCGACAGCCGTGCCACAGCCCTCCTCCTGCTGGTCGGCCATCCGGAACCAGCAGTTCCGATCGTCCGGGCGGTCCGCCGCGACCGGCGCCTGGCCCACGTCCTGCTGGGCGCCCCGGCCGGACAGCCGGAACTCGCAGAGTGGGAGGCGTCATTGGGGGGTGACGGCACCGCGATCCCGTTCCTGCGCTATCTGCCCGAGCGGCCGACCTCGCTGGGCGCACGCGTCGGGCTGGCTCTGGGCGAGCGGCTGGGCGTGGCACCGTCGTTCGTCGCCTTCGAGGGCTACGACACGATCGCCGTGCTCGCCGAGGTGCTGCGTACGTACGGCACGGACCGGGCTGCCGTGGGGGAGGCGTGGCCGCACGTCGTGGTGGAAGGCACCCGGGGGCGTATCCGGTTCACCCGCGTACCGGGCGTCAGCGTGTGGCAGTGGGCCCGGGCCCCCCTCCAGGTCGCGGACCGGGACCCGGCGGAACCGGGCCGCTTCCGGGTGCTGCACACCGACCGCGACCCCGGCCGCGATACCGACTGAGGTACCGGCTGCGACCTGCTGGCCGCGCAACCGATCGAGCACCGCCGGCCCATCGGCTGAAGGGGCATGGCATGTGCGCCCGGTGCGCTGCGTACGCCCTGTGAGCGCACCCCGCTCGCCCCGGCCCGCACCCTCGCGCGCAAGGGGGCCGGTCGCAGCCGCCCGGCCACTGGCTCCTGATAACTGGCTCACACTTGCCGGTCCGCCGTGCCCCGGGTGTTGCATGCTGGCCCGATGACGAACAGCGAGGGTGGCGGCGCGTGCGACAGCGGTCGCGGAGGCGAGTGCGACGCGGCGACGGCGCAGGCCTGGGCCGCTCTCGGCGGGCCGCCCGAACTCGTGGCGAAGGTGGCGTACGAGCGGGACGCGGGTGACGTGCTGCCGGCCCGGTTGCCGGTGCGGCAGTTGGCGCGGGCCGCGGTGGGCGCCTGCTCGCTGGCCGCCGCCGAACTGGTGGCCGCACGCGGCGCCGCAGGGGTGCCGGCCGTGCGGATCTCGGAGGGGGCCGTCGCCACCGCCTTCCACAGTGAGCGCCTGCTGCGGATCGACGGCCGCGCCCCGGCCAACTTCGCTCCGCTGTCCGGCTTCTGGCGCACCGCCGACAGCTGGGTGCGCACCCACGCCAATTACCCGCACCACCGGGCCCGCCTGCTCACCGCCCTCGGCATCCCGGACGACGGCACGCGCGACGGCCACGCCCTCGCCGGCGTGCTCGCCGCCGAACTGGCGACGCGTACGGCACACCAGGTGCAGGAAGCGGTCTACGCGGCCGGCGGCCTGGCCGTGGCGCTGGCCCCGGCACCCGCTCGTACCCCTGACCCCACCTCCACACTCGCCCCCACCTCCACACCCGCCTCCGTAGGGTCGTCCGGTGCGGCGCCCGTGCTGCCGCTCGTGGAGCGCCGTTCCGGGCCGGCCGCCGGGGGCAGGCGGCTGCCGCAGGCGTCGCTTCCGGCAGCGGGCGTACGGGTCCTGGACCTGACGCGCGTACTCGCCGGGCCGGTGGCGGCGCGCACCCTCGCCCTGCTCGGCGCCGACGTACTGCGCGTCGACCCGCCCGGCCTCCGCGAGGACGCCGACACCCACACCGACACCGGCATGGGCAAACGCTCCACGCTCCTCGACCTCACCGCGCCCCACGACCGCGAGACCTTCGAGCGCCTGCTCGCCTCCGCCGACGTCGTCCTGTCCGGGTACCGCCCCGGTGCCCTGGACCGCCTCGGCCTGGCACCGGAGGCACTGCTGGAACGCCGCCCCGGACTGGTCGTGGCCCAGCTGTGTGCCTGGGGCTGGACCGGGCCGTGGTCGGCCAGGCGCGGCTTCGACAGCCTCGTACAGGTGGGGACGGGAATCGCGTCGATCGAGGGGGAGGGCCCGGGGGGACGGCCGGGAGCCCTGCCCGCCCAGGCGCTCGACCACGGCACGGGATACCTCGTCGCGGCCGGCGTGCTGCGGGCTTTGACGGTGCGTCAGGAGAGTGCGCAGGGTTGCCACTTGAGGTACTCGCTCGCGGGTACGGCGTCCTGGCTCATGCACGGGCTGCGGGCGGACCCGCGCCCTGGACCCGGCTCCGGCAGCGGTCGTGGCAGCGGTCGCGGCGGCTACGAGGCCAAGCGCTGGATGGCCACCGCCGAGTCCCCGTACGGCACCCTCGACCACGCCCTGCCGCCCGTCGGCTACCAAGGCGCCCCTCGCAACTGGAGCCGCTCGGTGAGCGAGTGGGGTACGGACCGGCCGGAATGGCTATGAAGTGGGGAGGGGGTCGCGTCGCGCGAGTGAGGCACCCTTCCCCGCGCCGGGACGGCTGCCCGAGCTGCACGCGGGACGGCTGCCCGAGCCGCACGCGGGACGGCACCCACTAAAGTGTGCGGTTGGTTCGTACGGCTCCGCCGCGAGCGCGGCAGCCGTCCGCCGCCGCGCGTCGTCCGAGCCCCGACCGATCGACCAGAGAGGCCCGCCCGATGCCGCCCGTACCTCCCGGAGCCCGCCCCGCGCAGCACGAGGACGGACCCGCCGAGGCAGGAAGGCCCCACGCCGTGCCGCGCACACTGCGCCCCGGCCCGTTCACGGGAAGCCTTGTACGTCCTCAAGCAGGCGTGGAGATCTGGCAGTTGGGCATCGCCGAGTACGGTGCAGGAACTCCCGAAGGATCCCTGGAACTGCTCGACGCCACCGAACGCCAGCGGCACGCCGACTTCCGCAGGCCCGTCGACCGGGAGCGCTACGCCGCCGCCCACATCGGCCTGCGCCATCTGCTCGGCGCGTACCTCGGCCAGGCACCCGCCGACGTCGTCCTGGACCGCGAGCCCTGTCCGCTCTGCCCCGAACCGCACGGCCGCCCCTGCGTCCCCGGCTCGGACCTCCACTTCTCCCTCTCGCACAGCGGCGACCTGGTACTCCTCGCCTTCGCGCCGACCCCCGTGGGCATCGACGTCGAACTCCTCACCGACACCGGCCAGGCGGACGAGGTGGCCGGCGTCCTGCACCCCCGCGAGCGCGCCGAACTCGCCGCCCTCGCCTCGGACGACGCCGCCCGGCTGGCCGCGTTCGGCCGGTGCTGGTGCCGCAAGGAGGCCTACCTCAAGGGGACCGGAACGGGCCTGGCCGTCCCCCTCGACGCCACCTATGTCGGGGCCGGCGTGCGACCGGGCGACGTCCCCGGCTGGCGGCTCACCGACGTCGCGGTCCGCGAGGGATACGCGGCGGCCCTCGCCACCGCGAACCCGTAGCCGGAACGCGGTGCGCGCCTGCCCGCTCGAACCCGTAGCGGGAACGCGGCAGACCCCGCCACCGCCGGAACCCCGCCACCGCCACCCCGCGGCCCCGGCCCGCTCAGTCGTGAGCGGCGGCCGGCGGATCCGTCGCCAGCCGGGCGTGCAGGTGTTCGTCGTGGTATCGGCCGTCGCCGAACCGGTACGAGGCGCGCAGGACGCCCTCCAGGGTGAAGCCGCAGCGCCGCGCGACCCGGCAGGAGGCCGAGTTCTCGACGGCGTGCGCGAGTCCGATCCGGCGGACCCCCGCGGTGCGGAACGCCCAGTCGGCCGCGGCGGTGGTCGCCCGCGCGGCCAGGCCCCGCCCCCGCGCGAGCGGCAGCAGCCAGTAGCCGATCATCGCCACGCCCTGCGTACGGTCGGTCCAGCGGACGGTGAGGGCGCCCAGCAGCCCGGGGGCCACGTCCTCGGCGCCGGGGCACCCGGCGTTGTCCTCCAGGGCGAAGGTGGCGACGTTTCCGTTCGCCCAGCCGTCGGCCCGGTATTCGATCCACTTCTTCGCGGCAGCGAGGTCGGTGGCCGGGAAGGGGTTCCACATGGCGGTCTGCGGGTCCGTGGCAGCGGTGACCAGGCCCTCCAGCGTGGTCGGCGTACCGAGGTCCTCCCGGCTCCACGGCCGCAGCACGACCTGCTCGTCGAGTACGAGGGTGGTGCGGACGAAGTCCTGGGGTGCCGGGGCGTAATCCGCCGCGGAGGCGCCGGCGAAGGCGGGGGTACCGGGGGCCGACGTACCGGCGGAGGCGGGTGTACAGGCAGGGGCGGGCGTACGGGAAGGGGCGGGCGCACCGGCGGACGCGGGCGCGGCGGACGAGAGGGCGGCGGACGGCGGAGTGCTCATGGCGCCTCTTTCTACCGGGTTCCCGCCGCCCGCCGCCAGGCGATTTGGCGGTGGCGCCGCTGGCCTGGCCGGCAGGCGCGTACGTACCCTCGCGCCATGACGACGACCAGGCCCGCACACGCCGTACTGACCACGACCACCGACACCGAGGCCAAGGCCCAGGCGCTGGCCGGTGAGGTGATCGGCGAGCGGCTTGCCGCCTGCGCGCAGGTGTACCCGGTCTCCTCGGTGTACCGGTGGCAGGGAGAGGTCGTGCGCGCGCAGGAGTGGCGCGTCGACCTCAAGACGCGCGGCGACCTCGTGGAGCGCCTCACCGCACGCATCGGCGAGCTGCACGACTACGACACCCCCGAGATCGTCGCCGTACCCGTCACGGCGGGCAGCCCCGACTACCTGGAGTGGGTGTCGGCGCAGACGGCCCGGGAATGAGCGCCGACCGAGGACGGGTGGGGGCCCGCCGCACGGCGCGGGGCGGCCGGGTGATCATGCTTTTATGACCGATCACCTCACCGCGGTACGCCTGCCGCAGTACGACCCGGCCGACCAGACCCGCATACTCGGCGACCAGCCCGATCCCTTCGGTGTCGCGGACACCGGCCTGACGTGGGCCCCGAAACAGGAACACTTCGGCCTGGTGCGGCCCGACGGCCGTCTCGTCGCCCACGCCGGCCTGCTGAAGCGGCCCCTCTCGATCGGCGGCCTCGACCACGAGGTGGTGGGCGTGGGCGGGGTGGCCGTCGCCCCCGACGTACGGGGCCGGGGCCTGGCACGGCGGGTCGTCGGCGCCGCGCTGGAACACGCGCGGACGATGGGCCCCGAGCGGGCGATCCTCTTCTGCCGGCCGCCCCTCGTCCCGCTGTACGAGAAGCTCGGCTGGCGGGCCGTCGGCCGCGAGGTCCACGTGGAGCAGCCGCAGGGCCCCGCTCTCATGCCCCTGCCCACCATGTGGCATCCGCTGCGCGGCGACGAGGAGTGGCCGCCGGGCGAGGTCCGGCTGCTCGCCCGTCCCATGTGACCTCCTGACCGCGTGGGAGCGCGGGGGGAACCCCGTACGGCCGGCCGCGAAGCTGTGCGGGGAGCCGGGCTTCCTGCCCTCGCGGCCGGGGCCGGGCCTCCAGGGGCGGCGGGCCCAAGGTCCCGGCGCGTGGAGCCGTAAGACCCGTGCGGCCTCGGGCGGTGGAAGAGAGTATGGAACTCCCGACCGTCGTCCAGCCGTCCTGGGGCTCCTGGCATGCCTTCGCGTTTCTCCAGTCCCGCCTTCGCCGACCCGGGTGATCCGACCGGGGTGCACCGGTGGCCGTTGATCCTGCCCGCGGCGGTATGGATCCTGGCCGTCCTCGCGCAGCTGTTCACCAGCGACAGTCTCCGGTTCAGCCCCGTACTCGCCGCGGTGCCCCCACTCGTGGCACTCGCGTACGGCCCGCGGGCCGTGCTCGTGTCCGGGGTGCTGGCGTGGCTCTCCCAGCTCGGGTTCCTGTGGCTCGACCCGCCGGCCCAGGTCAGTTTCGGCCCGCTGACCACCGGGATCGGCATGGCCGGGGTGACCGCAGCCAGTGTCCTGGGATGCGTGACCCGACGGCGCGGCGAGGAACGCATCCAGCACATGCGCTCCCTGGCGGGCGGTGTGCAGCGGGCGCTGCTGAGACCGATTCCGCCGCGGATCGGTGGTTACCGGGTGTCCGGCTTCTACCAGGCGGCCGAGCACGACGCCCGTGTCGGCGGCGACTTCTACGAGGCGCTGGAGACCCCGTACGGCCTGCGCGTCGTCCTCGGTGACGTAGCGGGCAAGGGACTCGCGGCGGTCGACGCGACCGTGACGCTGCTGGGGGCGTTCCGCGAGGCCGCCGAACGGGAGGAGGACCCGGCGGCGATCGCCCAGTGGATGGACCGCTCGCTCGCCCGCCGCCAGCAGGCCACCGGCGACCACCGGTACGCGACCGCGCTCATCGTGGAGGCACACCCCGGCGGTCTGCTCCGGTTCGTCAACTGCGGCCACGTACTGCCCTGGCAGGTGGACCGGGACGGAGCCCGGGAACTGCCGCTGCCGCCGGGAGCGCTGCTCGGTCTCTTCAGCCACCTGCTCACCGGGCCGCTCAGGACGGTCACCCGCACCCTCCCGCCGGGCGCCTCGCTGCTCACGGTCACCGACGGCGTGACCGAGGCACGCGACGACGCGAGGAAGTTCTACGACCCCGGGCGGACGCTGCACGCCCAGGGCCTCGGCGCCTGCCCGACGGCGGTCAGGGACGCCGTCCTGACCGGCCTCGCCCACCACACCCGCGGCAGCCTCGGCGACGACGCCGCGGCACTGGTGCTCGCGAGGGACGACGGGGACGGGGACGGGGACGGGAAGAGCGACGGGAGTGGCCAGACAGATGGGAGCGGGTAGCGCGCGTCAGCCGGCGGCGGCTTCGTCGTAGCGTGCCAGGACCAGCCTGGCCACGGCTTCGTGCGCCCCGAGCGGCGCCGAGACGACCGACTTTACCCATACTTGGGACTCAGTCCCTTCAGTCCCTTCGGGGTCCGTACCGGCCCCTGGCCTGCTCTTTTGGACTGTTTCCCCGGTCCCTGTCCCGGTCCCTGTCCCAGTCCCTCGCCCCGTCCCCGTCTCGGGTCCCCGTGCGGCAGCCGCCGCCTTGCGGGCGAAGTGGCCCGGGGTCATCAGATAGCTCGACACCGTCACCTCGCGGTGGCCCGCCGCGCGCAGCGCCGCGACCGCCTCGGCCGGTGTGGGGGAGCCGCCGCACAGGTACGACGGGACGGCCGGCCGGCCGAGGTGCTCGGTCAGCAGGCCCGCCATCGCCGCGGTGTCCCGCTGCGACCTCGGATCCGACGACCCCGCCGAGGCCAGCACGACCGGGCCGCGGGAAGGCGCCCTGGCCTGGCTCAGCCGGTCGGCGAGCGCGTGCGCGAGCAGCGGGTCCGGGCCGAGCGCACCCGCGATCCGTGCCCTGACCTGCGGGGCATCGGCCAGCGCCGCGGGAATGTCGGCCCGGATGTGGAACCCGGTGCCGAGCAGGAGCGGTACGAGGACGACCTCGCCGGAGAGCCGGGCGAGGACCTCCGCGAGGGCGGGGCGTACCACGTCGACGTACGCCAGCTGCACGCGGAGCCCCGGCCGCAGCTCCCGCACCAGGCCGAGGAGCGCCTCGGTGGCGGCGGTGCCCTCGGGGTCGCGGGTGCCGTGCGCGACGGCCAGCAGGGGCGGTGCCGGGAGTGCCGTACGGGGGAGGGGTGCCGGTGCGGTCGCCGTGCTCACCGGGACCGCGAGCAGGCGGCGCCCCGCTCCGCCACCGTACGGATGGGCGCTCACCGGGGGTCCACCTCCAGCCGGTAGCCCCGCTTCGTCACGGTGCGGATCAGCGGGGCGTACGGACCCAGGGCCGACCGCAGCCTGGCGACCGCCGCCTCCACCGTGTGCTCGTCCGTCGGGCGGGGGGCCTCGGGGTCCGGGGTCCAGGCCCTGCGCAGGAGTTCGGCCCTGCTCAGTACGGTGCCGGGGCGTTCCGCCAGGGCGCGCAGGACGGCGGCGGGCAGCGGGGTGAGGTGGACGGTGCCGGACGGGCCGGTCACCGCCGTACCCTGGAGGGCCAACGTACCGCCCTGATACGGGAGTTCTCGGCGGTGGCGGGCGGGGAGCTGCTGGTCGAGGGTGCGGACCAGGGAGCCGAGCCGGCCGCGTTCGGGCCAGACGCACGGCACGTCCGCCGCGAGCAGCGGGCGGGCGCACACCGGGCCTATGCAGGCCGCCAGGACGTCCGTGCGCAGCACGGCGAGCAGGTCCTCGCGGCGGCCCGTCTCCTCGGCCGCACCCAGGAGCGCCTCGATCGCCGGAGCGCTGGTGAAGGGCAGCGCGTGCACCTCGCCCCGTACCGTCGCCTCGACCAGCCGCTGCACCGCGTCCGGGTCGGCGGCCGGGCCCCACCGGTAGACCGGCACCTCCACGACCTCCGCGCCGCGTGCGCGCAGGGCGGCGGTGAACTCCGGGAGCGTGGCCCCGTGTTCCTGCACCGCGATCCGCCGGCCGTCCAGGTCCCTGGCCAGCAGCCAGGCCAGCATCTCGTCGACGGCCTCCGACTCGGGGGCGTAGCTCTCCCGCAGCCCGGACGCCCGGATCGCGCCGGTCGCCTTCGAGCCCCGGCTGATCACCGTCGCCGCCCGGCAGGCGTCGACGAGGCTGCCCCCTGTGCCCCATCCCTCGGCCGCGCTCATCCAGCCGCGCCAGCCCACCCCGGTGGTCGCCACCACGTAGTCCAGTGGCGCCGCCAGACACTCCTCGGTCGCGCGCCGTACGCGTGCGTCGTCGTCCAGGGGCACGATCCGCAGGGCGGGCGCGGAGATGATCCGTGCGCCGCGGCGGCTGAGCAGGGTTTCCAGCTCGTCGCGGCGGCGGTCGGCGGTCACGCCCACCGTCAGGCCTACGAGGGGGCCCTCCGGCGGGACTTCGGTGGCGGGCGCTGCTGCTGTCATGCGCCGACACTGGCCGAACGTTGTTAAGCCGCTGTTACGGATGCGTCTCACCGAAGTGAGAGTGAAGCCCGCTTGCGATACGGGCGTGTGTCCTGCGCCTCGCACGCCGACCTGCGGGAAGTGAGCGATACGTACCGTCCGCGCAACGCGAGGGATGCGGGCGCGTAACGGCGCACGGCCACGGTAGGACCCATGAACGCGACCCCGACAACGCTCCCGGTGGTCCCGGCGGCCCTCACCGGCGGCCCGGCCCCCGCCCTCGTCGACACCCACTGCCCGTACTGCTCCCTCCAGTGCGGGATGCGGCTGCGCGCCACCGGCGACGCCGCAGGCCCGGTGGAGATCGCCGAGCGCCCCGGCTTCCCGGTGAACCGGGGAGCCCTGTGCGGCAAGGGCCACAGCGCGGCCGCCGTCCTCGCACCCGGTGTCCGGCTCACCACCCCACTCGTACGGGACGAGAAGGGCGGGGAGCTGCGTGAGGCCGGCTGGGAGGAGGCCCTGGACCGGGTCGCGGCGGCCTTCCGCACGACGGCCACCCGGTACGGGCGGGACGCGGTCGGCGTGTTCGGCGGCGGCGGGCTCACCAACGAGAAGGCCTATCTGCTCGGCAAGTTCGCCCGCGTCGCCCTGCGCACCGCGCACATCGACTACAACGGCCGCTTCTGCATGTCCTCGGCGGCCGCCGCGCACAAGGCCGCCTTCGGCCTCGACCGCGGTCTGCCCTTCCCGCTGGAGGACGTGGCGCGCACCGGCTGCGTGATCCTCGTCGGCAGCAACATGGCCGACACGATGCCGCCCGCCGTGCGCCACCTGCGTGAGCTGCGCGAGGGCGGCGGCCGGCTGATCGTCGTCGACCCGCGCCGCACCAGGACCGCCGAACTCGCCGACCTCCACCTGGCTCCGATGCCGGGCACCGACCTGGCGCTCGCGCTGGGGCTGCTGCACCTGGTGATCGCCGGCGGGCACGTCGACGAGGAGTTCGTCGCCTCCCGCACGAACGGTTACGAGGCGGCCAGGGCGGCGGCCATGGAGCACTGGCCGGAGCGGGTGGAGTCGCTGACCGGGGTGCCGGTCGCCCAGCTGCGGCAGGTCGTCGAGCTGTTCACGGCCGCAGGCACCGGCATGGTGCTCACCGCACGCGGCCCCGAGCAGCAGAGCAAGGGCGTCGACACGGTCGGTGCGTGGATCAACCTGTGCCTGGCCACCGGGCGGGCCGGGCGTCCGCTGTCCGGCTACGGCTGTCTCACCGGCCAGGGCAACGGCCAGGGTGGCCGCGAGCACGGGCAGAAGGCCGACCAGCTGCCCGGATACCGGTCCATCACCGACCCGGCGGCCCGCGCCCACGTCGCGCGGGTGTGGGGCGTCGACCCCGCGGATCTGCCGGGCCCCGGCGTCTCCGCGTACGAACTCCTCGACGCGCTCGGCACCGAGGGCGGGGTCCGCTCCCTGTTCCTGATGGGCTCCAACCCGGTCGTCTCCGCACCGAACGCCCGGCACATCACCGAACGCATCCGCTCCCTGGACACGCTGGTCGTCTGCGACGTGGTCCTCTCCGAGACCGCCGCACTGGCCGATGTCGTCCTGCCGTCGGCCCAGTGGGCGGAGGAGACCGGCACGATGACCAACCTGGAGGGCCGCGTCATCCTGCGCGGCGCGGCGCTGCGGCCCCCCGGCCAGGTCCGCACCGACCTGCACATCCTGCACGAGCTCGCGGCCAGGCTCGGGCACGAGAAGGGCTTCTCGTACGACCCCGAGGAGGTCTTCGCGGAGCTGCGCGAGGCGTCGGCGGGCGGTCAGGCGGACTACTCGGGGATCAGCTACGAGCGGATCAGGGCGGAGGACGGCGTCTTCTGGCCGTGCCCGGCGGGGGAGGACCAGGGTCCGGGCGAGGGCGCGGGTGGCCCGCACCCCGGCCCGGGTGGACCCCACCCCGGCCCGGGTGGACCCCACCCCGGCACGCCCCGCCTCTTCCTCGACCGGTTCGCCACTCCCGACGGGCGGGCCCGGTTCGCCGACGTCTCGCACCGGCCCGCCGCCGAGGAGCCGGACGGCGACTACCCCCTGCACCTCACCACCGGGCGGGTCCTCGCCCAGTACCAGAGCGGCGCCCAGACCCGCCGCACCCCCGAGCTGAACGACGCGGCCCCAGGTCCCTTCGTCGAGCTGCACCCCCGGCTGGCGGCCCGGATCGGCGTGGCGGAAGGGGAGCTGCTCACCGTGACGAGCAGGCGGGGGCGGGCCACCGCGCCCGCGCGGGTGAGCGGGGCGATCCGTCCCGACACGGTGTTCATGCCGTTCCACTGGGCGGGCGAGGGCCGTGCCAACTCCCTCACCAACGACGCGCTGGACCCCACGTCGCGGATGCCGGAGTTCAAGGTGTGCGCAGTGAAGGTGGAGAAGGCATGACGCCCCTGCGTGTGACCGTGATCGGCGCGGGCATGGCAGCCGCCCGCCTCGCCCGCCAGACCCTGTCCCAAGCCCCCGCGGGCGCAGCCGAGTTCACCCTGTACGGGCACGAGCCGTACGCCCCGTACAACAGGGCCCTCCTCGCCGGAGTGCTCGACGGCCGCTACACCCCGGACGCCCTGGCCCTCCCGGCCGGCGGAGCCGCCGTGGTGACGGGCACGGAGGTGGTGGCCGTGGACACGGCCGCCCGCACCCTGCGCACCGACACCGGGGAGAGCGCCGGGTACGACGTCCTGGTCCTGGCCACCGGGGCGAACCCGGTCCTGCCGCCGATCCGCCACCTGCACAGCACGGGAGACGCGGGGGGCGAGGAGAGTGGCCGGGAGGCGGCCGGGAGCGAGAAGTCCGGCCGGGAACTCAAGGACGGCGTGCACGCCTTCCGCTCCCTCGCCGACTGCGTACGCCTCGCCGAAGCGGCCAGGAGCGCCGAGCGGGCCGTCGTCATCGGCGGCGGGGTCCTCGGTGTCAGCGCCGCCCGCGCGCTCGCCGCCCTCGGCATCCCCGTCGAAATCGTCCACCAGGCACCGCATCTGATGGAACGTCACCTCGACGACGAGGCCGGAGCCACCGTACGGCGCGCCCTCGAAGGCATGGGCGCCGCCGTCTACACCGGCAACCGTGCCCGCGCCCTGCGCGGCGACACCGCCGTCACCGGCGTCGCCCTCGCGAGCGGCCACGTCCTCGACTGCGACCTGGTCGTCCTCGCCTGCGGGGTCCGCCCCCGCACGGGTCTCGCCCGCGCTGCCGGGATCGAGGTGCGGCGCGGCGTCGTCGTCGACGACACCCTCGCCACCTCGGCCCCCGGGGTGTACGCCATCGGTGACTGCACCGAACACCGGGGCGCCGTCCACGGGCTCACCGGGCCCGCCTGGGCGCAGGCCGACGTACTCGCCGCCCGCCTCTCGGGCGCCGACCCCCACGCCCTGTACACCGGGTCCGGTGTGCACGGGGTGGCCCGCCTCACCGCGGGAGCCCTCGAGATCGCCGCGTTCGGCGAGGTGGAGGACACCGACGGGGACGCCCTGCGGCTCGTCGACGGCACCCGCGGGGCCTACGGCTCGTACAAGAAGCTCGTGATGCGCGGCGACCGGCTCGTGGGCGCGATCCTCGTCGGCGACCTCGCCGCCGTGGGGGAGCTGACCCGCACCTACGAGCGCGGCGAGCCCCTCCCGTCGCGCCCCCTCGACCTCCTCACCCCTCTCGAAGCCGCGGCACTCGTCCCGGCCGCCCCGCCCGCACCACGCACACCCTCCGCGCCCCGCATGCCCTCCGCTCCACCTCCAGCCCCCGTCCCACCCACAGCCCCCGCACCACCCGCACCCCCCATAACCGCCCTGTCACTCGCACCAGCCGAAGGAGCCGTCCTGTGAAGGAATCGACGGACACAGAGACCCGCCGCCACCTGGTCCTCGTCGGCCACGGCATGGTCGGCCAGCGCTTCCTGGAGGCGTTCGCCGAGCGCGACGGCACCTCCGCCTGGCAGGTCACCGTACTGGCCGAGGAACCGCGCCCGGCCTACGACCGGGTCCACCTCACCTCCTGGTTCTCCGGCACCACCGCCGACGAACTCTCCATGTGGGACGCCGAGTTCGGCGACAAGTACCGCATCGACCTGCGGCTCGGCGACCCGGCCGAGGCGATCGACCGCGACGCCCGCACCGTCACCGCCCGCTCGGGAGAGGTCTTCCGGTACGACGCGCTGGTGCTGGCCACCGGCTCCTACCCCTTCGTGCCCCCGGTCCCAGGACACGACGCGGCCGGCTGCTTCGTCTACCGCACCATCGAGGACCTGGAGGCGATCAGGGCGGCCGCCGATCACGCCCGGATCGGTGCCGTCGTCGGCGGCGGGCTGCTCGGCCTGGAGGCCGCGGGCGCTCTGCGCGCGATGGGCCTGGACACGCACGTCGTCGAGTTCGCGCCGCGCCTGATGGCCCTCCAGGTCGACGAGGGCGGTGGCGCCGTGCTCCGGGACAAGATCCAGGAGCTGGGCGTCACCGTGCACACCGGCGCGGGCACCCAGACCGTCGAGACCGACGCCGAAGGCGCCGTCCGCGGCATGGTGCTCTCCAACGGCGCCACCCTCGACACCGACCTCGTCGTCTTCTCGGCCGGGGTGCGCCCCCGCGACCAGCTCGCCCGGGACTGCGGCCTGCCGGTCGGCGCGCGAGGCGGCATCGTCGTCGACGCCGCCTGCCGCACCGAGGACCCCGCCGTCTGGGCGATCGGCGAGTGTGCGCTCGCCGTCGACGGGCGGGTCTACGGACTGGTGGCCCCGGGGTACGCGATGGCCGAGACGGCCGCCACGCAAATCACCGCGGGTGCGGGTGAGTTCACCGGTGCCGACCTCTCCACCAAGCTCAAGCTCCTGGGCGTCGACGTCGCCAGCTTCGGCGACGCGCAGGGCACCACCGAGGGCTCCCTCGAAGTCCTTTACGCCAACAGCCGCGAGGGCGTCTACAAGAAGCTGGTCATCGGCACCGACGGCGCCCTCCTCGGCGGCGTCCTGGTCGGCGACACCGAGTCCTACGACCTGCTCCGCCCGCTCGCCCTCAACGGCGCCCCGCTCACCGCGCCCCCCGAGCAACTGGTGCTGCCCGCCTCGATCGGCGCCGCACCGGGCCCCATCGCACTCCCCGACGAAGCGGTGGTCTGCTCCTGCCACAACGTCACCAAGGGAGCGATCCGCGCCGCCGTCGCCGAGACCGGCTGCACGGACGTGCCCGCCGTCAAGAAGTGCACCCGCGCGGGCACCGGCTGCGGCTCCTGCGTGAAGCTGCTCGGCACCCTCGTCGCGGACGAACTCGCCGAGCAGGGCGTGGAGGTCTCCACCGGCCTGTGCGAGCACTTCGCGCACACCCGCGCCGAGATCTACGAGATCGTACGGGTCAAGCGCATCACCACCTTCGCCCAGCTCATCAGCGAACACGGACAGCCAGGACAGAGCGCCGGCGAGGGCTGCGAGATCTGCAAGCCGGTCGTCGGCTCCGTCCTCGCCTCCCTCAGCCCCGCACTCGGCGACTCCGTCTCCGGCCACATCCTGGACGGCGAACAGTCCGCCCTCCAGGACACCAACGACCACTTCCTCGCCAACCTCCAGCGCAACGGCTCCTACTCGGTCGTCCCGCGCATCCCCGGCGGCGAGGTGACCCCCGACGGCCTCATCACCATCGGGGAGATCGCCCGCGACTTCGGCCTCTACACCAAGATCACCGGCGGCCAGCGGATCGACATGTTCGGCGCTTCCGTCGACCAACTCCCCTCCATCTGGCGCCGCCTGGTCGACGCGGGTTTCGAGTCCGGTCACGCCTACGGAAAGTCGCTCCGCACGGTCAAGTCCTGCGTGGGCCAGACCTGGTGCCGGTACGGAGTGCAGGACTCGGTCGCCCTCGCCATCGAGCTCGAACTCCGCTACCGGGGCCTGCGCGCCCCCCACAAGCTCAAGTCGGCGGTCAGCGGCTGCGCCCGCGAGTGCGCCGAGGCACAGAGCAAGGACTTCGGCATCATCGCCACCTCGGCGGGCTGGAACCTCTACGTCGGCGGCAACGGCGGCATGACCCCGCGCCACGCCGACCTCCTGCTGGTCGACGCCGACCGCGACACCCTGCTGCGCACCATCGACCGCTTCCTGATGTTCTACGTCCGCACCGCCGACCGGCTGGAGCGCACCGCCCCCTGGATCGAGCGCATGGAAGGCGGCCTCGACCACCTGCGCGCCGTCATCGTCGACGACTCGCTGGGCATCTGCGCCGACCTGGACGACCTGATGAGCCGTCACATCACCTCGTACGAGGACGAATGGCGCGCCACCCTCGACAACCCGGAGCGCCTCGCCCGCTTCGTCTCCTTCGTCAACGCGCCCGGCACCCCGGACCCCACCATCCGCTTCGTGCCGGAACGCGACCAGATCCGCCCCGCTGACCCCGAGCCCACCGCCGCCGCACTGGTGGCAGGCCCGACCCTGGAAGTGAGGACCCTCGCATGAGCGCCACCGCCACCGAAACCGCCGAGTCCGCCGGGACGGCCGGGACGGCCGGGACGGCCGGGGCCACCGGGGCCACCGGGGCCACCGGGGCCACCGGGGTCGCCGTGGCCGCCGAGACCACCGGAGCTCCCGCGCGGACCGCCCCTCCTGTCATGGTCGAGGTGAACACGGGCGACGGCTGGACCACCGTCTGCCCGTACGACGTCCTGATCCCGGGCCGGGGCGTCGCCGCCCTGGTCGGCGACGAACAGATCGCCTTCTACCGGGACCGCTCCGGAACCGTCCACGCGGTGGGCAACCGCGACCCGTTCAGCGGCGCCCACGTCATCTCGCGCGGCCTCCTCGGCACCCGCGGCGGCGTCCCCGTCGTCCTGTCCCCGATGTACAAGCAGGCCTTCGACCTGCGTACCGGTGCCTGCCTCGACGAGGAGGAGGCCCCCGACGGCTCACCGGCGGCGCTGCCGGTCTGGCCCGTCCGCACCACCCACTCCCCTGTCGGCACTGGAAGTTAGGCGGCCATGACCACCTCAGTCCGCACCCCGCAGAATCCGCAGAACCCGCAGAACCCGCAGGCCCCGGCCCCCGGCAGGTCCCGCCCGGCCATCGAGGAGTGGCGGCCGGAGGACCCGGCGTTCTGGGCGGCCACCGGCGCGAAGATCGCCCGTCGCAACCTCCTCTTCTCCGTGTTCTCCGAGCACATCGGCTTCTCCGTCTGGAGCCTGTGGTCGGTGCTGGTGCTGTTCCTCGGCCCGGAGTACGGCATCGACCCGGCGGGCAAGTTCGTCCTCACGGCCGTGCCGACGCTCCTCGGCGCCGCCCTGCGCCTCCCGTACACCTTCGCCGTCGCGGTCTTCGGCGGGCGCAACTGGACCGTGATCAGCGCCCTCGCCCTCCTCCTCCCGGCCCTGCTGACGGCGTACGTCCTCGAACCGGGCGTCTCGTACAGCACCCTCCTGTGGGTGGCGGCCGTGGCGGGCATCGGCGGCGGCAACTTCGCGTCCTCGATGGCCAACATCAACGCCTTCTACCCCCAGCACCTCAAGGGCCGCGCGCTGGGCATCAACGCGGGCGGCGGCAACCTCGGCGTCCCCGCCGTACAGCTGCTCGGCCTGCTGGTCCTGGCCACGGCGGGCGCTTCGCACCCCCGCCTGGTCCCGCTGATCTACATCCCGCTGATCGTCATCGCCGCCGTCGCCGCCGCCCTGCGCATGGACAACCTGCCGGCCCTGCGCAACGACCGCGGTGCCCTGCGCGAGGCGGCCCGCGAACCGCACACCTGGGTGATGGCGCTCCTGTACATCGGCACCTTCGGTTCGTTCATCGGGTTCGGGTTCGCCTTCGGACAGGTGCTCCTGGTCCAGTTCCACGCCGACTTCCCGACGGCGGTCAGCGCCGCCTACCTCACCTTCCTCGGCCCACTCCTCGGCTCGCTCGTCCGCCCGGTGGGCGGGGCGCTCGCCGACCGCTGGGGCGGAGCGCGGGTCACCTTCTGGAACTTCGTGGCCATGGCGGCGGGCGCCCTCCTCGTCCTGCTGGCCTCGAAGTCCGGCTCGCTCCCGCTCTTCCTGACCGGGTTCGTCGCGCTCTTCGTCTTCAGCGGCGTCGGCAACGGCTCCACGTACAAGATGATCCCGAACATCTTCCACACCAAGGCGGCCGCCGACATGGCGGCCGGTGCGGATCCGGAGGAGGCGGCGGCCCGCTCCCGCCGCAGGTCGAGCGCCGTCATCGGTATCGCGGGCGCGGTCGGCGCACTGGGCGGAGTCCTCGTCAACATCGCCTTCCGCCAGTCCTTCCTCTCGGAGGGCACGGGCGACGCGGCCTACCTCGCCTTCCTCGCGTACTACGTGCTGTGCCTGGCGGTCACGTGGGCCGTCTACCTGAGGCGGCGCGCCGCGTAGGGGCGAGGGGCGGGGGCCCGGGCGGCACAGCCCCCCGCCGCACCGGTTACGCGCGGAGCCTCCTGCATGGGCGGCCCGCGCGTACCTGGGACAACCGGCCCCGGGCGGCCCGCGCGTACCTTGGACAACCGGCCCCGGGCCGCCCGCGCGTACCTGGGACAACCGGCCCCGGGCCACCCGCGCGTACCCGGGGCCACCGGCCCGGGCCGCCCGCGGGTATCCGGTCAGCTGCCGGTGGTGTTCCGCGTCCGGCCGGTGCCCCGGCCCCCGTCCTTCTCCCTGCCCTTTTCCCTGTCCTTCTCCTTGGCCCTCGCCCTGCGCAGCTTCACCGGCCACTTGCGGGTGTCACGCGGCTCCACGTACGGCTCCGCGTCGTCCGGCAGCCCACCGCTGATCGCCCGCTGCCTGGCCAGCTCCGCGTCGAACTCCAGACCCAGCAGAATCGCCAGGTTCGACAGCCACAGCCACACCAGGAAGATGATGGCGCCCGCGAGTGCGCCGTAGGTCTTGTTGTACGAGCCGAAGTTGGCCACGTACAGCGCGAAGCCGCCGGAGGCCGCCAGCCACAGCACCACGGCCAGCACACTGCCCGGGCTCACCCAGCGGAAGCCGCGCCCGCGCACGTTCGGTGCCGACCAGAACAGCAACGCGATCATCAGCACCACCAGCAACAGCAGCACCGGCCACTTCGCGATCGACCACACGGTCACCGCCTCGGACCCGAGACCGATCGTCTCGCCGGCCCACTCGGCCAGGGACCCGGTGAAGACCACGATGAGCGCACTGGCCGACAACAGCACCATCAGCAGCACGGTCAGGCCGATCCGCAGCGGCGTCACCTTCCACATCGGCCGCCCCTCGGGCATGTCGTAGATCGCGTTCGAGGTACGGATGAACGCGCCGACGTACCCGGACGCCGACCACAGCGCCGCGATCAGACCGACGATGGCGATGACGCCACTGGTGCCGCTGCTGCCCTGGAGCTGTTCCACGGCCTGGGTGAGGATGTCCTTGACGGCACCCGGCGCCAGCGACTGCACGTTGTCCAGCACGGTCTTGGTGGCGGACTCGCCGATCACCCCGAGCAACGAGACGAGCACGAGCATCGCCGGGAAGACGGAGAGCACCCCGTAGTACGTGAGCGAGGCCGCCCGGTCCGCCAGCTCGTCGTCCAGGAACTCCTTCCCGGTCCGCCGCAGAACGGCCCACCAGGAATGGGTCGGCAGATCGGTGGGACCGTCGGCGGCGGGCCCGTCCGGATCGTCCGGGGCGGTGTGGTTCGGTTGCTCCGGGACGGTGCGGTCCGGGCTCTCCTGGGCGGGGATCCGCTTGCTCCCCGGGGCGGTACGGTCCGGGCTCTCCCGGGTGGCGCGGTCCCGGTATTCCGGGGCGGTGCGGTCCGGGTTGTCGCTTCCACTGGCTGTCATGGCACGCGAGTACCCCCGAAGCCGGGCCCAACCCGGCCAGGACCGACTTGCCGGACCTCAACTGCCCGGCGCTACTTCGCGCAGGTGCGGTCCGTCGTCGGCAGCGTGCCGGAGGCCAGGTACTGGTTGACCCGGTCGTCCACACAGGCGTTGCCGTAACGCCCGTACAGACCATGCCGGTTGGCCCCCCGGAGCGTGACCAGCCGGGAGCTGGGCAGCTGCCGGTGCAGCTCGACGCTGCTCCGGTAGGTGGTGCGCGGGTCGCCGGTCGCTGCCACGATCAGCGCGGGGACGTCCCGCCGCACCTCGGTGGGCTTCTCGCGCGGCCGGTCCCAGAAGGCGCACGGGTTGATGTTGTGGGTCAGCGGCCCGAACAGCGGGTGTGCGGCGCGGCTGCGCCGGACGTCCAGCCAGTAGCGCGCGGGGTCGCGCGGGCCGGCGGCGTCCCCGCAGATGATCGCCATCTGCACGTCGGAGGGCTCGCCCTCGCCGCGCTGGACGTACCGCAGCGTGGCGGCGAACTGCGGGGACAGCGCGCGGGGCGCCGCCCCGCGCGCGGCCCTCGCCAGTACGGACAGCTGCTCGCCGAGGAACTCCCGGGTCGGATCGGTGTCGTCCGCCAGCGCAGTGAACAGCAGGACCGGCACCTGGGTGTCGTCGACCGCGAAGACGTCCGCGCCGGTGCCCACGCGCAACGGGCGGCGCGCGGAGGCCGCGACGACACGGTCGACGGTGGCCAGGACCTCGGCGCGGGTCCTGCCGAGACCGAGGGCGGCATGCCGGCCGGCCGCCCACGCGGCCCAGTCGGAGAGCGCCTGTTCGGACGCGCGCTCGGTGCCGCGCAACAGCCGGGCCCGGTAGTCGCCAGGCGCGAACGCGCCGTCCAGCACCACCCGGTCGTAGCGCCCGGGGAACATCTGCGTGTAGACCGTGCCCAGATGGGTCCCGTACGAGTAGCCGAGATAGGAGATCTTCCGCTCGCCGAGCGCACCGCGGATGACGTCCATGTCCCGGGCCGTGTTGCGGGTGGTGATGTACGGGAGGGCCGTACCGCCGGCGGCCCGGCACTTGTCGGCGAGACTCCTGTGCAGCGCCACCTGCCGGTCGAAGCCCGACCGCGAGGAACCGGCCGAGAACCACGCGACCCCGACCGGCCAGCCGCAGTTCAGGCGGGTGCTGCGCCCGGTGAACCGCGGGTCGAAGCCGACGATGTCGTACCGCGCCCCGACCTCCTTCATCGCCTTGCGCACGGCAGGCGGCGACTGGACCGCGCCTCCGCCGGGGCCGCCGTT
The DNA here is from genome assembly GCF_042716745.1 of Streptomyces sp. NPDC058663. Classification (NCBI taxonomy): domain Bacteria; kingdom Bacillati; phylum Actinomycetota; class Actinomycetes; order Kitasatosporales; family Streptomycetaceae; genus Streptomyces; species Streptomyces sp. NPDC058663. The sequence continues at coordinate 146,275 of NZ_JBHXRV010000010.1, forward strand.
GTTCAGCAGGAGCGAGCCGATGCGGTGGCGGGTGTCGGTGGCCTTCAGCCGGGACACCGCGACGGTGAGGGTGCGTCCCCGGGGGTCGGCGTAGTCCAGCGGAACGGTCACGTCCGCGCACTGCACCCCGGCCTTGTCCAGCTCGCGCCCCATCGCGTCGCCCGGTCCCTCGGCGCAGCTTCCCCACCCGAGGCGCTGCTGGTGGAACCGGTCGAGCCCGCCTCCGTGGCCGGCCCGGGAGCTCGCTCCGGCGCTCCCCGGGGGACCGGCTGCGGCGGCCGGGGCCGGTGCGGGTGAGCCGGTCAGACAGAGGGTGAGAGCGAGACCCGCGGCGGCAGCCGACGACGCTCCCAGCGCCGCTCGCTGGGGCGCATCCCGTACATCCCGCACTTGTTCGTCATGTGATCGCATGCCCCGAGGCTAGGAACCACCCCCGGCCCGGCACATCGCCCCCGCGCACGAGGACCCAGGTCCCCCCCCGATTCCCGCTCCGGGCCCGGGGCCCTCCCCGGTACACCGACGTACCCGGCGCACCCACGACACCTTCCGCACCTCCCGCCCTTCCGATAACTTCCCCACCAGGAGGTGATCTTGCATGGAGCGGATCGCACAGGTCATCCGGGTCAGGCCCGAAAAGGCCGTGGAATACCGGAAGTTGCACGAAGCCGTACCCGGGCCGGTCCTCGACCGGCTGCGGGCCGCCCACATCGCCAACTACTCGATCCACCTGCTGGGCGACCGGCTCTTCAGCTACTTCGAGTACCACGGCGAGGACCTCGCGGCCGACCTCGCCGCACTGGCCGAGGACGAGGCCACCCAGGAGTGGTGGAAGCTGACCGACCCCCTTCAGGAGCGGGTGCCCGAGGCGGCGCCGGGGGAGTGGTGGGCGCGGGCGGAGCAGGTCTTCCTGATGGAGTGAGGGGCGTGGAGGCCATGCAAGGGGCATAGGGGCGCAGGGGCACAAGGGCGCAGGGGTCCAGGGGTCCAGGGGTACGCGGAGCCGGGGAGAGACGCGCGTCACATCCAGCCGTGTCACAGGGCTCGGGGCTGCCTCGTCCCAAGGGGTGTAGCCACTGAGGAACACCCACGAAGGAGCCCATCATGGAAGCGCGACTCAACTACTTCGCGAGCCCCACCGCCGGCAAGGCCTTCAAGCACTTCATGGCGGCGGGCAGGGTGCTCAAGGAATCGTCGCTGCCGGCCGCGACGCAGGAGCTGGTGTCGCTGCGGGTGAGCCAGATCAACGGCTGCGCCATGTGCATCGACATGCACACCAAGGAGGCCACCGCCGCGGGCGAGACCCCGGTGCGGCTGCACCTGGTGGCGGCGTGGCGGGAGGCCACGGTGTTCACCGAGGCCGAGCGTGCCGCGCTGGCCCTCGCGGAGGAGGGGACCAGGGTCGCCGACGGTGCGGGCGGGGTCGGCGAGGCGGTGTGGGAGCAGGCCGCCAAGCACTACGACGAGGAGCAGCTCACCGCCCTGGTGGTCCTGGTGTCCTTCATGAACACGGCGAACCGGCTGAACATCATCGCCCAGCAGCCGGCCGGAGACTACGTGCCGGGCCAGTTCCACTGAGCGGGCTTTCCCCCCGGTGCCCCGGCCCTCCCGGTGACCCCGTCGGGGGCGGTTACGCTGCCTCCGGCGGGAGGGTGATCACAAGTGGGCTTCCGCCCGGCCGAGTTCGGTCGTACGGGACTGCTTCGGGGGGCCGCTCCCGGGCCGGGGGAAGGAGACACCGCGTGAGCAAGGTGGAGGAGTTCGAGGAACTGCGGCCGCTGCTGTTCTCGATCGCGTACCGGATCCTGGGCAGCGTGGGGGAGGCCGAGGACGCGGTCCAGGAGACCTGGCTGCGCTTCGACGCCTCGGCGACCCGCCCCGACTCGGGCAAGGCGTTCCTGTCCACCGCGGTGACCCGGATCTCCATCGACGTACTGCGCTCCGCACGGGTCCGGCGCGAGGCGTACGTCGGGCCGTGGTTCCCCGAGCCCCTGCTGAACGACCCGTACCAGGACCCCGCGCGGGCGGCGGAGCTGGCCGATTCCGTGTCGATGGCGGCGCTGGTGCTGCTGGAGCGGCTCAGCCCGCTGGAGCGGGCGGCGTTCGTGCTGCGCGAGGTGTTCGGCTTCGGGTTCGACGAGGTGGCGGAGGCGGTGGGGCGCTCCGAGCAGGCCTGCCGTCAGCTCGTCGTACGGGCGCGCCGGCACATGCAGGCGGGGCGGCCGAGGTTCGCGGCGGACAGCCAGGAACGCCGGGAGCTGGCGACGCGCTTCTTCGACGCGCTGAAGGACGGCGACGTGAGCGGGCTGCAGAGGCTGCTGGCCGCCGATGTGCAACTGGTCGGGGACAGCGGCGGCAAGGCCCCGGCGCTGGCCAGGGCCGTGCTGGGCGCGGAGAACGTGGCCCGGCTGCTGGGTGCGTCCTTCCCCCGGCTGTGGCGGATCGCGGTGACGTGCGAGCCGCGGGAGGTCAACGGCCAGCCAGGTGCGATCCTCCGCGACCGCGAGGGCAGGGTGCTGAACGCCCTGGCCCTCGACATCGCCGACGGGCGGATCAGGACCGTCCGCGGGGTCGCCAACCCGGACAAGCTTGCCCACCTCGGACCGGTCGCCGATGCCTGGGCGATCGACCGCGAGGTGAAGCGGGCCGGGCGGGCACGGGGCTGACGCCCGGGCCGGGCACGAAAATCCCCCCGGTCCGGACGCCCCCGGTCCGGACGCCCCCGGTCCGAACGCCCCCGGTCCGGACGCCCCCGTGCCTGCGGCCTCCGGGCAGGGGAGTCCTCCCGGTCCGAACGCCCCCGTGCCTGCGGCCTCCGGGCAGGGGAGCCCTCCCGGTCCGGACGTCCCGTGCTGGGGGCATCCGGGCAGGGGAGCGCGTCCGGTGCCTGAGGCGTCCGGACCGGGGCGTCCGGGCCCTCAGGGCTATCCCTCGCGGCGGCCGTCCACCGTGCGCGGCAGTCCCAGCGGATTGGCCTCCCGCAGTTCGAGCGGCAGCAGTGCCTCCGGAGTGTTCTGGTACGCGACCGGACGCAGCCAGCGCTCGGATGCCGTGAGGCCGACCGACGTGGACGTGGACGTGGTCGCCGGGTAGGGGCCGCCGTGGTGCTGGGCGGGGGCCACCGCGACGCCGGTGGGCCAGGCGTTGACCAGGACCCGGCCGGCCAGCGGGGTGAGGCGGGCGAGAAGGCCCGCCGCACTGCCCGACGTACCCTCCTCGGCGGAGACGTGCAGGGTGGCGGTGAGGTTGCCGGGCAGCCGCGTCAGTACCGCGTCCGCCTCAGCCTGGTCCTCGTACCGTACGACGACGGTCACCGGGCCGAAGCACTCCTCCAGCAGCTGGTCGTGGGCGCCCCCCTCTTCGGCGAGCGAGCTCGCGGGCACCGTGAGGACGGCGGCCGCGACCGTGTGCGCGTCGGCGAATACGGGCTCGACCGGGGTGGTGACCTGGGGGAGCCGGGAGCGTTCGCCCACTCCGGCCACGAAGTGCTCGCGCATCCGGTGGTCGAGCATGACCCCGGGCCCGACGTCTGCGAGCCCCTGGCCGAGTGCCTTCACCAGCTGATCGCCCGCCCCGCCCGCCGGAACCAGCACCAGCCCCGGCTTCACGCAGAACTGGCCGACCCCCATCGTCATGGACGCGGCAAGCCCCGTCCCGATTTCCTCCGCGCGCTCGGCGGCGGCGGCCCCGGTCACCACGACCGGGTTGAGGGAGCCCAGTTCGCCGTGGAAGGGGATCGGCACGGGCCGGGCCGCCGCGGCGTCGAAGAGCGCGCGGCCACCCCGTACCGAACCGGTGAAACCGGCGGCGGCGATCAGCGGATGGCCGACCAGCAGGACGCCCGCGTCGAAGCCGTGGACCAGTCCGACGACGCCCTCCGGCAGCCCGTGCCGGGCGGCGGCCCGGCGCAGCACCGCGACGGTGGCCTCGGAGGTGGCGGGGTGGTCCGGGTGTGCCTTGACCACGACCGGGCAGCCCGCGGCGAGCGCGCTCGCGGTGTCGCCGCCCGCGACGGAGAAGGCGAAGGGGAAGTTGGAGGCCGAGTAGACGGCGACGACACCCATCGGCACCTTGTAGCGGCGCAGATCGGGGACCGGGGGAGTGGCGTCGGGGTCCGGGTGGCTGATGATGACGTCGAGGAAGGAGCCCTCGTCGACGGAGTCGGCGAACTGCCGCAACTGGTAGCAGGTACGGGTGAGTTCGCCGTTCAGCCGGGTGGTGCCGAGCGCCGTCTCGGCGTCCGCCACGGCCACCAGCTCCGCCCTCGCCCCGTCGAGGAGCATGGCGGCGGTGCGCAGGAAGGCGGACCGCTCGGCCCGGTCGGCGAGAGAGTCGCGAGCGGCGTGGGCGGCGCGGACGGCGGCGTCGACGGACGCCTCGGTGGCCTCCACCGCCACCTGTTCGCGCTGCTCACCGGTTCGCGGATCGATGCTCCACACGGGTATTGCTGACACCGGGGCTCCTGTTCCTGTCCCTGCGGGCCTCGCGGGGCGGGCCGAAGAGTGAAGCGAACAAGGTTCGAAATATCGAACTTCGTTCACTATTTCGGATGTTGACAACAGGTTAGGCGCGCCCGGGAGGCGGGGTCAAGGCTGATCGGGAAGCCACCCCCGCACCCGTGACGAAGGCACCCACGCGCACCTTCCCGCACTCCGGATCCGGTCATTCCTGCCCCCTCCCGGAGGGGTGGCCGGGGCGGCGCACCCCCCTCCCTCGGCCCTTCTTCGTGCATTCTGTCCCTTGGGGAACTTCTCCGGGATCCCCCCTTCCCGCCGGTCACGCGGGGCGCACGACGGCTCAACCGTCCGTGAGGGAACGCCACTTCGCGCCACTACGCTCAGTTTTCAACCAACGACCAAAAGTGAGCATCCAATGTGCTTTTGGTGTCTCGCTGAGCAAGACTCCGGGCTGTTCCGTTCGATATCCGACACAACAAGCAAGGGAGTGTTCAATATGCGTGGCATCTCTGGGGGGATTGCGCTGGGAGCCGCCCTCGCGCTCGGCGGTCTGGCCACCACGGCCACCGCCGCACCCGTGGCCCCGCCCGTAGCAACCGCCCCGGCGGCGAGCATCTACGCGCCTTCCGAGCTGGTCCTCACGATCGGCTACGGCGACAGCGCGTCCACCGCCGCAATCCAGCGGGCGGTGTCCCTCGGCTGCTCCTCCGGCGGAGTGGGCAGCCACCCCGACGCGCCCGGCGCCTGCGCCCAACTGCGCGCGGCGGGCGGAAACTTCGACAAGGTGACCAAGGCACCGTCGACCACCTACTGCACCAGGGAATGGAACCCCGTCGTGGTCACGGCCGAGGGCGTCTGGGAGGGCCGGCGTGTCGCGTACGAGCACACCTTCGCCAACCCCTGCGCGCTGAGGGCGGGCCAGGGCCAGGTCTTCAACTTCTGATCCTGCGGCACCCGGGCTCGCAAGCCCGGGTGCCCGGTCGGTCGCACCGCCCCGCCTCCCCCGGGGCGGTGGACCAAGGAGCGCCCGGGGCCCCTGCGAGGGCCCCGGGCGGCTCAGGGTCCTGCTGCTCCACCGGGAATCGCCGGCCACTGCGGCCGGTAGTGCGCGCGGCGCGTCAGCCGACCGGTGCGAAAGGGCCGTCCAGGGCCGCCCACTGGAGCAGCATGATGGTCTTCGCATCCGCGATCTCGCCCGTTCTGATGCGGTGCAGGGCCTCGGTGAAGGGGAGTTCGAGGACCGCGATGTCCTCGCCCTCGGCGGCCACGCCGCCACCCGCCGAGGTGGCGGTGTGCCCGCCGTAGGGGGCGGCGAAGAAATGCAGGCGTTCGGTGACGGAGCCGGGGCTCATGTAGACCTCGAAGACGCGCTGCGGGGTGCCGACCGTGTGGCCGGTCTCCTCGGCGGCCTCGCGGCGGATCGCCTCCTGCGGACTGTGGCCGTCGAGCAGCCCCGCGGCCGTCTCGACGAGCATGCCGTCCGGATGTCCGTTGACGTACGCGGGCAGCCGGAACTGCCGGGTGAGGAGTACGGTCGCGCGCTGCGGGTCGTACAGCAGGATCGTCGCGCCGTCGCCCCGGTCGTACGTCTCGCGCTGCTCGCGGCTCCAGCTCCCGTCGCTGTGCCGGAAGTCGAAAGTGGTCTTGCGCAGCACGTACCAGTCGCAGGACAGCACCTCCACGTCGCGGATGCGCACCTGCGGGTTGCCGGTCAGGTCGCGGCCGTGGGTGTCCAGGCCGGTGCGACCGCGCCGGTCGGGGATGTCGATGCCGGGGGTGCCGGAGGGGCCGGAGGTGCCGGGAGTGCCGGGGGTGCCGTTCATGAGGTGGTGGCCGCCGGGATCTCGGCAGGGCTCGTGAAGATCCGCGCGCCCCGGGAACGGGCCCGGGCGACCATCCGGTCCGCACCCTCGGACGGGCCGCCGATCCGCAGCACCGCGTCGCAGCGCGCCAGCAGGCGTTCCGCAACCGGGTGGAAGATCTCGTCGTAGAGGGCGTCGCCAGGACCCGAGCTGCCGGCCGTCTCCAGCAGGGGGAGCGCCAGCGCCTCGCCGGTGACCGGGAGATGACCGGCGCGGAAGAGGGCGAGCGCGGTCTCGTTCATGGCGGCGACGTTCGCGCGGAGCTTGCCGGGGTCGTCCCCGGTGCCGGATCTGTACGGGCCGGCGACCAGGATCATCAGAGGGCCGGAAGGGGTACTGGTCATGATCTTCTGCTCAACTCCTGGGGGTAGGGGGAGGCTGGTGCTCAGGCGAGGAGCGTGTGCACGCCCGCCTTCCGCAGTGCCGCGAGGGTGTCGGGGCCGTGCGGATGGGTGGCCGCGTCCTCGGCGGCGGTGTCGGTGACGAAGGTGTCCACCGCGTGGGGTGCGGCGACCCGGCTGAAGGAGCGGACCCCGAGCTTGGTGGCGTCGGCGACCGCCACCGTGCGCGCCGACTGGGCGAGTCCTGCCTGCTTGACCGCCGCGTCGTCGAGCGAGAACTCCGACCAGCCGTGCTCGCCGTGCACCCCGCCTATGGACATCACGAAGCAGTCGAACGCGAGGGCTTCGAGCGTACGGAGTGCCAGCGGGCCCACCAGCGACCGCTCGCCGGGACGCGACCGCCCACCTACGACCAGCAGTTCGACGCCGGGCCGGTCGGCGAGGCGCACCGCCGCCTGCAGGCTGAGCACCGCCACCGTCAGCGGGGCGCGGGCCGCCAGGTGTTCGGCGACGTGCACGGTCGTCGTGCCGGCGTCGAGGAGTACCCGCGAGCCGGGTTCGATCAGTTCCGCGACGGCCTTGCCCAGCCGGTCCTTGGTGGCCTGCTGCCACGGCTCCCGGGCGGCGAACCCGGCGCCGTCCTCCCGCGCCCGGGTGGCGACGGCGCCCCCGTGCACCCGCTTGAGGAGGCCCTGGCGTTCCAGTTCGGCCAGGTCCCGGCGGACGGTCATGTCGGAGACCCCGAGCCGGTGCGCGAGCTCGGCCACCGAAACCCGGTCCGAGCCCTGCACGAGACGCAGGGTCACATCAAGACGATTGGCAACTCCCATGCCCACTTTCTAACACAACAATGTTCGATTGAACATCACAGTGTTCATTCGGTGTCGGACCAGTCCTCGTGACATGCGGGTTGACCGGTACAGGGATGGTCGTCACGCCCCCCGGAACGAGCCCTGCCGGAACGCCGTACAAAAAAATTGGCTCCGGGGGAGTGAACGCGTGTTCCCGGGCAAGACTGGGCCGCGTACGCCACCACGCCGCGTACGCCCGCCGCACCCGAGGAGGAACCGCGATGCAGTCAGCAACCGTGACCCCGTACGAGTCCGCGACCGCCCCGGGGGCGGCCCCGGCCGACGCGGCCCTGCCCCGCATCGCCGACCCCACCGCGGTCGCCCCCAAGGATGCGCGCCAGCTCTCCAAGCTCTTCCTCGACCGGCTCCAGGAGCTGGAGGAGGGCACGCACGAGTACCAGTACGCGCGCAACACCCTGATCGAAATGAACCTCTCGCTGGTGAAGTTCGCGGCGCGGCGCTTCCGCAACCGGGGCAGCGGTGACCTGGAGGACATCATCCAGGTGGGCACGATCGGCCTGATCAAGGCGATCGACCGGTTCGACCTCCAGCGTGAAGTGGAGTTCACCTCCTTCGCCATCCCCTACATCACCGGCGAGATCAAGCGCTTCTTCCGCGACACGACGTGGGCCGTGCACGTGCCGCGCCGCCTCCAGGAACTCCGTACCGAACTGGCCAAGGCCAAGGAGCAGCTGGCCAACGTCCTGGACCGGGACCCCACCGTCGCCGAGCTCGCCGAACTCCTGGAACTGACGGAGGAGGAGGTCACCGAGGGCCTGGTCGCCGCCAACGGCTACACCGCGGGCTCCCTCGACCTGCCCGCCGAGACCGGTCACGACAACAGCACCAAGTCCCCCGTCTCGTACGCCGACTTCTTCGGTGCCTGCGACCCCCACATGGAACTCTTCGAGGACCTCCACACCCTCGCCCCCCTCCTCGACTCGCTGGGCGAGCGGGACCGCCGCATCCTGTCCATGCGTTTCGGCCAGGAACTCACCCAGTCCGAGATCGGCGAGATCCTCGGCATCTCCCAGATGCAGGTCTCCCGCCTGCTGACCCGGATCCTCGGCACCCTGCGCACGGGCATGCTGACGAACAGCTGAGTGCAGTTTGGCGGAAAACAGCGGGTGTGCCCGGCGTTGTCCGTGGGAATCCGCAGCATCACAGGACAAACACGAGAAGTGCACGAGAACCAACTGAAGAAGGGGACTCACTTCCATGCTGGTGCCCGACCCGAAGGTGCTGCGCGAACTCCTCACCCGCTACGCCGAAACCCGGCTGGCCCACGCCGAGAAGCCGACGGAGGAGACGCGGCGCGCGGTGGAGGACGTCGTGTACACCCTGTGCGTGACGACCTCGACGTCCAGGATCGAAGCCGCCCTGGCGACGGCGGACACCCTGCTGGAACAGACCTGCTGCGCCCGCGCCGAGACCCGGACACCTGCCGCGACACCGGCCAAGCGCGTCACACCGGCCGTGCCCACCACCCCCGACGCCGTCCGTGAAAAGGCCCAGACGGACCTCGCGGCCTGAGCCCGTACGTCCCCGCTCTCGCACGAGAACCCGCTCCCGCCCTATTCGGGCTTCCGCTCGGAGCGAGAGGCGGCGACGGCGGCCGCAGGGCTTACGGGCCGCCGCTTCCAGGTCGGTGATGCTGCCCGACATGACCGTCCGGATGTGTGCGGTGAGGTGCTCCACCGGCCAGTCCCACCAGGACACCGCGAGCAGCCGGGCGATGTCCTCCTCGCTGTAACGGATGCGAATGAGGCGGGCCGGGTTGCCGCCGACGATTCCGTAGTCGGGCACGTCGGCGGTGACGACCGCGCCGGAAGCGACGATCGCGCCGTGGCCGATCCGTACCCCCGCCATCACCGTCACGCCGTAGCCGAACCAGACGTCGTTGCCGACGACGGTGTCCCCGCGGCTGGGCAGGCCGGTGAGCAGGTCGAAGTGGTCGGCCCAGGAGCCGCCCAGGGTGGGGAAGGGGAAGGTCGAGGGGCCGTCCATGCGGTGGTTGGCGCCGTTCATGAGGAACCGCACCCCCGTGCCCAGCGCACAGAACTTGCCGATGACCAGCTTGTCGGGGCCGTAGTGGTAGAGCACGTTGCGCGTCTCGAACGCGGTCGGGTCGTCCGGGTCGTCGTAGTAGGAGTACTCCCCGACCTCGATCAGCGGGGACTTCACCAGCGGCTTGAGCTGCACCACGCGCGGTTGTCCGGGCATGGGGTGCAGCACGGTGGGGTCGGCGGGAACGAGGGGCTGCATCGGGCGATTCCTCTCGGGGTGCTGCTCGGGGTCCCGTTCCGTGCCGTGCCGGTCTGGCACCGCCCGTTAACGCGACAGCTTTTGCCTTAAGGCGATTATGATGGTGGCATGACGCTGTCTGCCGATCAAGCCGATTCCGTACGCTCCCAGGAACCCGGCATCGCGGAGCCGGTGCCACCTGGCGAGGCGTCAGGGTCGCCCCGGCGTCGCCCGGGTGGCCGGACGGGCCGGGTCCGTACGCAGGTTCTGGACGCGGTCCGCACCGAGCTCGTGGAGCGCGACTACGACGAGATCACCCTGGACGCCGTGGCTGCTCGTGCGGGTGTGCACCGTGCGACGGTCTACCGGCGCTGGCGGAACGTCGGCGGCCTGCTCGCGGACGTCTTCGAAGCGGCGGGCGACGACGCCTGGCAGCCGCAGGACACCGGCTCCCTCGAGGGCGACCTCGCGGCGCTGAACCACGAGAGCCAGGCGGCACTGACCGAACGCCCCTCGGTCGTCGCGGCGCTGATCGCGGCCTCGTTCCGCTCCGAGGAGGCCGCGCGCAGCGTGCGGCGGCTATGGGAGGACAGGTACACCCGGTGCGAGGCCATCGTCGACCGGGCGGTCCGGCGCGGAGAGGTCCCGCCGGACACCGACGCCCGGCAGTTGCTCATCGCCGCCACCGCGCCCGTCTATCACCACCTGGCGCTGCTGCGCGCACCTGCGGACCCCGGCCTGCCCGGCCGAGCGGCCAGAACGGCCGTGCTGGCAGCGGCCGCCGGTGCTTTCGCAGCCGAATCCGCCGGTGCTTCCGCTGGAGCCACCGATGGCCCGGGGCCTGGGGATCAGTGACCTCGGGGCGCGGTGACCCGGGCCCGGTGGATCGCACCGGACGGGGCACAATGCCCGTCATGCTGCATGTGAGAGTGATCGCCCCCACCGAGCGCACGGACGACGTGCTGCGGATCACCGTCGAGTCCCCCGCCACCGCCAACGTCCTGAAAATGGCCGGGGCCGCGCACGATCCACCGGGTGACCTCGTCGAGTTCGACGTGGCGAGGGAAGGTGCCAACAGCGTCCTGGGGGCCCTGCGCGAGCTCGGGCTGAAGGAGAGCGGTGCCATCACCGTCGAGCAGCTCGACCTGTCCATCTCCGCCGCCTCCGAGAAGGCCGAGCTGGCCGCCCCCGGCGACCCCGACGACGCGGTGGTCTGGGACGAACTGACCGCGCGTACCACCGCCGAGACCAGGCTGACCTGGGCGTTCCTCGCGTTTCTGGCACTGGCCACGCAGATCGCGGCGATCGGCGCGCTGCTCGACCAGCCCATCCTGATCGTCGGTGCGATGGTGCTGGGGCCGGAGTTCGGGCCGGTGGCGGCGATCTGCTTCGGGGTGATGGCCGGGCAGCTGAGCCTGGTCGGCAACGCCGTCCGCATCCTCGTCATCGGCTTCACCGTGGCCGTACTGATCACCATGGCCTGCGCCGGAGTCAGTCGGCTACTGGGGTGGATCACCCCCGAGATGATGGACGGCCGGCCCCTGACCAACTTCATCATCCACCCCGACAGGTGGTCCTTCATCGTGGCGCTGCTGGCGGGCGTCGCGGGCATCCTGTCGATGACCGCGGGCAAGTCCTCGCCCCTGGTCGGCGTCTTCATCTCCGTCACCACGGTCCCCGCGGCCGGTAACCTCGCGATCGCCGTCCCCCTCGGCCACTGGAGCGAGGTGACCGCCTCGCTCATCCAGCTCGGCGTCAACCTCGCCGGAATGCTCATCGCGGGCACGGCCACCCTGTACATCCAGCGTGCGCTGTGGGCCAGGTACGGACTGCGGGTGACGCTGGCCCGCCGGATCACCCCGCACTGATTCCGGTACGGGCACGGGCCCCGGGAGGGGGTCCGTGCCCGCACACGGAATGCGGGCCGTACCGCGAGGAACTCTCGCCGTACGGCCCGCGGTGCTGCTGCCCGCCGCCACGGGTACGGGTGCCGGAGCGCCGACCGGACACCGGACTCCTGGCCGGGCACCGGAGTGCCGACCGGGCGCCGGACTCCTGGCCGGGCACCGGAGTGCCGACCGGGCGCCGGATCTGCCGGAGGGGTCCCGACTCCCGGCCGGATACCGGATCGGCCGGACGCCGGAGGTGCCGGGTGCCGGGGGCGGGCGTCGCGCTCCCGCCCGGTTTCAGGCCGCCGGCTCCCGGACGGCCCCCTGCCGGACCGGACGCCGTGCCGCCGCGGCCCTCCGTACGAGCTGTGCCCGGCCGAACAACAGGGCGTACCCGTCAGGGAGTTGCCCCAGCACCCGCTCCAGCAGCTCCGGCCCCGCCAGCGTCCCGACGTGCCGCAGGACGGACCCGGCGTCCCACCGGGCAGGGCCCGGTCCACTGCCGTTGCGCGCGGCCAGGTCCTGTACGAACCCGAGCCCGGTCAGCGGTGCGGCCGCCGGAATCTGCGCGGTGAACTCCCGCGCCGCCTCCCGGGGCAGCACCCGGGCCAGCTCGACCCGCTCCTCGCCGGTCAACTGCCGCCCCAGACCGGCCAGTACGCTCCGTGTGACGGCCTCCGCCCGGGCCGCCGACGGGTAGGCCCCGTCGATCCGCACCCGCTCCACCAGCTCCGCGAACGACATGCCGGGCGACTGCCGGTGGTCGTGCTTCTCACCCGCGTACACCAGGGACTCGCGCACGTCGGCTCCCCTCACGAGGCGATCTGCCGGGCCTGGCCCCCACCGCCACTGATACTGATCTTGCGCGGCTTGGCCCGCTCCGAGATCGGGAGGCGCAGGGTCAGCACGCCCGCGTCGTACGAGGCGTCGATCCGGTCCGTGTCGAGCGTGTCGCCGAGGATGAGCTGCCGGGTGTGCAGGCCGGCCGGGCGCTCGGAGGCGATCATCTCGGCGCCCTCGGGCGCAGCCGAGCGGCGCTCGGCCTTCACCGTCAGTACGTTCCGTTCGATGTCCAGGTCGATGGACTCGGGGTCGATCCCCGGCAGGTCGAAGTGGACGACGAACTCCTCACCCGCCCGGTAGGCATCCATCGGCATCGTGGCCGGGTGTGCCGCCGTGCCCCAGAACTGCTGGGTGAGCCGGTCCAGTTCGCGGAATGCGTCGGTACGCATGAGCATCACAGGTCACTCCTTTTCTCTTCGCACTGGGTGCGATGCCCTACGCCTTCTTATATAGCGGACCAATCAGAAACTTGACAAGTAGCCGCTCAACTTAGTTGCCCGCCGTTCCGGGCCTCCCGGCTCCGACTTCCTGGGCCCCGGCTTCCCGGCCTCTGGATTCCCGGCCCCCGGCCTCCGGCTTCCCGGGTGCCTACGGCGTCCGCTCCCGCTGTTCCGGAATGAAGCACGCGGTGATCGCCTTGCCGTGCTGCTGGTCGTGCGCCTCCCAGCTGTCGGCGAGCGCGTCGACGATGGCGATGCCCCGGCCCGAGGTGGCGGCGGTGGAGCTGGGCCTGTGCACGGGCCGGCCGCCGTCACCGGCGTCGTCGTGGACGGACACGTGCACGCAGCGGCTGTCCCAGGTCAGCACGAGCTGGGCGTCGCTGTGCGCGTGCAGATGCGCGTTGGTGATCAGCTCGGACACCGTCAGGACGATGGAGTCCACGGTGTCCGGGCAGTCCTCGTACCAGGGCAGCTGCGCCAGGTGCTCCTCCGTCCACCTTCTGCCCGCCCGTACGCCCCCGGACATCGGGAACGTCCTGGCCCAGCCCACCGCCCGCATCGACATCGCAGCCTGCCCCTCTCTCCGCGTCACTCCGCGTCTCACGTGTATCGCTCCGCATTACCCGGAATGTCACTTCCGGTCGCGGTACGTGTACCCGGGAACGCCGTCGCGAACAGGCCGAAGGCGCGGAGTTGCGCGGGGGAACGGGGAGGGGGCGTGAGTGGGGGCTGGGCCAGGTGCGAGCCGTTATGCCGCGCCCGCGTCCCTGCGGTCCGCTTCCCGGACGACGCGCAGCCCGTACCCCGCGTTGTTGACCCGTCCGCCGGGCCCCGCGGGTGAGGCCGTCCAGTACGGGTGCTCGTGGACAGCCATGGTCAGCTCCCGGATCCGCTCCCACAGCTCCTCGACCTGGTCCACCTGCTCCTCGGTGAAGACGGGGGCGGACTCGGGGCCCCAGGGCGGGGCGGTGGCGAGCGTGTGGAAGTCGGCCTGTGCCTCGTGGAGCTGCTGCTGGAGGGCCAGGAGGTCGTCGGGGAAGGGGGAGGCGTGGGAAGACATACCGAAAGCGTACGTCTGTTCGAATTACGAATGCCAGCCGACCGCCGACAGACCTCCGCCAGTCCCGTCCGGTCCGCCAGTCCCGTCCGGTCCGTCAGTCCCGTCAGTCCCGTCCGGTCCGTCAGTCCCGTCCGGTCCGTCGGACCTCTTCCGCCTAGTCCTGTGGCTCCCGCTCCACCGGCAGCCACAGCTCGGCATCCGCTTCCGTGCCGTCCGGGGACAGCCGGGTGCGCAGGATCTCCGGGCCGGGGCGGCTGCGGTACGGGTTGGAGGGGAACCACTGGGTGAAGGCGTCCCGCCACAGCTCCTGGATGGCCTGCGGGGCCGGGCCCGAGGTGGCGAAGACCGCCCAGGTACCCGCGGGAACCGCCAGGCTCGTGGTGCCCGCCGGGGCGGGGGCCGAGGTGATCACGGCCTGGTAGTAGTCGAGCTCGGTGCCCTCGGCGCGGCTGGGGTCCAGGCCGTCGCAGACCGAGACGATGCCCTCCGGTTCCTGGTCCGCGAGTTTCTCCAGCGCGGCCAGGGCCGCCCTGTCGATGCCACGGACGAAGTCGATGATCGACTGGTTCGGTCCCGAGTGCACGAGCGGCACCCTGGCCCTGAAGCCGACCACGGTGAAGCCGGACCTGTTCACGATGCGGTATCGCATGCTGCTGCTTCCTTCGACGACGAGACGGAAGGACATCCGGGGCTGGGATTCGAGTGCGGCGCCCGTGCGCCGCGCCTCGCCCGGGCCGATGCCGTGCATGGCGCGGAACGCCCGCGCGAACGCCTCGCCCGAGCCGTAGCCGTACCGGACCGCGATCTCCAGCAGCGTTTCCCGTGCTGCGAGCACCTCCGCACCCGCGAGCGTCAGCCGCCTGCGCCGTACGTACTCCGACAGCGGCAGGCCCGCCAGGGCGGAGAACATCCGCCTCAGGTGGTACTCCGAAGTGGCCGCGATCCGCGCCAGCTCGGCGACGTCGACGGTCTCTTCGAGATGCTGCTCGATGTGGTCCATGGCCTGGTTGAGCTTCTCCAGCATGTCCCGGCTCCTTCCTCTTTACGTCCACCACGCTAGGCAGCGGCCCCGGGGGCGGGCCCGACATCCTGTGCCCGATCGGGTCGGGTGCGTGATCCGGTCGAGCCCTCGCCCGCCCCGGGCCGGATGCTCAGCGGCCGTCGCCCAGGCCCAGGAGCAGGGTCCGCAGTGCGTCGGCGAACTGCTCGCGCTCCGCGGGCGAGAGTGCCGCCAGCAGCCGCTGCTCGGTGCTCAGATGGTCCGGGAGCGCCGACTCGACCAGCTGCAACCCGGCCTCGCTCAGGGCCACTTGGACCACCCGGCCGTCGGTGGGGCTCGGGGTCCTGGTCACCAGTCCGCGCTCCTGGAGACGGTCCAGGCGCTGGGTGACCGCCCCGGAGGTGACCATGGCCGAGCGCATCAGCTCGGCGGGGGTGAGGGGGTGCTCGGGCCCGTTGCGGCGCAGGGTCGCCAGGACGTCGAAGGAGGCCCGGTCGAGTCCGTGCGCGGCGAAGGTGCGTTTCATCTCCGGCTCGATCAGCAGCATCAGCCGCTTGAGCCGCCCGATCACCGCCATCGGGGAAACATCCAGGTCGGGTCGCTGCTCCGCCCACTGTGCCAGGACGTGGTCCACGTGATCCTCGGGCGGGGCCCCGGCGGTGCGTCCGGCGGTGTGTCCGGCCGGGTCGCCAGTCGCCGGCCCGGTCGACTGCCCCGTCGCGGCCCCGGGGGTGGTCGCCTGTGTCTTTGGCCCGGTCTTGCCTGCATCCCTCTTGGTCATGGCACCACACTAGCCGTTCTCTTAGTGGTGAGATATGTTGTCTTAGTGCTAAGCAATCGAACCGGCCTCGTGCTGCTCACTGCCCTCGCCCCTGCCGTCTGGGGCTCCACCTATCTCGTCACCACCGAACTCCTCCCCGCTGACCGCCCGTTGCTCGCCGCGGTCCTGCGTGCCCTGCCGGCGGGACTGCTCCTCGTGCTCCTCACCAGGCGGCTGCCGAAGGGGAGCTGGTGGTGGAAGTCCCTGGTCCTCGGCACGCTCAACATCGGTGTCTTCTTCGCGCTCCTCTTCGTCGCCGCGTACCGCCTGCCCGGCGGTGTCGCCGCGACCGTCGGCTCCGTACAGCCCCTGCTGGTGGCGGGCCTGTCCGCGGGTCTGCTCGGGCAGCGGCTCAGTCCGCGCACGGTACTTGCGGCGGTGACCGGCATCGCCGGAGTCGCCCTCCTGGTCCTGCGGGCGGGCGCCCGGCTGGATGCGCTCGGAGTGGCCGCCGCACTCGGGGGCGCGGTCGTCATGGCGACCGGCGTCGTCCTCAGCAAGCGCTGGGCCTCCCCGGCCCCGCTGCTCGCCACCACCGGCTGGCAACTCGTCGCGGGCGGACTGCTGCTGGTGCCCGTGGCGCTGCTCGTGGAGGGCCCGCCGCCGTCCTCGTACACGGCGGAGAACCTGATCGGATACGGATATCTGACGCTGATCGGCGCCGCGGTGGCCTACCTGCTCTGGTTCCGCGGCATCAAGGCCCTCTCGCCCACCGAGGTCACCTTCCTCGGCCTGCTCAGCCCGCTCGTGGCCACCCTGCTTGGCTGGCTCGTGCTCGGCCAGCAGCTCACCGCGCTCCAGCTGGTGGGCGCGCTGCTCGCCCTGGCGGCGGTGGTGTTCGCCCAGCTGAGGCCGCGCTCCGGCCGGGGCGTCGTGGCCGCGGCGCACCCCGGGGGCCCTGCCGCGCAGCCACCGGCGGACCACCCGCGCGCCGACCGCCCCACCGCCCCGGCGAACTGATCCACGTACCGCCCACCCCCCTACGAAGGAATGGCGACCACTCATGCGTAACACCCTGCGTATCACCGTGCTCGGCGCGACCGGCGCCGCCGGCAGCCGTATCGTCACCGAAGCACTCGACCGTGGCCACGAGGTCACCGCCGTCACCCGCGACGCGGCCCGCTTCGCCGACCTGGACCCGCGTGCCCGGCACCGTACCGGCAACGCGCTCGACGCCGGTTCTCTCGCGGAACTCGCCGCGGGCCAGGATCTGTTGATCAGCGCGACCCGGCCCGTGCCCGGGCAGGAGGAGCAACTGGCGGACACCGCGCGGGCGTTGTTGGCCGGACTGGCGGGTACCGGGGTGCGGCTGCTGCTGCTCGGTGGCGCGGGCAGCCTGCGCCTCCCCGGCAGCGACACCCTCACCGTCGTCGACGGGCCCGGCTTCCCGCCCTCCTGGCGGCCGATCGCGCTCGCCTGCAACGCGCAGCTCGACGTCTGCCGCACATCCGGTGCGGACGTCGACTGGGCGTACGTCAGCCCGGCCGCCGACTTCGCACCCGGCCCGCGCACCGGTGCGTACCGCCTGGGGACGGACGAACTGCTCGTCGGCGCCGACGGCACGTCCGCGATCTCCATGGAGGACATGGCGCTCGCGCTGCTCGACGAGGCGGAGCGGCCGAAGCACCACAGGACCCGGTTCACGGTGGGCTACTGAGACGCCCTTCGCGCGCGAGGGGGGTGCGCCGCGGCCCGGCGGGGTCAGTCCGCCGAGCGAGCGACCCGGAAGCCCACGTCGTCGATGCGGTACGTCGGGTGGCTGCGGCGGCGCACCGAGGCGCGGCAGCTCCAGGGCTCGTCGAACCAGCCGCCCCCGCGCAGGACGCGGTACTCGCCGTACACCTCGGGGTCGTAGAGGTCCCAGCACCACTCCCACACATTGCCCAGCATGTCGTGCAGGCCCCAGGCGTTGGGCTGCCGGGTGCCGACCTCGTGGGGGCGAGCGCCGGAGTTGGCACGGTGATGGGCGATGTCGTCGAGCGGGCCGTACCGGGGGCCGGTCGTGCCGGCGCGGCAGGCGTACTCCCACTCGGCCTCGGTCGGCAGCCGGTATCCGTCGGTGGCGGCGTCCCAGGCGGTGGTGGAGTCCGCGCCGAAGGCGTAGGCGGGGGACAGGCCCTCCGCGGCCGACAGGGCGTTGCAGAAGCGGACCGCGTCCTGCCAGGAGACGCCTTCGACGGGCAGGCGGGCGCCGGGAGGGGCGCTGCTCGGCCGGTCGCCGGTGACCTGTGCGTACAGCGACTGGGTGACGGCGTGCGGGGCGAGCAGGAAGGGGGACACCTCGACCGGCCAACTGCGCTGAGTCCGGCGGTCGTTCAGCACCACTCGCCCCGGTGCGAGCCGGATCATTCCGCCTCCCGGGTGAGGGCATCGACGACCTTGAGGAGGTCCGCGGTGACGGACAGGCCGCCCAGCACGACGACCTTGAGGGAGGCCCGCTCCTCGTCGTACACGGTCTCGGCGCGGATCCGGTCCTCGACGCGGATCCGGTCCCCGGCGCCGGTCCGGTCCTCGGCGCCCTCCCGGCCGAGCCCGCCCTCCGGGCCGCGCCCGCTCTCCCCGTTGCCCGCCCGCACCCGGCCGCGCCCGCCGTGCCGCCCGCCGACCGTGGCCATGACGGCATTGGTCAGCCGGGACGCCTCGTCGGGACCGATCGCGTCGATCTGCACGATGCTCGACGCCTCGGCGTGCCGGGGGCGGCGCACGGCGGGAGAGGGCGTGACGGGCGCGCCGGTGAACGCCTCCAGGTCCTCCCTGGCGATCCGGTACTGCTTGCCGATGCGGGTCGCCCGGAGCCTGCCCTCGCGGACGTACGCCCGGACGGTCTTGACGTGCAGACCGAGCAGGCCCGCCACCTGGTCGACCGAGTAGAAGTGCTGCATGGTCCGAAGGTAGCGCAACCTTCCCTAAAACTCCCTATCGATACGGAGCGATTCGGCCTACTGGGCCCGTTGTCCGCCTCGGGCCCGGCGAGACCCTCCGGAGGCCGTACCGGAAGATGCGACAGCGAGCGGCCCGCCCCGCCGCTGCGGGGAAGGGCCGGCCAGTTGTCGCACGCGGCCGTCGAAGGACCCGGAAAGTAGGGACTCTTTCCCCTGTGACCTGGGACTTTCGCGGACGATCAAGCGTCTCGCGCAGGTCTAGCGTCGAGAGTGCCCGGCACGGTACCGGGCGGCTGTGACGGAGCGGAGATTCGCCCATGACACACACGCGCAGGAGCCGGAATCCCGGGGCACCTAGGCCGAGGAGGTCGCGCCGGCCCCCGATTGCGTACATCTCAGCCCCGCACACGAGTTGACCCCCGCAGGTCCTCGGACGCAGCAGATGAACCGGACGCAGCAGATGAACCGGACGCACCAGATGAACCAGACGCACCGGACGTACAGGAAGCAGTCATGAGTTCCCTCGCACACGCACCCCGGACGGGCGACGACGCGGCTGAGGCCGCCGATCACGGGCAGTACCGCCCCGGCCGCACCATCACCGACTGGCGGCCCGAGGACCCCGCGTTCTGGCGCACCACGGGACGCAAGGTCGCCCGCCGGAACCTCTGGATCGCGGTCCCCGCCCTCCTCGTCGCCTTCGTGGTCTGGCAGGTCTGGTCGATCACCGCGACCAACCTCACGGACGTCGGATTCGGGCTCAGCCAGAGCCAGTTGTTCTGGCTCACCGCCATCCCGGGCATCACCGGCGGCACCGCCCGCATCCTCTACACCTTCCTCGGCCCGATGGTCGGCCAGCGCACCTTCACCGCGCTCTCCACCGTCGTCCTGGTGATACCGCTGATCTGGCTCGGCATCGCCATCCAGGACCCCACCACCCCGTACGCGGTGCTGATCACCATCGCCGCCCTCTGCGGCATCGGGGGCGCCAACTTCTCCTCCTCGCTCGCCAACATCGGCTTCTTCTTCCCCAAGGGCGAGAAGGGCAACGCCACCGGCATCAACGGTGGCCTCGGCAACCTCGGTGTCTCCGCCGTCCAGCTGCTCACGCCGATCGTGATCACCTGGTCGACGATCGCCATCGGCTCCGCCCAGCACAAGGCCGACGGCACCCCGGTGTACCTCCAGAACGCCGCGTTCCTGTGGGTGCCGGTCCTGGTGGTCCTCGCCGCCGTCGCCTGGTTCGGCCAGAACAACCTCAAGGTCGCCTCCACCCCGTTCTCCCGCCAGAAGATCATCTTCAAGCGCAAGCACAACTGGGTGATGACCTGGCTGTACGTCGGCACCTTCGGCTCGTTCATCGGCTTCGCCGCCGCCCTGCCGCTGCTCATCAAGACCACCTTCACGCCGATCGACGCCGCGTACTCGGCGGCCACGTACGCCTGGATGGGCCCCGCCATCGGTGCCCTCGCCCGCTGGGCGGGCGGCTGGATCGCGGACAAGCTGGGCGGCGCCCGCGTCACCATCCTGTCCTTCGTCGGCATGGCCGTCTCGATCATCGGGGTGATCAACTTCCTGCCCTCGGGCGGCGACAACGGCTCCTTCTGGGGCTTCTTCGTCAGCTTCCTGTGCGCGTTCCTCTTCTCCGGCATCGGCAACGGCTCGACCTTCCGCCAGATCCCGGTCATCTTCCGCACCACCCACCTCAAGGGCCTCACCGAAGGCACCCCCGCCTACGACCAGGCCCTGAAGCAGGCCGAGATGGAGTCCGGCGCGGTCACCGGCTTCACGGCGGGCATCGCCGCCTACGGCTTCTTCTTCATCCCGGCCCTCTTCGGGTCCTTCGCGGTGACCAGCGCGATGTGGGGCTTCGTCGGCTTCTACGCGAGCTGTGTGCTGGTGACCTGGTGGTTCTACGCCCGCAAGGGCGCCGAGGCCCCCAGCTGACGGGCGGGCGCCCCAGCTGACGACGGGCTGGGGCCGGCAGCTTCGAGCCGGACCGGCCCGTTCACGGGCCGGTCCGGCTCACTGCCACGTCACCCGTGCGGCTGCGGCGGCTCGTACAGTCCGCGCAGCAGCAGCCATCCCACCGCGGGAAGCACGACCAGCGGGGCCAGCGCGAGCTGGAGGGACGTCGCATCGGCGATCGCCCCGATCAGCGGGCTCGCCAGCCCGCCCACGCTCACCGTCAGACCGAGCGTGACGCCGCTCGCGGTGCCCACCCGGTGCGGCAGGTAGTCCTGGCCGAGGGTGACGTGCAGCGAGAACGGCACGTACAACCCGGCCGAGGTCAGCGCCACGCACACGTACAACAGCGGGCCGGGCACGCACACGACCCCGGCGACCGCGGGCACGGTCAGCGCGTACGACCAGCGGACCACCGCGACCCGCCCGAAGCGGGTGGCGAGCCTGCCGCCGATGACGGTGCCGAACGCACCGCCCAGGTAGAGCGTGAACAGGGCGGCGGTGCCCACGAGTTCACCCGCGTGTCCGCCACCCACCCGCTCACGGGCGTACAGCGCGATGAACGAGCTGAGCCCCATGAAGACGACCGACCGGCAGACCACGGCGCCGGACATCTGCAGGAACGCGCGCCAGTCGTCCTTCCCGGCCGGGCCCAGTTCGGCCGCCCCGGCGTCCTCCCCGACAGGCCGACGCAGCGCGCGCAGCGCGGCCACACACAGCGCCGCACCCGCCAGGGCCGGCACCACCAGCAGCGGCGAGGCTCGCAGTCCGCCCGTCGCCACGACGGCGGACACCAGCAGCGGGGCGGTCGCGAAACCGATGTTGCCGCCGAGTGAGAACCAGCCCATCGCGGTGTGACTGCCCCCGCTCGCCAGCCGGGCGACCCGCGCGGACTCCGGGTGGTAGGCGGCCACCCCGATTCCCGAGACGGCGATCACGGCAAGGGTCAGCGGGTACGAACCACCGATGCCGCCGACCCCGCTGAGGGCGACACCGAACCCGCCGAGCAGGGTGCTCACCGGCAGCAGCCAGGGCATCGCCCACTTGTCGGTCAGCGCGCCGAACAGCGGCTGCGCGACGGACGACAGGAGCGAGGCCGCCAGGACGATGCCGGAGGCGGCCGCGTAGGTGTAGGCGTGCTCGGCGATGAAGAACGGCACCAGGGCGGCGACCGCCCCCTGATAGACGTCGACACAGGCGTGACCGAGCGCGAGGAGGGCGAGGGGCATGCGGGATCCCCGTGGAGCCCTGGCGAGCGAGGGAGTTGACGAGGGGGCGCGCGGGGACGGGGAGACCGGGGACGGGTGGGTACGTGGAGTAGGCACGCTCCGATCGTCGCCAGCGCGGCAGGTGTCGCGCTTCCGGTAAATTGCCTGCCAATGCCGAAAACCCGCCAGCAGCCGCCCACTCCGCCCGAGCCGCCGGGCAAGCCCGCACCTCCTGTCGGCCACCCGCCGGCCGTTCCCGTCGCGCAGATGCCGGACGCTCCCGTCGACCACCTGCCGGCCGCCCCTGTCGCGCCGCTGCCGACCGCCCCCGTCGCGCAGATGCCCGCACCTCCCGTAGCGCACCTGCCGGACGCCCCCACTCACACCCGGCCGCTCGCCTCCGGTGAGCGGATCGATCCGCACCGGCACGACGACCACCAGATCATCTACGCGGGCTCCGGATTCCTCGCCGTCACCACCGACGCAGGCACCTGGTTCGCCCCCGGAACCCGCGCCCTGTGGGTGCCCGCCGGTACGGTCCACTCCCACCGCGCCCACGGCAACCTCGACATGCACAGTCTCGGGCTGCCCGTCGAGGAGAACCCCCTCGGTCTGAGCGCCCCCACCGTCCTGTCCGTCAGCCCGCTCCTGCGCGAGCTGATCCTCGCGTACACCGCCGCCGTCCGGTACGAGAACGGCACCTCGCGCCCCGCCCGCGCCCCCGGCACACCGGACCCCGCCGCCCCCGAGCGCCTGCGGCTGCGCGCCGTACTCCTCGACCAGCTCAGGGCCTCGCCCCAGCAGCCGGTGCACCTGCCCGCGCCCGCCGATCCGCGGCTGGCCGCCGTCTGCGACCTGCTGCACGCCGACCCCGCCGACCCCGCCACCCTCGCCGAACTCGGGGTGCGCACCCACACCGGCGAACGCACCCTGAGCCGCCTCTTCCGCAGCGAACTGGGCATGACCTTCCCCCAGTGGCGCACCCAGCTCAGGCTCTTCCACGCCCTGCGCATGCTCGCCGAGGGAGCCCCCGTCACGTCCGTCGCGCACCGCTGCGGCTGGGCGTCCGCGAGCGCGTTCATCGACGTCTTCCGGCGCGCGTACGGGCACACGCCGGGTGCCCACCACCGGGAGGGCCGGGAAGGCCGGGAAGGCCGGGAAGGCCGGGAGGGAGTGCGGTCCGCCCGCTCCCTCCCGGCCCGTGTTCCTCCTCGCGTCAGGACCCGTTGAGTTCCGCCCGTACGGTACGGGCCGCCGCGACCAGGTTCTCCAGGGAGGCACGGGTCTCGGGCCAGCCGCGGGTCTTCAGTCCGCAGTCGGGGTTCACCCACAGGCGGTCGGCCGGGATGGCCTCAAGTCCCTTGCGCAGCAGGTCCGCCGCCTCCTCGGCGGACGGGACGCGCGGGGAGTGGATGTCGTAGACGCCCGGTCCGGCCTCCCGCGGGTAGCCGTGCGCGGCCAGTTCGCGGGCCACCTGCATGTGCGAGCGGGCCGCCTCCAGGCTGATCACGTCCGCGTCGAGGTCGTCGATGGCCTGCACGATGTCGCCGAACTCGGCGTAGCACATGTGGGTGTGGATCTGCGTCTCCGGGCGGACCCCGCCGGTGCTCAGCCGGAAGGACTCCGTGGCCCAGCGGAGATAGGCCGCGTGGTCGGCGGTGCGCAGCGGGAGCGTTTCGCGCAGGGCAGGCTCGTCGACCTGGATGACGCGGGTCCCGGCCGCCTCCAGGTCGTTCACCTCGTCGCGCAGGGCGAGGGCGACCTGCCGGGCGGTGTCGCCGAGCGGCTGGTCGTCCCGTACGAACGACCAGGCGAGCATCGTCACGGGACCGGTCAGCATGCCCTTGACCGGGCGGTCGGTGAGGAAGTTGGCGTAAGTGGTCCAGCGCACCGTCATCGGCTGGGGGCGCGAGATGTCGCCTGCGAGGACCGGCGGCCTGACGTAGCGGGTGCCGTACGACTGGACCCAGCCGTGCTGGGTGGCGAGGTACCCCGTCAGCTGCTCGGCGAAGTACTGGACCATGTCGTTGCGTTCGGGCTCGCCGTGCACGAGGACGTCGATGCCCGCCTTCTCCTGGAAGGCCAGCACCTCGCGGATCTCCGTGCGGATGCGGTCCTCGTAGCCGGCGGTGTCGATGCGTCCGGCGCGCAGGTCGGCGCGGGCTGTCCGCAGTTCCGGTGTCTGCGGGAACGAACCGATCGTGGTCGTCGGCAGCAGCGGCAGGCCGAGCGAGGTGCGCTGGGCGGCGGCCCGCTCCTCGTACGGCGCCGAGCGGCGGGCGTCGGCGTCGGTGACGGCGGCTACGCGGTGGCGCACTGCCGGATCGTGGGTCAGGGGGGAGCGGGCGCGGGAAGCCAGGTCGGCCCGGTTGGCGGCGAGTTCGCCGCTGATCGCCGCGGTGCCTCGGCGCAGGCCCTTGGCCAGGGTGACGATCTCGGTGCTCTTCTGGCGGGCGAAGGCCAGCCAGCGCAGGATCTGCGGGTCCACGTCGCGCTCGGCGGCGGCGTCCAGCGGTACGTGCAGGAGCGAGCAGGAGGCGGCCACGTCGACCCGCCCGGCGAGGCCGAGCAGGGTGCCGAGGGTGGCCAGGGACTTCTCCAGGTCGTTGATCCAGACGTTGCGGCCGTTGACGACGCCCGCGACCAGCCGCTTGCCGGGCAGCCCGCCGACGGCGGCCAGCGCGTCGAGCTGGGTGGCGGCGGCGCCGGTGAAGTCCAGTGCCAGACCCTCCACCGGGGCCTTGGCCAGGACCGGGAGTGCGTCGCCGAGGCGGCCGAAGTAGGAGGCGACGAGGAGTTGCGGCCGGTCGGTGAGGGCGCCCAGGTCCCGGTAGGCGCGGGCGGTGGCGTTCAGCTCGGCCGGGGTGCGGTCCTGGACCAGGGCGGGCTCGTCCAGCTGCACCCACTCGGCGCCGGCCGCCCGCAGGTCGGCCAGGACCTCCGCGTACACGGGCAGCAGCCGGTCCAGGAGCGTCAACGGCTCGAAGCCGGCGGCGACACCGGGGGCGGGCTTCGCGAGGAGCAGGTAGGTGACCGGGCCGACCAGCACCGGACGGGCGGTGTGCCCGAGCGCCAGCGCCTCCTTCAGCTCGGCGACCTGCTTGGCCGAGTTCGCCGTGAAGACGGTGCCGGGGCCCAGCTCCGGCACGAGATAGTGGTAGTTGGTGTCGAACCACTTGGTCATCTCCAGCGGCGCCACGTCCTGGTTGCCGCGTGCCATGGCGAAGTAGCCGTCCAGGTGGCCCGCACTGTCCGGATGGCCCGCACTGTCCGGACCGGACGGTGCGCCCGGGAGGGTCCCGTCAGCGAAGGCCTCGCGGTGGCGGTCGGGGACAGCGCCGACCATGACACTGGTGTCCAGGACATGGTCGTAGTACGAGAAGTCACCGGTGGGCACCTCGTCGATGCCCGCGTCGGCCAACTGCTGCCAGTTCGCCCGGCGCAGGCCCCTGGCGGTCTCCTCCAGGGCCTCGGCGGCGACCGCGCCCTTCCAGTAGCCCTCGACCGCCTTCTTCAGCTCGCGGTTCGGGCCCTGCCGGGGGTAGCCGTACGCGGTGGAACGTACCGCCGCGGCTGCGGACTTCGCTGTCACGGAAATCTCCTTCGCGAGATGACTCCTGAGATCCCGGAGACGGATCACGGACGCGAAGGGATGACGGAACCGGGCGGACCGGACCCGCGCGCGACAACGCGCGGTCCTCCACCTGATGCGTACGCCGACCCGCCCACGAGGTCACCGGGACATCCGTACACGAACGGTCGCGTACGGGCAGCGGGCAGGTCTTCGGACTCGTGGGCCCACCCACCGGACGTCGTCCGGCGGACACCTACTGGCCGTCGCTTCCCAGATCCGTCCGGATCCAGTGCGTATGACGGCGGTCGTTCCCACTCACCGCTGCGGGGCAGTCCCGGATTCCCACCGGGTTCCCTCTTGCGACGCGTCTGCCTGGCGGGCAGGGCGAACCAGCTGCACCCACCACCCTAGGCGCAATGACCTCCACCGTCACGGGAGTTCGCTCTCCGGGTGCGGAAATGAGCCACGCCGCGTGGGCCACCCGGGTGCCGGGTCAGCCGGCGGCGAGGAGTTCGAGGGTGTCGATCACCCGGTTCGAGAAGCCCCACTCGTTGTCGTACCAGGCGACCACCTTGATGTGTCGGCCCTCGACGCGGGTGAGGGCCGAGTCGAAGATCGACGAGGCGGGGTTGCCGGTGATGTCGGACGACACGAGCGGGTCCTCCGAGTACTCCAGTACGCCGGCCAGCGGCCCCTGCGCGGCGGCGCGGTACGCCGCCAGCACGTCCTCGCGCGTCACGTCACGGGCGACCGTCGTATTGAGCTCGACGATCGATCCCACCGGCACGGGTACGCGGATCGAGTCGCCCGACAGCTTGCCGTCCAGATTCGGCAGCACGAGACCGATCGCCTTGGCGGCACCCGTCGTCGTCGGCACGATGTTCACGCCGGCCGCGCGGGCCCTGCGGGGGTCGCGGTGCGGGCCGTCCTGCAGGTTCTGCTCCTGCGTGTAGGCGTGCACCGTCGTCATGAAGCCGTGCTCGATGCCGGCGAGGTCGTCGAGCACCTTGGCCAGCGGGGCGAGCGCGTTGGTCGTGCACGAGGCGTTGGAGACGATGGTGTGCGCGTTCGGGTCGTACGCGTCGGTGTTGACGCCGTACGCGAGCGTGACATCGGCGTCCGTCGCCGGCGCGCTGACCAGCACCTTCTTCGCACCCGCGTCGAGGTGGGCGCGGGCGGCCGCGGCCGAGGTGAAACGGCCGGTCGCCTCCAGCACGATGTCGACACCGAGCTCGGCCCACGGCAGCTGCTTCGGCTCGCGCTCGGCGAGGACGGTGAGGCGACGGCCGTCGACGACGAGGGTGTTCCCTTCGACGCTCACCGGACGGCCGAGCCGGCCCGACGTCGAGTCGAAGGCGAGCAGCCGCGCGAGGGCGGCGGGCTCGGTGAGGTCGTTGACGGCGACGACCTCCAGAGCGCTGTCGCGTTCGAGCAGGGCGCGCAGCACATTGCGTCCGATGCGGCCGAATCCGTTGATGGCGATGCGGGTCATGAGGGGTGTCCCTTCCTCGGGTTCGTCCTGAGCCTGGCCACCCAGGTTCTCGCGCGGAACCGGCCGGTGACAGCGACGTGATCGCCATGGTCCGCAAGGATCACGCCACATGGCGGCGTGGCATGCCGACGCGGTCGCGGGGCGGCGGGCGGCTATCGCTCCTGGGCGAAGGTGCGCCGGTACTCGCTCGGCGTGGTGTCGAGGATGCGCTGGAAGTGCAGCCGCAGATTGGCACCGGTGCCGAGGCCGACGTCGGCGGCGATCTGCTCGATGCCCCGCTGCGAACGCTCCAGCAGCTCCCGGGCCACGTCGATGCGCGCCCGCATGACCCACTGCATCGGCGTGTACCCGGTGTCCTCGGCGAAGCGCCGCGAGAACGTGCGCGGCGACACCGCCGCGTGCCGGGCGAGTACCTCGAGGGTCAGGGGCTCGCCCAGCCGGTGCAGCGCCCACTCCCGGGTCGCGGCGAACCGCTCGCCGAGCGGCTCGGGCACACTGCGCGGCACGTACTGGGCCTGGCCGCCGCTGCGGTACGGGGCCGCCACCAGGCGCCGCGCCGCGTGGTTCGACGCGGCCACCCCCAGGTCGCCGCGCAGGATGTGCAGGCACAGGTCGATGCCGGAGGCGGCGCCCGCCGACGTCAGCACACTGCCCTCGTCGACGAACAGCACGTTCTCGTCGACCCGGACGAGGGGGCGCTTCTCGGCGAGCGCCCGGGTGTAGTGCCAGTGCGTCGTAGCGCGTTTGCCGTCGAGCAGGCCGGTGGCGGCGAGCGCGAAGGCGCCCGTTGAGATGGCGGCGAGCCGGGCGCCCCGCCGGTGCGCGGCGATCAGCGCGTCGACGACGGCCTGCGGCGGGTCGTCGCGGTCGGGGTTGCGGTAGCCGGGAACGAAGACGAGGTCGGCCCACGCGAGCGCGTCGAGGCCGTGGGCGACGTAGTACGAAAGCCCGTCGCCACCGGTCACGGGACCCGGCGCGGCCCCGCACACCCGCACCTCGTACGGCATGCTCGCGCGCGTCGTGAACACCTGCGCGGGGATGCCGACGTCGAGCGGTTTCGCCCCGTCGAGCACGAGGACGGCGACGCGGTACAGGGGTGAGGCGGACACGAGGAAGAGGGTACGGGGGGCGCGGGGTCCGCCGTCCGCCGCCCGTCCCGTGGGCGGTCGGCGGGCCCGTCGGCCGCCCCGGGCTTGACCATCACACCGTGTCAGGGCCTGCACTGGGTGGCGAGACCTGTCCGTGCAGGACCCGCCCGAAGAGGAACAGGACGACAGTGACGCACTACACCGGATCCGGCCCCTACTGCTACGCCAACTCGCTGTCCATGGTGCTCGGCGATCAGGCCCCGCCGCCCGCCGTCGTCGAGGTGCTGACCGGCTCCCCGTTCGGCTTCGAGCTGATCGGCGGCACCCTGCCGCTGTTCGACCCGTACGGCTGGGACCCGGACCTCGGGCTGAGCGCGGCCACCGGCCTCCTCGGTGTCCGCTGCACGCGTACGGCCGGCGGGACCGCCGAGGAGGCGGTGGACCGCCTGCGCGAGGCCTGCGCCCGAGGGCCCGTACTGGCCGGGCCCGTCGACATGGGGCTGCTGCTCCACCAGCCGGGCACCCCCACCGCCGACGGCGGCGACCACTTCGTGGTGGTGCTGGAGGTGAGCGGCGACACGATGGTCTTCCACGACCCGCACGGCCACCCCTTCGCGACCCTGCCGGTCCGGGACTTCGCCGCAGCCTGGGAGGCGAAAGCGGTGGGCTACGCCGACGACCCCTTTGTGATGCGCGCCGGCTTCGCCGCGGAACGCCCGGTCACCGTGCCGGAGGCACTGCGGGCGTCGCTGCCCACCGCGGGACGCTGGCTGGCGGGCGACAGTGCGCGGCCCGTGCCGCCGGGAACACTCGGCGGTGCCGCCGGAGTGGAGGCCCTGGCCGCCCAGGTGGACGCGGGTCTCGACGACGGCGTACGCGGATTCCTGGCGCACTTCTCGGTAAGGGTCGGCACCCGCCGTCTCGCCGACGCCGCCCACTGTCTCGGCAAGCTGGGCCACCACGACGCTGCGGCGCTCGCGGCCGGACAGGCGCGGCTGGTCGGCGGCCTCCAGCACCCCCTGGTCACGGGCGACGACCGGACACTGGCGGACGGCCTGCGCCGACTGGCCCCGACGTACGAACAGCTGCGCACCGCGCTCGCGTCCTGCGCGGCTTGAGGAGATCTGCGGGCCCCGCCCTGACTGACGATCCGTCAGAAACCTAATCCAGTGCGCGAGTTACCGTTAGTTCGCACCTCAGTGCGGCCAGAGCGTCGGCTCGGTGCAGAAGTGTCCGCCGATGCGGGTGTGCGCCGGGTTGTCGTCGGACAGCTCGCCGTGCTCGGCGAGGAGTGCGGCGGCGTACGGTTCGGAGTCGTCCTCGGGTACGTAACCCAGGGCGCGGGCGGCCGAAAGGTCGAACCACGGGCGGGAGTTGGCGGACGCGCCGTACACCACGGTGTGTCCCACGCCTTCGGCGGTGAGCGCGGCGTGCAGCAGCCGGGCGCAGTCGGCGGGGCTCAGCCAGAGCGAGAGCATCCGGACCGTGGTCGGCTCGGGGTAGCACGAGCCGATGCGCACGGAGACGGTCTCCATGCCGTGCAGGTCCCAGTACAGCTGGGCCAGGTCCTCGCCGAAGCACTTGGACAGGCCGTAGAAGGTGTCGGGGCGGTGCGGGGCGGATGCGGGGAGCAGTTCGCCGTCCGTTCCGGGGCGCGGGGTGAAGCCGACGGCGTGGTTGCTGGAGGCGAAGATAATCCGCCGGACACCGGCTTCCCTGGCTGCCTCGTACAGGTGGTACGTGCCCTCGATGTTGGCCCGCAGGACCCTCTCGAAAGGGGCCTCCATCGAGATGCCCGCCAGGTGGACGATCGCGTCCACGCCCCGGACCGCCTCGTGCAGTCTTTCCCGGTCGCCGGGGTCGGAGAGGTCCGCGACGACCGAGTCCGGCTCGCCTTCCACGGGGTGCATGTCCAGCAGTCGCAGCCGGTATCCGTACGCGGGCAGCAGCCCGCGCATCAGTGTGCCGAGGCCGCCGGCGGCGCCGGTGAGCAGGACGGTGCGAGGGGCCGGCATGGGAGGTGACTCCTTGGGAGGGGAGAGGCGGGAGGGGGAGAGGCTGGGGGGAGGAGAGGCGGAGGCGGGTTGCGGGCAGGCGGGGTGGCGCCCGGGGATGGTCATGCCAGAGAGCGCTTTCTATGCTCCTTCGCAAGAGTGTGTCAACCCCCCGAACCCCCTCGCCCGTGGGCGGGTTCAGCCGCAGAAGGGCCCGCAGTCACTCATGAGAACCTCCGTCTTCCTCTACCCCTGGGACGTGGTCGGCGACCCCGCCGCGCCCGCCCGCATCGCGGACCTCGGTGTCCAGCAGGTCACCCTCGCCTCCGCCTACCACTCCACCCGGGCGCTCACCCCGCGCCATCCGCGCCACCGCGTCGTCACCGCCGACCACTCCGCCGTGCTGTACGCCCCGGACCCCGCGCGCTGGGCGGGGCGTGCGCTGCGCCCGTACCCGGCGGGGGAGTGGGCGCCCGGCGAGGCCTTCGCCGAAGCGGCCGACGCGCTGCGCGGCGCCGGGCTCGACGTGCACAGCTGGGCCGTCCTCGCCCACAACTCCCGCCTGGGCACCGAGCACCCCGGCACCTCGGTGCGCAACGCCTACGGGGACCGCTACCCCTGGGCGCCGTGCATCGCCCGCCCCGAAGTGCGCGCATACCTGACCGCGCTGGCGGCCGAGGCGGCGGTCAGGCCGGGTGCGTCCGGCACCGAGCTGGAGTCCTGCGGCTGGTACGGCGCCGCCCATCTGCACGCCCACGACAAGACCGGCGGCGTACCGCTGGACGACGCCGCGCAGTACCTCATGTCGCTCTGCTTCTGCGACCCCTGTGCCGACGGGTACGGCCAACACGGCCTGGAAGCCGCTGAATTGGCTGCAGGAGTGCGTCACGCCCTCGAACCCCTCTGGGCCGGGCACCCCACCCGCTCCCTGGCCGAACCCCTCGCCGCCGCCGCCCTCGCCTGGCGCACCGGGACGGCCCGCACCCTCCAGGAAGCGGTGGTGCGCGCCGTCCGGTCGGCCGCCCCCGACGCCTTCCGGGTCCTCCTGCACGCCGACCCGGCCCCGCACCGCAGCGGCGCCAACCCGGGAGTGGACCCCGCGCACCTGATGTCCGTGGCAGACGGAGCGGTGGTGCCCTGCACCGGCGGGCTCGCGGACACCGTCCTGCCGCCGTTCGCCCCGCACCGCAGACCGCACTCCGCCCTCGCCGCCAACTTCACCGTCGTCTCGGGCATGGGCGGCAACCCGGCCACCCTGGCCGCGGACGCCCGGCACGCCACCGGTCTCGGCGCCACCGAACTGCGGCTCTACCACGCCGGGTTGGCCTCCGGACCGGACCTGGCGGCGGTGCGCGACGCCCTGCACGCGCTCGACCGGGGCCTGTGAGGGCAAGCCGGGGCCTGTGAGGGCAAGCCGCCCCCTGTGAGGGCGGGCCGCCC
This sequence comes from Streptomyces sp. NPDC058663, assembly GCF_042716745.1. Classification (NCBI taxonomy): domain Bacteria; kingdom Bacillati; phylum Actinomycetota; class Actinomycetes; order Kitasatosporales; family Streptomycetaceae; genus Streptomyces; species Streptomyces sp. NPDC058663. The sequence continues at coordinate 177,722 of NZ_JBHXRV010000010.1, forward strand.
CCGCCCCCGCCCCCGGCAGCGAGCAAGTCCGAGTTTTGTCAGACCCGTTGACGAATCCCACGGGCCGCCCTAACTTCACAGCGTCGTCCTTCGTACGTCATATATGAGACGCGATACGCGAGATATGAGAGCAGCGCGCATGGCCTTCGCCCCCGCCCCGATCCCCTCCCGCACCCAGTACGTCCAGGACGCCATCAAGCACGCCATCCTCACCGGGCAGTTCCCCCCGGGCAGCGCCCTGGTCGAGACCGAACTCGCCGCCCGGTACGGGGTGTCCAAGACACCCGTCAGGGAGGCGTTGAAGACCCTGGCCGGGACCGGTCTTGTCGTGATGAGCCAGTACAAGGGCGTCACCGTCCGCACCGTCGACGCCGCCATGGCGCACGAGGTGTACGACGTGCGGCTGCTGCTCGAACCGGAGGCGCTGCGCCGCACGGTCGCCCGCCGGGTCTCCCTGGACCCGGCCGCCGAAGCGCTGGTGCGTGCCGACGACGCGGCCGACGAGGCCGAACGGTCCCTCGCCAACCGGGACTTCCACCGCACCCTGTACGCGTACTGCGGCAACCCGCTGCTCGCCAGGATGCTCGACGAGGTGCGTGACCAGGCGGCCCTGGTGTCGACGGTGGCCTGGCACGCCGTCCCTTCCTGGCAGCGCGAGGCCGACGAGCACAAGGAGATACTCCGGCTCGCGCACGCGGGGGACGCGGAGGGCGCGGCCCGCGCACTGCACGAGCACATCGCGTCGTTCGTCCACCGGGCATTCCCTGCGGCGGCCCCGGACGCGCCCGCGCACCCGGACGTACGGGCGGCCACGGACGCACCCCGGCCCCGCGTCCCGGACACACCCGCGCACCCGGCCCCCACGGGCTCCCCAGGATCCCCGGCCTCCCCGGCCTTCCCCGAGAAGGGCACACCCGCATGACCCACCCCTCCCTCGACCACTCCGCCCAGCGCGCCGCCCTCGCCGACGTCGTCGCGATCACCGTCACCCCCTTCGCCGCCGACGGGTCGGTGGACACCGCCGCGTACCGCACCCTGCTGCGCAGACTGCTCGACGCGGGCGTGCGGACCGTCACCCCGGGCGGCAACACCGGCGAGTACTACACGCTCACCCCGCACGAGCGCCGCCTGGTCACCGAACTGACCCTGGCGGAGACCGGCACCGGGGCTGCTGTCCTGGCCGGGGTCGGGCACGACCTGACGACGGCCGTCGCGGCGGCCCGGCACGCCCGCGAGGCCGGTGCGGGCATGATCATGGTGCACCAGCCCGTCCACCCGTACGTGTCCCAGGCGGGATGGGTCGACTACCACCGCGAAATCGCCGACGCCGTGCCCGAGTTGGGCGTCGTGCCCTACCTCCGCAATCCGCTCCTCGAAGGGCGGACCATCGCCCGCCTCGGCGAGCTGTGCCCCAATGTGATCGGCGTGAAGTACGCGGTCCCGGACGCGGCCCGTTTCGCGGCGGTGGCCAGGGACGCGGGACTCGACCGCTTCGTGTGGGTGGCCGGTCTCGCCGAGCTGTACGCGGCCCCGTACTGGGCCCTGGGCGCCACCGGTTTCACCTCGGGCCTGGTCAACGTCGCCCCCGCAGTCTCGCTCGCCCTGCGCGACGCGCTACGGGCCGGCGACTACCAGTCCGCGCAGAAGATCTGGGAGCGCGTCCGCCCCTTCGAGGAGCTGCGCGCCGCCGACCAGTCCGCCAACAACGTCACCGTCGTCAAGGAAGCCCTCGCCGTCCTGGGCCTGTGCCGCAACGACGTCCGCCCCCCGAGCAAGGTGCTGCCCGACTCCCTGCGCGTCGAGGTCGCGGCCGCCATCGAGGGGTGGGACATATGAACCAGCCGCAGGGGCAGAGCGCTTCGGGCACGCCGGCCCGTAACCCGGAAACCCTCCGCAGCCACCAGCGGTACGGCACCGGAGAGCTTCCGGCCCGCGACCCCGAAACCCTCCGCAGCCACCGGTGGTACGGAGCCGAAGGACTGCGCTCGTTCAGCCACCGCGCCCGCACCCGCCAGCTCGGTTACCTCCCCGAGGAGCACCTCGGCAAGCCCGTCATCGCCGTCCTCAACACCTGGTCGGACATCAACCCCTGCCACGTCCACCTCCGCGACCGCGCCCAGGCGGTCAAGCGCGGAGTGTGGCAGGCGGGCGGCTTCCCCCTCGAATTCCCCGTCGCCACCCTCTCCGAGACCTTCCAGAAGCCGACCCCCATGCTCTACCGCAACCTCCTCGCCATGGAGACGGAGGAGCTGCTGCGCTCGTACCCCGTCGACGGTGCGGTCCTGCTCGGCGGCTGCGACAAGTCGACGCCCGCCCTGCTGATGGGGGCGGCCTCGGTCGACCTGCCGACCGTGTTCGTCCCGGCGGGCCCGATGCTTCCGGGGCACTGGCGGAACGAGGTGCTCGGCTCGGGCACCGACATGTGGAAGTACTGGGACGAGAAGCGCGCCGGGACCATCGGCGACTGCGAACTGGCCGAACTGGAAAGCGGGTTGGCGCGTTCCCCCGGCCACTGCATGACCATGGGCACGGCGTCCACGCTCACCGCCGCCGCCGAGACCCTGGGCGTCACTTTGCCCGGCGCCTCCTCGATCCCCGCCGTCGACTCCGGCCACGACCGGATGGCCGCTGCGTCGGGGCTGCGGATCGTCGACCTCGTCCACCGGGACCTGCGGCTCTCCTCCCTCCTGACGAGGGAGGCGTACGAGGACGCCGTCGCGGCCGTGCTCGCACTCGGCGGGTCCACCAACGCCGTCATCCACCTCATCGCGATGGCAGGACGCTCCCGGGTCGCCCTGACACTGGACGACTTCGACCGGATCGCCCGCACGGTCCCCGTCCTCGCGAACCTCCGCCCCGGCGGCCGGTACCTCATGGAGGACTTCCACTTCGCGGGCGGCCTCCCCGGTTTCCTGTCCCGGCTCACCGACGTGCTCCACCTCGACCGGCCGACCGTCGCCCACCCCACCCTGCGCGCCCAGCTCGACGGCGTACGCGTCCACAACGACGACGTGATCCGCCCGCGCACGAACCCCCTCGCCACCGAGGGCGGAGTGGCCGTCCTGCGCGGCAACCTCTGCCCCGACGGCGCGGTCATCAAGCACATCGCGGCCGAGCCCCGCCTGCTCAAGCACACAGGACCCGCCGTCGTCTTCGACGACTACCGCACCCTGCAACGCACGATCGACGACCCGGCCCTCGGTATCACCGCCGACCATGTCCTGGTGCTGCGCAACGCCGGACCCAAGGGCGGGCCCGGCATGCCGGAGTACGGGATGCTGCCGATCCCCGCGTACCTCCTGAAGGAGGGAGTGCGCGACATGGTACGGATCTCGGACGCCAGGATGAGCGGTACGAGCTACGGCGCGTGCGTGCTGCACATCGCCCCGGAGTCCTACGTCGGCGGGCCGCTCGCCCTGGTGCGCACCGGCGACCCGATCACCCTGGACGTCGAGGCACGCTCCCTTCAACTCGGCGTATCAGACGAGGAGTTGGCGAAACGTCGGGCCGAGTGGACCGCCCCGCCGCAGCGATACGGGCGTGGCTACGGCGCGCTGTACCAGGAACAGATCACCCAGGCCGACACCGGCTGCGACTTCGCCTTCCTGGCAGCCGAGGGCGACGTACCGGAGCCCTACGCGGGCTGAGACGGCCCTCCCGTCCCTTCCGCTCCTCCTCGCCGGACTTCACCGGACTCATGTGTCCGGCATTTCGAACAGCGTTCGTGATCTCTCCTGCCCGTACACCCGCACGCCCGCCCCGCCCCCCAGAACTTCCCCGATCGGAGACCCGTCATGGCCCAAGCCACCGCCGTGGCCAAGCCGCCGCCGGCCGCCCCGCCCCCCGGCCGCCGCCCGCCCCGCCGTACCGGCTCCACCCCGCGCCGACTGCCGTACCTGCTGATCGCGCCCGCCGGCCTGCTGATGCTGGGCTTCATCGCGTACCCGGTGCTGAGCGTCTTCTACTACAGCCTCCAGGACTACAACGTCACCAAACCCTGGAAGAACGGCTTCGCGGGCTTCGAGAACTTCACCCGCCTCTTCACCGAGGACCCCCTGTTCTGGTCCACCCTCGGCTTCAGCGCCAAATGGGTCATCGTACAGGTCAGCCTCCAGCTCGCCCTCGGCCTGGTCCTGGCGCTCCTGGTCAACCAGACCTTCGTCGGCCGCGCCGTCGCCCGCGCCCTGGTCTTCTCGCCGTGGGCCGTCTCCGGCGTCCTGACCACCACGATCTGGATGCTGCTCTACAACCCGTCCACCGGGATGAGCCGCTATCTCGCCGACCTCGGCATCGGCTCGTACGGCACCTCGGTCCTCTCCGACACCGGCACCGTCTTCTGGGCGGCCGTCCTCGCCGAACTCTGGCGCGGCGTCCCCTTCTTCGCGATCCTCATCCTCGCCGACCTCCAGTCCATCCCGAAGGACCTGTACGAGGCGGCCTCGGTCGACGGCGCCGGCCGGTTGCGCCAGTTCGTGCACATCACACTGCCGCACCTCAAGGACGCCATCATCCTGTCCACGCTGCTGCGCGCGGTCTGGGAGTTCAACAACGTCGATCTGCTGTACACGCTCACCGGCGGCGGCCCGGCCGGTACGACCACCACCCTTCCGCTGATGATCGCCAACACCGGCATCGAGGGCCACGACTTCGGCTACGCGTCCGCGCTGACCACCGTCGCGTTCGTGATCCTCCTCTTCTGCTCGATCGTCTATCTGCGCCTGAGCAAGTTCGGAGGCGACCGCACATGAGTGCCGCACTCACGGAAACCCGCACCCCGCCACGGACCACCGGCAGCCCCGTACCGCCCCGGGCGCCGCGCACCCCGAAGCGCGAGCGCGCCTTCGACGACGTGCCCCGCTGGCAGATCTACCTGCCGCTCGGGCTGTACCTCCTGTTCACCCTGGTCCCCTTCTACTGGATGCTGCTCTTCGCGGTCCGCCCGGCCGGCTCGACCTCGCTCGTGCCGTGGCCGGTCACCTTCGAGCACTTCGAGAAGGTGTGGACCGAGCGCAGCTTCGGGATGTTCTTCCAGAACAGCATGGTCGTCGGGCTGGCCACCCTGGTCACCACCACGCTCGTCGCCCTCGCCGGCGGTTACGCGCTGGCCCGGTTCAACTTCCGGATCAAGGGCGTCTTCATGCTGGCGCTGCTGTGCTCCCAGTTCATCCCCGGCGCCCTGATGCTCGTCCCGCTCTTCGAGATCTTCCGCAACCTCCAGATGATCAACTCGCTGGGCAGCGTGATCATCGCCGAGACCGTCTTCCAGCTCCCCCTCTCCATCATCCTGATCAGCGGCTTCATCAAGAACGTCCCGGTCAGCCTGGAGGAGGCCGCCTGGGTCGACGGCTGCTCGCGCTTCCGGGCGTTCTGCGCGGTGGTGCTGCCGCTGCTGCGGCCCGGCCTGATCGCGGTCGGTTCCTTCGCCTTCGTGCACAGCTGGAACCACTTCCTCTTCGCGCTGATGTTCCTCAGCGAACAGGACAAGCAGACGATCCCGGTCGGGCTCAACACCCTGATGGGCGCGGACAGCGTCGACCTGGGCGCGCTCGCGGCGGGCGGGGTGGTGGCCGCCGTCCCGGTGGTCATCGTCTTCGCGTTCATCCAGAAGTGGCTGATCACGGGCTTCAGCGCGGGCGCGGTCAAGGGTTGACGCCATGACCCGCCCACGCACCCGCCTTCGCCGCTCGCGTGCTCGCACGCGCCGTCCGCGAACCCGCACGCACCCGCACTCGCGGTCCGTGCACCCGCACGCGCCGCCCACGCACCCGCCGCCCAAGCACCCGTACGTACCCGAACCCCGAGGAGTACGACGCATGACCGCGACACCCCGCGTACGGTACGGAGACCTCGGCGACGGCACCTACCGCAACCCGGTGCTCCACGCCGACTACTCCGACCCCGACGTGATCGCCGTCGGTGACGACTTCTACCTCACCGCCTCCAGCTTCGGCCGAGCCCCGGGACTGCCCCTCCTGCACTCCCGCGACCTGGTCAACTGGACCCTGCTCGGACACGCCCTCGACCGACTCGAACCGGCCGGGGACTTCACCGCACCCCGCCACGACCGGGGCGTGTGGGCCCCCTCTCTGCGGTACGCGGGCGGCCGGTTCTGGATCTTCTGGGGCGACCCCGACCACGGCATCCAGCAGATCAACTCGCCCTCCATCAACGGCCCCTGGACGCCGCCGTACCTCCTCAAGGCGGGCAAGGGCCTGATCGACGCCTGCCCCCTCTGGGACGAGGAGACGGGGGAGGCGTACCTCGTGCACGCCTGGGCCAAATCCCGCTCCGGGGTGAAGAACCGGCTCACCGGCCACCGCATGAGCCCCGACGGCCGCACCCTGCTCGACGAGGGCACGGTGATCGTGGACGGGGACCGGATACCCGGCTGGTTCACCCTGGAAGGGCCGAAGCTGTACCGCCGCGACGGCTGGTACTGGATCCTCGCCCCGGCCGGGGGAGTGGATACCGGCTGGCAGGGCGCTTTCCGCTCCAGCGACTTCTTCGGCCCGTACGAGGAACGGATCGTCCTCGCGCAAGGCACCACCGACATCAACGGCCCCCACCAGGGCGGCTGGGTCCGCACCCCGGCGGGTGAGGACTGGTTCCTGCACTTCCAGTCGCGGGGCGCCTACGGGCGGGTCGTCCACCTCCAGCCGGTGCGGTGGGGGACGGGGGAGGTGGCACCGGCGGGGGAGGTGACACCGGCGGGGGACGCGTCGGCTGGGCTGCCCGCGCCCGGTGCTCCGTGCGCGTCGGGTGCGGGCGACGACGGCTGGCCGGAGTTCGGTGCCGCAGGTGAGCCCGTACGCGTGCACCGCAAGCCGGCCCTCCCGCCGCAGCCCGCCACCTCGCCGGCCACCGGCGACACCTTCCCCGGCGGGCGGTACGGACCGCAGTGGTCCTGGACGGCGAACCCGGCGCCCGGGTGGACGCACCCCCACGGCGGCGACGGGCTGCTCCTGGCCTGCGTACCCACACCCGACGCCGGCGACCTGCGTCTCCTGCCGCACGTCCTCACCCAGCGGCTGCCGGACGAGACGTTCACGGCCGAGGTGACCCTCGCGCTGGAGGCCACCGAACCGGGCGCCCGGGCGGGGTTCGCGGTCCTCGGGGACGCGTTCTCCTGGATCGGCCTGGAGCGCGGGGAGGACGGCTCGGTCCGCCTCGTCCACCGCTTCGCGGAGAGCGTCGCGGAGTACGAGCGCGATGCCGCGCACCCGCGCCCCGCCCCCACCGGGCGGGTCCGGTTGCGCATCGACGTGGCGACGGGCGCGCGCTGCCGCTTCCACGCCGACACCGGGGCGGGGTGGCGGGCCTCGGGTCCGGTCTTCGCCGCCCAGCCGTGGCGGTGGGTCGGCGCACTGCTGGGACTGTTCGCGCTCGCACCGGCAGGGACGCCGGAGCGGGGCACGGCGACGTTCACGGACTTCCGCATCACCCCACGTACCGACTGAACCAACTCACCTGTCCGGTTGAAAAGTTGGGAGCCGCAATGTCATACCGTACGAGTAAGCGCTTGCTGCCGAGAGTGCTGGCCGCAGCGACCGCGTTCACGGCGGCCGTCACCCTTCTGGTCGGCGGGCCCGGCGCGGCGGAGGCCGAAGCGGCACCCGTGGCGACACCCGAGGCCGCAGGCACGGTCGCGGCCGCGAAAAACTCCGCCTGGTCCGACGCCGCCCACGGTTTCGCCTCCCTCGCGGGCGGCACCACCGGCGGGCAGGGCGGCAAGGTCGTCACCGTCCGCACCCGGGCCGAGCTGGCGAAGTACGCGGGCGCCGTCGAGCCGTACATCATCCGCATCGCCACCGCGATCCGCTCCGAGACCTTCGGCGCGGAGACCGTCGTGGCGTCGAACAAGACCCTCGTCGGAGTCGGTACGAGCGGCGAACTGGTCGAAGGCGGGCTTCAGTTGAAGCCCGGCACGCACAACGTCATCATCCGTAACCTGACCATCCGCGACGCTTACGTCGAGGGTGACTGGGACGGCAAGACGAACGACTTCGACGGCATCCAGCTGGACTCCGTCCACCACGTCTGGATCGACCACAACCGCTTCACGCACATGGGTGACGGCCTGGTCGACCTGCGCAAGGACAGCGACTACATCACCGTCTCGTACAACAGGTTCGACGACCACAACAAGGCGTTCGGCATCGGCTGGACCCCCAACGTCGTCACCAAGGTCACCATCGACCACAACTGGTTCAGCGGCACGAAGCAGCGCAACCCCTCCGCCGACAACTGCCAGTACGCGCACCTCTACAACAACTACCTCTCCGCCCAGGTGGCCGACGGCGACCCGGTCTGGAGCTACGGCAACTGGGCGCGCGGCAGGACCAGAATGGTCATCGAGAACAGCTACTACCGGGACGTCCAGCACCCCTACCAGGCGGATGCCACCGCCGAGCTGGTGCAGCGCGGCTCGATCCTGAAGAACACCACCGGGCGCCACGACGCCTGGGGCAGGGCTTTCGACCCGAGGTCCTTCTACCCCTACCGCCTCGACCCGGCCGCCGCCGTCCCCGCGCTGGTCACCCGCTTCTCGGGCCCGCAGCGCTCGATCGGCGCCGACACCGTGCTGCACGTCCCGGCCGCATACCCGACCGTGCAGGCCGCCGTGGACGCCGTCCCGGCCGGTAACGACGGGCGCGTCACCCTGCGGATCGCCCCGGGAACGTACCGCGAGAAGGTCCGCGTCCCGGCGGACAAGCCGCGCCTGTCCTTCCTCGGCACGGGCCGCGACCGCACGAAGACCGTGATCGTGCACAACACCCCGGCGGAGTACGGCGGTTCGAGCGGCAGCGCCACCGTCCTCATCGCCGCGTCCGACGTCACCGCCCGCAACCTCACCTTCGTCAACGACTTCGACGAGGCCGCGGTCGAGCTGAAGGGCGAGCAGGCCCTCGCCATGAAGACGACCGGCGACCGCATCACCCTCACGGACACCGCCTTCAAGGGCAACCAGGACACCCTGATGACCGACAGCCCCCAGCTGAACGTCATCAGCCGCGTCTACATCCGCGACTCGTACATCGAGGGCGACGTCGACTTCCTCTACGGCCGGGCCACCACCGTCGTCGACCGCTCGCTCATCAAGGCACTCAGCCGCGGATCCACCACCAACAACGGCTACATCACCGCCCCTTCGACCTGGTCGGGCAACCCGTACGGCTTCCTGATCCACCGCAGCCGCATCGTCAGCGACGCCCCGGCGCAGTCCTTCCACCTCGGCCGGCCCTGGCACCCGGGCGGCGAACCGCAGGCGGTCGGCCAGGTGCTGATCCGCGACACCGAACTCCCCGCTGCGATCAAGGCGGCCCCGTGGACGGACATGGGCGGCTTCTCCTGGAAGGACGCGCGCTTCGCCGAGTACCGGACGTACGGGCCCGGAGCCGCCGAGACCCCCGACCGCCCGCAGATGTCCGCGGCCGACGCCGCCCGCCACGAGGTCGGCGACTACCTCGCCGGTACGGACGGCTGGGCCCCGCACAGGACCTCCGCGGCGCGCCCGGCCTGAGGACACACCACCGACTCCACAGAGGAACCGACTCCACAGAGGAAGAGAACACCATGAGAAGCGCCAACACGCACAGAAACGCCGCTCGTTCGACCGCCGCCGTGTCCCTGGCCGTACTCCTCGCCCTGACCGCCACCGCCTGCGGCGACGGCGGTACCACCGGCAGCGGCGAAGAGGGCCCGGGCAAGGGCGAGATCACCTTCTGGGACAACAACGGCGGTGTCCGCACAGCCGTCTGGCAGGAGATCATCAAGGCGTTCGAGGCGAAGAACCCGGACATCAAGGTGAAGTACGTCCCGGTACCGAGCGAGGACGTCCAGTCGAAGTACGACACCGCCATCGCGGGCGGGGGCCTTCCCGACGTGGGGGGCGTGGGCGCCGCCTACCTCGCCAACATGGTTGCCCAGGAAGCACTGGACCCGGTCGGCGAGCGCATCAAGAACTCCCCCTCCCTCAACGGGAAACTCGTCCCCGTCATGGTCGACTCGGTCAAGACGGCGGGCGGCCGCGGCGACGAGATGTACTCCGTCCCGACCTCCGCGAGCAACGGCACCCTCTACTACCGCACCGACCTGTTCAAGGCGGCCGGTCTGGAGGCCCCGACCACATGGAAGGCCTTCTACACGGCCGCCGAGAAGCTGACCGACGTCAAGAACAACAAGTTCGGCTACACGATCCGGGGCGGCGCGGGCTCCATCGCGCAGGCACTGGACGCGGCGTACGGCCAGTCCGGCATCACCGACTTCTGGAACGGCGACAGGACCACGGTCAACGATCCGAAGAACGTCGCCGCCCTGGAGAAGTACGTCGGCCTCTACAAGCGGACGACCCCCGCGGCCGACGTCAACAACGACTTCAAGAAGATGGTCTCCCAGTGGGACACCGGCACCATAGGCATGCTGAGCCACAACCTCGGCTCCTACACCGACCACGTGAAGGCACTCGGCGAGGAGAAGTTCGCGGGCATCCCGGGGCCGATCGGTGACAACGGGGTCCGGGTCCAGGTCTCCAACCCGGTCGACGGCCTCGGCCTCTTCAAGGGCGGCAAGAACAAGGCGGCCGCCTGGAAGTTCATCGAGTTCGCCGCCTCCCACGAGTCCAACAGCATGTGGAACGAGTCGGCCGGCGCCATGCCCGCGAACACCGACGCCGCCAAGGACCCCTGGGTCAACGCCTCCGAACCGACCCGCCTCGGCGCCAAGACCCTCACCGACGGCTCCACCAAGCTGGTCCAGCTCCCGTACTACCTCCCCGACTGGAACAAGATCAGCAAAGCCGACAACGAACCCAACTTCCAAAAGGTCCTCCTGGGCTCGATGACCCCCAAATCCTTCCTCGACACCCTCGCCAAGCAACTGAACGAAGCCCAAGCGGAGTGGAAGGAAAGGTCAAAGAACTGACCCCTGCCGCCCCCAGCCCCCTACCCCCCAGCCCCCTACCCCCCAGCCCCCCTCCCCCCAGCCCCCCAGCCCCCTTGGGCAGCGGGGCCGCCCCCCGGGGGCGGAACGGGTGGGCAAGGGGGCGGCCCCCGGCGGAGCCGCCCCCTTGGGCCCCGCCCGCCC
>NZ_JBHXRV010000011.1:0-2107 GCF_042716745.1 Streptomyces sp. NPDC058663
GCCCAGCTCTCCGTGGCGCGACCGGGGCGGGCCGGGCGGCGGCTCATCGGCTTTCGCGGCTCCTCCGCTCTCAGGTCCTCCGCTCTCAGGTCCTCCGCTCTCAGGCGACGGCGGTTCCCTCCAGCTCGACCAGTTGGCCGGGGACCGCCAGCCGCTTCACCTCGAGCATCGTGGTGGCCGGTGCCACCCCGGCCGCGCCCAGCCGGGCGGCCAGCACGCCGTAGTGCGGGAAGAGCAGGTCGATGTCGGTCGTATAGACGTTCAGCCGGACGAGGTTCGCCAGGGACATGCCCGCCTCGGCGAGCACGGCCTCCACGTTGTCGGCGCTCAGCGCCAGTTGAGCCGCCATGTCCCCTTCGTGCTGGGGTTTGCCGTCGGCGTTCATCGCGGTCTGCCCCGAGAGGTACAGGGTGCGGGTCTGCCCGGAGACGAGCTCGCCCTGGTGGAATCCCAGGTCCAGCGACCAGTTGACCGGGTTGACGGCGGTGCGTTGCAGGGCCATGTCGGCTCCGTTCGGTTCGAGTTCCGGATCGTGCGCGGCGCGCGCTCGGTGCGTGCGGCGTCGTGTTGAGGAGCCTCGCAACGATTCATGACACCCTCCGTCAGGTATTCCGATAACGTTCCGGCATGCGCGCCGACCGGTTGGTCTCCCTGGTTCTGCTGCTGCGCCGGCGCGGCCGGCTGACCGCGGACATGCTCGCCCGTGAGCTGGAGGTGTCCACCCGCACGGTGCTGCGCGACATCGAGGCGCTGTCCGCTGCCGGCGTCCCGGTCTACGCGGAACGGGGCCGGTACGGCGGTTTCGAGCTTGCCCCCGGTTTCCGCACCGAGCTCACCGGCCTGAACCACGACGAGGCGCTCGCCCTGCTGACCGCCGGACCGGTCCGCGGCGAGCAGGCGTTCGGCCTCGGTTCGGCACTGGCTTCGGCCATGCGGAAAGTGGTCGACGCGCTGCCCGAGAGCCATCGGAGCACCGCGAGCGACGCGGCCCGGCGGTTCCTGGTCGACCCGGAGTCCGACCTGCTCTCGCGCCGTCTGGTCACCGACGACGTACCCGGCGCCACGATGATCGAGGTGCGGCGCGCGGTGCTCGCCGGCCACAGGCTGCGCATCCACTACGCGGCCACCGGCCAGGGGCCGCAATGGCGGACGGTGGATCCGATCGGCCTGGTCACCGCACGCGACCGGAGCTATCTGCTGGCCACCAGATCCGGTGCGGACCGCACCTACCGGCTGTCGCGGGTACTGGCCGCCGAGGAACTCCCCGAGCCCGCGCAGCGGCCGGACCACGTCGATCTGGACCGCGTCTGGCGGGAGCGCTCCGCCCGGTTCCTGTCCGGGAGCGACCACCTCACCGTGCTGCTGCGGGTGGACCCGGTGCGGCGCGAGGAACTGCTGGACACCGTCCTCGCCGTCCGCGCGGAGGAGCCCGACGCGGACGGCATGCTGCGGCTGGAGGTGACGTTTCAGGACGCCCGGCACGCCGAATGGGCCCTGTGGCAGCTCGGCATGGACGCCGAGGCACTGGCCCCGCGCTCCCTGCGCACGTCCCTGCGCCACCGCGCCACCGCGCTGGCCGCCCGCTACGAGGACACGTAGGGATCCCGGCACCCGCGGGTGGGCCCGCTCAGAGGTGCGCCTCCAGGAAGGCCCCGAACCCGTCCCGGTCCAGCGCCCCGCTCTCCAGCGCCACGCACTCGCCGTCCCGGACCAGCACGAAGGTGGGTGCGGCGGCGACCCCGTACCGCCGCACCGGCGCCGGACAGCGGGCCATGTCGGCCCGTACGACGGTCAGCCGTCCTTCGTACTCCTCGGCGATCTCCGCGACGACCGCGTCCATCCGCTTGCACACCTCGACCGCTTTCGGCCAGGTCCCGAAGAAGTAGGCGAGCACCGGCCCTTCCGCCCTGGCCAGGATGAAGTCGAATTCGTCGCTCTCCATCGGCTGATGAATCCTGCTCGCCACCGGGGGTCCTCCTGGGATGTGGATCTGTGTAAGGACCCATCATCGCCTCGCGGGCCCCGGCCCGGCGCCCCCCGGCGGCGCGCGGGGCCCCCCGGGGCGCCCCCCGCCGCGCCCCCCACAAAAACACGCGACCCCCCACAC
>NZ_JBHXRV010000011.1:2117-175239 GCF_042716745.1 Streptomyces sp. NPDC058663
GCACGGGGGCGCCGCCGTCGGCTCCACCGTCAACTCCTGCGTCCGCCGAACTCCCAGTCGTGCACCTCGATGGCGTCGTACCCGTGCGGGGTGAGGACGGCGCGCGCGGCTGCCGGATCCGTGGCCCGGACCAGCGCCGCCGTGCCGAGCCAGGTGGCACCGTCGTCGGAGAGCAGCGGCCCGTACGCGATCAGGTCGTCCCGTACGCCGTCGGGTATGCCGTCATCGGTGACCTCGCCCGGGCCGAGGCCGAGCACCAGATAGCGGTTGCCGCCGGACGCGCCGCCGGGGAACTCCCACATGGTGCGCCCCAGCAGGTTGCGCCAGCGGCGCACCAGGACGTCCCGGTACACGCCCGCCTGGTGGTTGGGCTCGTCGAAGGCGAACGCACGGGCGGCCGCGGGGTCCGGGAGGTCGACGATGTGCACGCTTCCGGAGGGCGTCTCGCCGTCGGCCGCGAAGGTGGGGCCGCGCGCGATCAGCTCCTTCGCGTAGCGGTCCATGTAGGACCAGTGCGCTTCCAGCAGGTCGCCGCGCAGCGGGAGGGAGCCGGGACGGTCGCGGTGATGGACGAAGAATTCCATGCACCGGAGCCTGCCTCGGGCGCACCACGGGAACAACCCTCACCATGTACCTCAGGCTTACACCCCGCCCGTGAACGGGCTCCGCACATGACGTCACCGCTCTGGGAAACGCACACCCTGCGCGCTACCCTCCGCCGCATGATTTCCACGGTTGTCTGGGGAACAGGCAATGTGGGACGCGCGGCGATCCGTGCCGTCGACTCCCATCCGGAGCTCGATCTGACGTCCGTACTGGTGCACAGTCCCGCCAAGGTGGGCCGTGACGCCGCCGCACTCGCCGGGCTCGAAGGCGAACTGGGGGTGAGCGCCACCGACGACATCGACGCGGTGCTCGGCGCCGGGCCGCGCGCGGTGGTGTACGCCGCTTCCGGGGACACCCGGCCCGACGAGGCACTCGCCGATGTCGCGCGGGCACTGCGGGCGGGGGCGGTGGTGGTCACCCCCGCGCTGTACGCCCTCTACGACCGGCGCGGCGCCCCGCCCGAGCTGCGCGAACCACTGGTGGCGGCGGCCACCGAGGGCGGCGGTGCGCTCTTCGTGTCCGGCATCGACCCCGGCTGGGGCAACGACGCGCTGCCCCTGCTGCTCAGCGGGCTCGGCAGCGTGGTCGACGCGATCCGCTGCCAGGAGGTCTTCGACTACTCGACGTACGACCAGCAGGACTCGGTGCGCCATCTCATCGGCATGGGGCACCCCTTGGAGTACCAGCCCCTGATGCTCGCCGAGTCCGTCCCGACGATGGTGTGGGGCGGTCAGCTGCGGCTGATGGCGCGGGCGCTGGGGGTGGAGCTGGACGAGATCCGCGAGACGCTTCAGCGCCGCCCGCTGGAGAGCACGGTGCGCACCCGCACCATGGGCGAGTTCGAGGCGGGCACGCAGGGCGCGGTCCGCTTCGAGGTGCAGGGGATCGTCGGGGGCGTGCCGCGCCTGGTGATCGAGCACGTCACCCGCATCCATCCGTCCTGCGCACCGGACTGGCCGCAGCCGCCGGACGGCGCGGGGGCGCACCGGGTGATCGTCGAGGGGCGGCCGCGGATCGAGCTCACGCTCACCGCCGACGACGAGGACGAGAACCGTTCGGCGGGCGGCAACGCGGTCGCCGTCGGCCGGCTGGTCAACGCGATCGACTGGCTGGTGGAGGCGAAGCCCGGGTTGTACGACGCACTGGACGTGCCCGTGCGGCCGGCTTTCGGCAGGCTGGGCGCGGGCCGCGGGGTCCGCTCAGGAGAAGGCGGAGGCGCGTGATGCACATCGACATTCCCGAGGGCAAGGAGCCGCTGGGCTACGTGTGGGGCGAGTTGGTGCCCGGCATCGGCCCCGCCGCCGCCGATCTCTCGCTCGCCGTGTACGCACACACCACCCTGGGACTGCGCGAGTTCGAGGCGGCCAGGCTGCGGATCGCGCAGATCAACGGGTGCCAGTTCTGCCTGGACTGGCGCACCGACAGGGACGGCGAGAAGGTCGAGGACGGCTTCGCCGACGCGGTGGCCCAGTGGCGCACGACGGAGGCCTTCGACGTACGCACCCGGCTGGCGGCGGAGTACGCGGAGCGGTTCGCGCTCGACCACCACCACATCGACGAGGAGTTCTGGACGCGGATGCACCACGCCTACAAGCAGGCGGAAGTGGTCGAACTGACCATGTGTCTGGGGTCGTGGCTGGCGTTCGGCAGGCTCAACCGGGTGCTCGGGCTGGACACCGTCTGCGTACTGCCCGGGCATTGAAGGCACCAGGCCGCCCCTGCGCACAAATTCGCTGTCCCGAACTCCCGTTCCCGACAAGAATGGAGGTACTGAAACCAGGAGTAAACCCATGAACCCGCCCCGCATTGCCCTCGACACCCTCTTCTCTCCCGCCGACCTCACGAAGGCGGTCGAAACCGGTCACCTCACGCGCAGGACGCATCCCACGCTGCCGCTGTCGCTCTACGCGTACTCCCGCTCCTGCCAGTTCGAGCAGGCGTGGTCGGAAGTGACCCTGCGGTGCCGGGGGCTGGTGGTCGACGACGAGCGCGGGGACGTGGTGGCGCTGCCGCTGCCGAAGTTCTTCAACGTGGCCGAGCACGCCACGGGCCGCCCCTACGCGCCCGCGCTGCCCAACGAGCCGTTCGAGGTGTACGACAAGGTCGACGGCAGCCTCGGCATCGTCTTCCACTACGCGGGCCGCTGGCACGCGGCGTCGAAGGGCTCCTTCACCAGCGAGCAGGCGACCTGGGCGCAGCGGCACCTGGACGCCCGCGACACCACCGCGCTGGTTCCGGGGACGACGTACCTGGCGGAGATCCTCTACCCGGAGAACCGGATCGTCGTGGACTACGGCGACCGGCGCGACCTGGTGCTGCTCGCCGCGTTCGGGGCCGACGGGGCGGAAGTGCCGCTGGAGACGGCGGCGCAGGCGTGGGCTCCGATCGGGTCCGTGGTGCGGCTGTGGCCCGCCATGCCGCTGGACGAACTGCTCGCGCTGACCGGCTCGAACACCTTGATCGGGGGTGCGCCCGCGACGGGCACGGACGCCGAGGGCTTCGTGCTGCGGTTCGCCTCCGGGGTGCGGGCGAAGGCGAAGATCGCCGAGTACGTACGGCTGCACAAGGTGCTGACCGGCGTCACCGAGCGGGACATCTGGACCCGGTACGGCATCCAGCGGTTCGCCGACGCCGGCCTGCCCGCCAAGCAGATCGCCCAGGCGGTCGGCTGCTCCCCCACCGAAGCCGCCACCGGCCGTCCGCTGGACGACCTGCTGGAACAGGTGCCGGACGAGTTCGACGCGTGGGTACGGGGCGTGGTGACGGCCCTGGAGGAGGCCGCGGCGGACCGGGAGCGGGCGATCGACGCGGCGTATGCGACGATCGCCCCACTCGCGGGCGACCGGGCCGCGTTCGCCAGGGCCGTGCAGGGATGGCAGGACCGGGAGCTGCGGTCCGCGATGTTCCTGCGGCTCGAAGGGCGGCCGACCGACCTTCTGGTGTGGCGGTCGCTGAAGCCGGTGGCCGCCGACCCGTTCAAGACCAATGAGGACAGCTGAACCATGTCTGTATCCGACACCACCACAGATGCCCGTACTGACACCGACAGCGGCACTGACGCCGGGGGCGGCCCCGCTCCCCTGCCCACCGTGCACGTGATGACCGGTCTGCCCGCGTCCGGCAAGACCACCGCGGCCCGCCGGCTCCAGGCCGGGTCCGGCGGGCGGATGCGCCGGGTGAACCTCGACGACCTGCGGGCGATGCTCGACATCCCGGCGGCAGAGGGCGAGGAGCGCACCCGTTCGTACGCCCACGAGCAGACCGTGCTGGCCGTGCAGGACGCGGCAGTCCGGGCCGCCGTGGACGGCGGGTTCGACGTGGTCGTCGACAACACCCACCTCACCTCGCACATCCCCAAGCGCCTCAAGGCGGCGGTCGCGGGACAGGCGGTGTTCGAGGTGCACGACTTCACCGACGTGGACGTGGAGGAGTGTCTGCGCCGGGACGCGGCGCGGGAACGGCCGGTCGGTGAGGAGATCATCCGTATCCTCGCCGACAAGCACGCGAAGGCCCGGCGGGGCGGCTGGCGGCTGACCGCCGAGTGGCTCAACGACGAGCCGCAGGTGACGCCCTACGTCGCCGACCCGGCGCTGCCCTCGGCGGTGATGTGCGACATCGACGGCACGCTGGCGCTGACCGGTGACCGGGGCCCGTACGACTTCTCGCGCTGCGGCACCGACGTGCTCAACCCGTCGGTGCGCGACGCCCTGCACGCGTTCCGGGGCACGCACGGCGACGTGCTGGTCCTGCTCTCGGGCCGCAGCGAGGACTTCCGGGAGCAGACGGAGGAGTGGCTCACCCGCCACGAGGTGCCGTACGACGAGCTCTGGATGCGCCCCTCGCGCGACCAGAGGCGCGACGACCTCGTCAAGGCCGAGCTGTTCGACAGCTACGTCCGCGACCGCTTCGCCGTCCGTGTCTCGCTGGACGACCGGGACCGGGTGGTGCAGCTGTGGCGCCGGATGGGGCTGCCGACGTGGCAGGTGAACTACGGGGCGTTCTGAGGGGTTCGTACGTCACCGGGGGCGGAGTGCGGCTCCCGGTGGCGTACGGCCGTCGCGGCTTCCGGTGACCCGCGGCCCGGTGCGCTCACAGGGGCAGCGTGCCGGATTCGCCGATCTCGGCGGACATGTTGCGCTCCATCATGGTCAGCGCCGCATCGGCGAGATCCTGGTGGATGTGCGCGACGGCGTCCTCGGGCACCGCGACCCGGAAATGCCGGATGTGCGCGTCCAGGGCTGAGTAGAGCACGCACTGCTCGGTGACCTGACCGCTCAGCACTACCCGGTCGACGTCGAGCTGACGGAGCAGATAGGTCAGCGGGGTCTCATAGAAGATCGAGTGCCTGGCCTTGACCACGAAGAGGGACTCGTCGTCCGGGCGCAGCGGTTCGACGAGTGCGGCGTGCGGTCCGGCGAGCGCGGTCTCGAGGATCTCTCCGTGGTGCGAGCGCCACTGCCCGAAGTTGTCGTTCACATAGATGACGGGGACGTCCCCGCCGGTGGCTCTGGCCCGCTCCAGCAGCCGTGCGATGGCGGGAACGGCCTTGCCCGCCGACGGAAGCAGCAGATCCGCGTCCTCGTGCTCGTAGGTGTTGATCATGTCGATGACCACCAGCGCGCTCTTTGCCATGCGCTCCATCGTGGCCGATGTGCCCCTGTCAGCGGCGCAGCGCCGCGCGCCGGTCGAGGACGCGCAGGGCGGTTCTGCCCCAGCGGATGTTCTCCCGCTCGAATGCCATGCCGCGCTGAAGAGTGAGGTAGGGCCCGATGCGGTCGGACTCGTCGAGGTACTGGTCCTCGTCGCGGCCGTCCAGCAGGGTGGCCCGCAGCCGTTCGTAGCGGGCGAGTTTGGCCTTGGCCCAGTCGATCCGTTCGGCGATCGCCGCGCGCACCGCGGGGGCGTCGCCCGCGTCCACGGACTGGACCTTGACCAGGAGTTCGTCGCGGATGGTGCTCGGCCTGCCGGGCGGCTCGGCGGTGTACGCGTGCACGGCCGCGAGACCCGCGTCGGTCAGCGAGAACAGCCGCTTGTCCGGGCGCCGCTCCTGCCGCACCACCCGGGCGGCGAGCAGCCCGTCGGCCTCCATGCGCTCCAGCTCGCGGTAGAGCTGCTGCGGGGTGGCCGTCCAGAAGTTGGCAACCGAGGCGTCGAAGCTCTTGGCGAGGTCGTACCCCGATGCCTCGCCCTCGAGGAGGGCCGCCATCACGGCGTTGCGCAGTGCCATGGGGGCACGCTAGCACTCGACCCCCTAGTCAAAAAGGTGACTACCGGGGGAGGCCGGGCCCGGCGGCGGCCCCGGCCCTGCCCACCGCGCGCACAGCCCCTGGACAACCCTCCCCCGACCCTCGATACTCACCGGCACACCTACTCAACTAATTGACTATCCGGGAGTGCGCAGTGAATCCCTTCCGCAAGGCTGTCGAGGACCGCGACGAGGCGGCGATCGCCGCACTGCTCGCCGACGATGTCGTCTTCACCAGCCCCGTCGCATTCAAGCCGTACCCGGGCAAGGCGATCACTGCCGCGGTCCTGCGCGGAGTGATGCGGGTCTTCGAGGACTTCGTGTACGTCCGTGAGATCGCCGACGCAAAGGGCCGGGACCACGCCCTGGTCTTCACCGCGAAGGTCGCGGGCAAGCAGATCGAGGGCTGCGACTTCCTGCACTTCGACGAGAACGGCAAGATCGACAGCCTGACGGTCATGGTCCGCCCGCTGACCGCCGCCCAGGCGCTGTCGGAGGCGATGGGTGCCCAGTTCGACCGGATCGCCGCGGAGGCGGCTGCCGAGGGGACGCCGGAGGCGGGCTGAAAAGTCCCGGTCGCGAGGCGGAGGCCCGCCTGCCGGAGCCAGGCTGAAAACCCCGGTCGCGAGGCGGAGGTCCGCCCCGCGACCGGGGTGCCGTGGGCCGGGCCCGTGGGGAGCCCGGGTCGCCCGAATCGCGGTTACGGGGCCATCTCGTACGACCCGGAGAGCGCTTCGACCCGCTCCCAGACGCGGGCCGAGCGGGCCTCGTCCACCGCCGGGCGGCGGATGGCGCCCAGCGCCCAGCTCTGCTGCTGCTCGGTGGCGGAGTCCTTGCCGTGCAGTTCCACCGCGTGCGCGGAGAAGTCCCGTACGAGCACGGCGAACAGCTCGTCCAGGACGTCCGCGTCGAGACCGGTCAGGCGGGCCTGCTCCAGGATGAGCTGGCCGTGCACGACGAGCGCGAAGAGCTGCCCGACGGCGAGGAGCAGGTCGAGGTCCTTGCTCTGCTCCTCGTCGGGGGCGGCGGTGGTGACGAACTCGCAGAGCGCGTCGGCCTGTTCGCGCAGGAGGGCCACGTTGGGGAGGGTGGCGTACGCGTCGTAGGCGGGCCGCCAGTCGTGGAAGCGGACCGAGCCGAGACCGCGCGCCGGGCCCTGGCGGAAGAGGAAGTCGTCGTCGGCCGCGTCCAGCCGGGTCGGGACGGGCTCGTACGGGGCGGGGGCGAGCAGGTGGTTGCCCATGAACTTGAGGATCAGCGCGAGGTTGACGTGGACGGTGCCCTCCAGCTTGGGCAGTCCCCGGATCTCGATGGCCGCCTGGGCGAAGTAGTTGTCCTTCTCGAAGCCCTTGGCGGCGATGACGTCCCACATCAGGTCGATGACCTTCTCGCCCTCGGTGGTCACCTTCATCTTCGTCATCGGGTTGAAGAGGAGGTAGCGGCGGTCGTCCGGGCCCGCGGTGCGGAAGTAGTCGACGGCGCGGTCGCTGAAGAGCTTCATGCCGACGAGACGTACGTACGCGTCGGTCAGCTCACGGCGCACGTGCGGGAAGGCGGTGACGGGGCGCCCGTAGAGGATGCGGTGGGTGGCGTGCGTGACGGCCTCGTACATCGCGTGCTCGCAGATGCCGATGGAGGCGGTGCAGAGGTTGAACTTGCCGACGTTGACGGTGTTGAGCGCGGCGTCGAAGGCGGCTCGGCCGGTGTGCAGGACGTCGGCGGCGGTGACCGGATAGTCCTCCAGGCGGAACTCGCTGACGTACTTGGAGGAGTCGACGACGTTCTTGACGAGGTGGTATGCGGGGTGGCGGCTGTCGGCGGCGAAGAAGACGTAGCCGTCGGGGCCCTCGATGTCGGTGCGGCGGCCGAAGACGGAGACCAGACCGGCCGCGTTGCCGTTGCCGATGTAGTACTTGGAGCCGGTGGCGCGGAAGCCGCCGTCGGCCTCGGGGGTGAGGAGCATGTCGGTGGAGTAGATGTCGGCGCCGTGCGCCTTCTCGGAGAGGCCGAACGCGAACACCTCACCCTGGTCGAGGAGTTCGGCGGCACGGGCGCGCGCGGCGGCGTTGTCGCTCTGCCAGACCGGGCCGAGCCCGAGGATGGTGACCTGCCAGGCGTACCAGTAGTCGAGCCCGTAGAAGCCGAAGATCTCGTTGAGGGCGGCGATGCGGGCGGTGTCCCAGCGCTTGTCGGTGCTGTCGCCTGCGGCGGCGGCCGGCGTCAGGAACGTCGCGAACAGGCCCTCCTTGGCGGAGAAGGCGAGGAAGTCCCCCAGCCAGGCACGGGTGCGGTAGTCCTCGATGAGCCGTCGCTTGCCACGTGCCTCGAACCAGTCGACGGTGGCGCGCAGCAGCCGGTGGGTCTCCGCGTCGAAGCCCTGCGGGTCGTAGGTGCGCGGGTTGAAGAGGAGCGAGTCGGCCATGGAGGTCCGCCTTCCGGGGGTGAGGGATTTCCGGGGTGAGGGTGTTGCGGGGTGAGGGTGTTACGGAGTGAGGGTGTTGCGGGGTGAGCGTGCTGCGGGGTGAAAGTTCAGCGGCGTGAGAGTGCAGCGGGGAGCGGGCTCGGTGCGGGGCGCGGGTTCAGCGGGGGCCGGCCGCGGCCAGGCGCCGTACCGTGGCCAGCACGTCGTCGAGCCAGGCGATCGTCATCCGTTCGTACGCGATCCCGCCGCGCAGGACCACGTGCTGGAGCTCCTGCCCGGCGTCGTGCGGCACCGGGGCGTCGGGTCCTGTGAAGTCGCGCTCCTGCCCGGCGAGGTAGTGGGCCAGCCGGTCCTGGTGCGCCCGGTGGTGGCGCTCGACCTCGCGGAGCAGGGCGGCGGGGTCGTCGAAGGCTGCACCGCGGATCTTCACGGCGAGGTCGTGCCGCAGGCTCTCTGGCTCGCTCGGCCGGTGCAGCCACTCGGACAGCACGGCCCGCCCCGGCACGGCGACGGAGTACTCCCGTTTGTCGGGCCGCCCCTGCTGCACCACGTCCCGCACGTCGAGCAGGCCCTCGCTCTCCATCCGTTTGAGCACGCGGTATATCTGCTGGTGGGTGGCGGTCCAGAAATAGCCGATGGACCGCTCGAAGCGCCGGGCCAGCTCATAACCGGAGCCCGGCTGCTCCAGCAGGGAGACGAGAATCGCGTGTTCGAGTGCCACACCGCGATCCTGCTATGCAACTTGTTGCATAGACAAGGTGCGCCGCGCGGGTGAGACACGGCTCACCCCGTCGGGCCCCCGGAAGAGGCCTGAAGGCCGGTGCACCTCGGCCCTGCTCGCTCTGACCCTCGTGGGCCCGTGGGACCTGCGGTGAAGGCGTCGGCGAGCGCGCGGCGGAGCACGGTGAGGACCATCTGACCGCGTTGCCGGGGCCGGGGCCGGGGGGGGCTGGCGCCGCGGGGCACGAAGCCAGAGGCCAGGGGGCGGGGGGCGGCGCCGTGGGGCACGAAGCCAGGGGCCGGGGGCGGGGGCGGCGCCGCGGGGCACGAAGCCAGGGGCCGGGGGCGGCGGCCCGGCAACGGGGCCGGGCCAAGGGCCGTGACGCGTCGCGCGGTCGTCGGCCCGGCACCCGTACGGCGGTCAGCGCAGTCCGAAGCGCTCGGCCCAGCCGGCCACGTCGGCGGTCGTCGCGTTGCCGCCGCAGACCACCAGTCCGAGCCTGGCCCCCTCCCCGACGCGTTCCAGCACCCGGCGTGCCGCGGGCAGCAGACATCCGGCGGCGGGCTCGGCCCACACCTTGGCATGTTCCGCCAGGTCGAGGGTGCCCTGCACGGCCTCGGCGTCGGTCACCGTGACGACATCCGTGACCAGCGCCGAGACGTGCTCGTAGGTGAGCGGTGAGGCACTGGGGGCGCTCAGCGTCGAGACGATCGACGACAGCTCGACGGGGACCGGCCCGCCGGAGGCCAGGGCCTGCGACATGGCGCGCGCGCCTTCGGTCTCCACGCCCCAGACCCGTACTCCGGGACGGCGCGCGTGCAGCGCGGCGGCGACCCCGGAGATCAGCCCCCCGCCTCCGATGCTGACGAGTACGTCGGTGAGCTCGCCGGCGTCCTCCGCCAGCTCCAGGCCGACCGTGCCCTGGGCAGCGATGACCACGGGGTCGTCGAAGGGGTGGACGAGGGCAAGCCCCTTCGTCCGGAGTTCGTCCACGACGGCGAACGCGCCGTCCATGGTGTCGGCGAGGACGACGCTCGCCCCGGCGGCCTCCGCGATGTCGACGGCGCGGCCGGGGGCGGCCCGTGGCATGACGACGGTCGCCCTGATGTCCAGCGCCCCGGCCATGACGGCGACCGCGATGGCGTGATTGCCGCCGCTCACCGCCACCACCCCTGCGGCGCGTTCGGCCTCACTGAGGGCGAGCAGCTTCGCCGTCGCTCCGCGCGCCTTGAAAGAGCCGGTGCGCTGCAGCAGTTCGAGTTTCGCGGTGACCTGCGCGCCCAGGAGGTCGGACAGTCCGGGGCTCGGCACGGTCGGGGTCCGCAGGACGTGTCCGGCGATCCGCTCGGCTGCGGCTTCCACGTCCTCGACAGTGATCAGCATGCTCGTACCTGACCCTCGCCGGGTCCCGGTGCGGGCACGGGTCCTTCGACCTGTTCCCGCGCCCGGGAGGTGCCAACGGCTCTCTGCGCACGTGCTCTGGACATCGTCATACGACTCATTCTGAATGATCTTGACCGGCAAGCACACCCCCTCCTCGCCGGCGCCGACGCACGACGGAGCCGGGTGTGCGTCCGGCAGTGACCGGGCCGATCACCTCACAGCAGACCCTGGCCCCGGCGTACTTCGAACTGGAAGCAGCCGTACTCCACCGCCCGTACGTGCACCAGCACCACCTCCGGTTCGGCGAAGGCCTCGGCGAGGGCGCCGTCGAAGCCGGCCGCGGCGTTCTGCGGGATCTCGAAGAGGCGGCCGCCGGCGATGCGGCCCGCGGCGTCGTAGCGCCGGAGGGTGCGCAGGGCTCCGGGCCGTGCGAAGGGGTAGGCCCCGTCCGTCGGGTCCGGCCCGCCGCACGCGTCCGCGTGGACGAACACCGGGCCGACCTCGTCGTACGCACCCGGCACGGCGCCGGATGCGCGGGCCCAGCGGCGCAGTGGTGCATAGGAGACGAGCGCCACCCGCTCACCCTCCTCGACGGCGCGCAGACAGCAGCGCAGCGGACTGCCCACGCAGTCGACGGGCGCACCGTCCCGGCGTGCGGTGAAGGGAGACGGCCTGTGGCCCGCGTCGTCGGCACTGCGGAGTTCGTCGAGCGCTTCCGGGGAAATGGGCAGCGGGGTGTACGTGGTGTTCGGCATGGCCCCAGTCTCGGGCGCGGGTGGCCGGCGCACCGGCGGAATTCGGACGTCGCGGTGCGGGTGGGAGGCGGGCGGCTCCTGCACGGGCTCTCAGGACCGCTCGCTCTCGCGTCGTCCAGGACCGTCGCCGTCTCCGCCGGTCAGCAGGAGGTCCGCCAGCGGCGTGCGGTGGTGCTGGACCGAGCGCCCCGCGCGGACAGTGGTGACGAATCCGGCGGCGCGCAGAGCGGCGGCGTGGGCCGAGGCGGTGGCGTTGCTGACGCCGATGCGGCGGGCCAGGCCGGTGGTCGTGGCAGCTTGGTCGAGCGAGCGCAGCAGGGCGAGCCGGGTGCGGCCGAGAATCCCTGCGAGCGGCTCGCCCGACACCCCCGCGGCTCCGTCCGGGGTCAGGGGCAGCCCATGTCCCGCCGGATACGCGAGGGAAACGGGGCGGCCCCGGGAGCAGGAGCGGCCCTGGGAGCCCGGCCGGCCCTGGTGGCCGCTTCGGCTCTGCGGGTCCTGGACGAGGGGGCCGCGTCGCCAGTGGAAGGTCGGCAGCAGGAGCAGGCCCCGCCCGTCGAGCAGTACGTCCCGCCGGCGGGGCGACCCGGGGCAGGGGAGCTCCCAAACACCGTCTGACAGGCGGGAGTTGGGGACCAAGGCAGTCAGGGCGGCGCCGAGACCCTGTTCGGCGAGCAGCAGGGCGTGGCGGGTGAACTCCGCCCGGTGCAGGTCCTGAACGAGGTTCCACACCGGGGCGAGCACCGTCTCGTACGCCGCCCGGTGCGCCCGTCCGAAGGTCCGCCAGGCGTCGGCGTCCCCGTCGTGCAGGGCGCGGATCCACGGCGGCGCGGCGCGTCCGGCGTAGGTCCGCGCGAGTTCCGCCCGTACGAACTCCGGGCTGTGCTCCCCGATCAGAGCGAACCCTTCGGCCGGGGTGTCCCCGAGTACGTCGAGGAAGGCGGGCGGATTCCCGTCCGGCACGAGAGCCGCGAGCGGCTCGACGGCACGCGGCAGGGTCCGCAGCAGCCCGTGCCGCCAACGCCCGAACAACACGCCTTCGTCGGGTACGCCCCACATCAGGAGTGCCGCGTGCAGTTCGGGCACGGGCGAGGGCCGCGGAGCGAAATGGACGCGGGCGAAGTCGTCCGCGCTGAAGTGGATCCGGATCACGCACAACCTCGCCGTCGTTCCTGCCCGGGTTCCCGGGACGCCTGCCCGCCGTGCCCTCCCCCACTGTCCCGCACCCCCACCCGCACGAGTCACCCGCGCTGCCAGCCACCCGGCACCAGTCACCCTGCCCACCTCCCCGGCTGCGCCCGCCCGCCCACTCCCGGCACCCGCGCCCTCCGGCACCCACGCGGCCTGCAACCCGCAACCCGCAACCATGTGCCCCGGGCCCGTCTCGCGCCAGCCTTTCGGCGTGAGCCTCAACCTTCGTGCGGGTGCGTGGGCCGCGGCCAGGATGCCGGGCATGACCTTCTTCTCGGATCCCAGCCGCCGTACTCTGCTCCACGGCGCCCTCGTAGGGGCCGGCGCGTTGCTGCCCGGGGCCTCTCCCGCCCTCGCCGCCGGGCACACCACCGGAGCACCGCCGCTCCGCCTTCCGGCGCCCCACGGGCCGCACCCCGTGGCTGCCTCGGTGCGTCACCTCGTCGACGCCTCCCGCAACGACCCGTGGGCCCCCGCCATCGGCGTCCGTGAACTCATGGTCACGGTCCTGCGTCCGGCCGCCCCCGGCCACCGCCGCTTTCCTCGTGCACCGCACATGACCCCGGCGGCCGCCACGCACTTCGGCGAGGTGGCGCCCTGGATCCACCCGCTCCCTGCGGCCGGGGTCGACTGGGCCGCCACCCTCACCCATGCCAGAGCCGGCGCCCCTGCCCTGCCCGGCCGCCGGCCCGTGCTGATCCACTCCCCGGGCGGCGGCGACCCGCGTGCCCTGGGCAGCTCCCTCGCCGTCGATCTCGCCTCGTACGGCTGGACGGTCGTCACTGTCGACCACCCCGGGGAGGCCGTCGTGGTCGAGTTCCCCGACGCCCGTCCGGGCCGCGCACGGGTCCGGCCCACCGTGCTGCTCGGCCCGCCCGACCCGGCCACCTTCCGCACCATGATCGACACTCGGGTCGCCGACCTCCGCTTCGTCATCGACGCCCTCGGTCTCGACCGGGTCGGCGTGTACGGGCACTCGGCAGGCGGCACCGCGGCCGCACAGGCTCTCCACGAGGACCCGCGGATCGCTGCCGCGGTCAACCTGGAGGGATACCTCGACTGGATGGACGGCGAACTCCTGCCGGTCGCACGGCGCACGACGGACCGCCCCCTGCTGCTGGCCGGCACCGACGGTTTTCGCGATGCCCGGCTGGACCGCGGCTGGGGCGCCCTGCTGGCCCACGGCGGCCCTGTCGCCCGCCGGCAGCTCGCCCGCACCCACCACTGGGCCTTCACCGACTACGCAGCCCTCGTCCCCCAGCTCGAGCAGGCCGGTCTGGTGTCCGCCGAGGCGCGCGCCGCCATGGTCGGCCCGGGGGAGCCGCGGGTCACCGTGCCCGCCGTACGGCATCTCGTACGGTCGTTCTTCGCGCGGCATCTACCCGTGTGAGCCCTGGCTGCGGTCCCGGTCGGGCACCCGGTACGCCGGCCCCCTCGGGCGGCGGGGCCGAACAACGCACCACCGCCCGCCCCCGGCGGATCCGCACAACCCGTCCCCGCCCCAGGGCACCTCACCACCCACTCCCACGGCCCTGGCCCAACCGCCCCCCACCCGCTAGCGTCCCCCCATGAACGCCCCCTTCTCCCCCTGGTCACCCGACTTCCTCACCGACCCCCTCCCCGCATACACCGAACTCCGCTCCCGCGGCCGGGCCCACTGGTTCGAGCCCACGAACCAGTGGCTCGTGCCGCACCACGCCGACGTGTCCGCGCTGCTGCGCGACCGCCGGCTGGGCCGCTCGTACCAGCACCGGTTCCCGCACGAGGAGTTCGGCCGCACCGCCCCGCCACCCGAGCACGAGCCCTTCCACACCCTGAACGACCACGGCATGCTCGACCTGGAACCGCCGGACCACACCCGCATCCGCCGCCTGGTCGCCAAGGCGTTCACCCCGCGTACGGTCACGCAACTACAGCCGTACGTCGATAAGTTGGCGGCAGAGCTCGTGGCGGAGCTGGTGGCGGAGGGGGGCGGCGACCTGCTGCGGGCGGTCGCCGAACCGCTGCCGGTGGCCGTGATCGCGGAGATGCTCGGCATCCCCGGCCCCGACCGGGCACCGCTGCGCCCCTGGTCGGCGGACATCTGCGGCATGTACGAGCTGAACCCGTCACAGGAGACCGCGGAACGCGCCGTCCGTGCCTCGCTCGAATTCTCCGCGTACCTGCGGGACTTGATCGCCCACCGCCGCGAGCACCCCGGCAGCGACCTGATCTCCGGACTCATCGCCGCGCACGAGGACGGCGAGCGTCTCACCGAGCAGGAAATGATCTCCACCTGCGTCCTGCTGCTGAACGCAGGACACGAGGCGACGGTGAACGCCACCACGAACGGCTGGTACGCCCTGTTCCGCAATCCGGACCAGTTGGCGGCCCTGCGCGCCGATCCGGACGGGCTGCTCCCCACGGCGGTGGAGGAGCTGATGCGTTACGACACCCCGCTCCAGCTCTTCGAACGCTGGGTGCTCGACGACATCGAGATCGGCGACGTCAGGATCGAGCGGGGAGCCGAAGTGGCCCTGCTCTTCGGGTCCGCCAATCACGACCCCGCGGTGTTCGCCCATCCGGACCGGCTGGACCTCGCCAGGGCGCACAACCCGCACATCTCCTTCAGCGCGGGAATCCACTACTGCATCGGCGCACCCCTGGCCCGGATGGAACTCGCGGCTTCCCTGCGGGCGCTCCTCACCCAGGCGCCAGAACTCCGCCTGGCCGCGGAGCCGGAGCGCACGCCGAACTTCGTGATGCGCGGATTCAAGGAACTGGCCGTCCTGGTCTGAGCCCCCCCCAGCGGCCCCGCCGAGCCACCTCGGAGCGACGCCACGCAGATCACGGCCGCCACCACCCGGCCGCGGCCTCGACCACCCCTCAGTCGCGCCGGATCCCGGCCCCCAGGGTGCGGTGCAGGAAGGTGTACTTCAGCGCCTCCAGCTTCGCGGCCTGCGCGTTGTCCGCCGCGCTGCTGTGGCCGCCGCTGGTGGTTTCGTGGAAGAGGACCTCGTGGCCCTGGGCGCGCAGGAGGGCGGCGGTCTTCCTGGCGTGGCCGGGGTGGACCCGGTCGTCGCTGGTGGCGGTGTAGAGGAGCGTCGGCGGGTAGCTGCGGTCGGCGCGGAAGTGGTGGTACGGGGAGATCGCGTCGAGGTGCGGGCGGTCGGCGGGGTCGTCCGGGTCGCCGTACTCGGCGGTCCAGGAGGCACCGGCCAGCAGCAGGTGGAAGCGGCGGAGGTCGAGGATCGGCGCCCCGATGATCGCGGCGCCGAAGAGTTCGGGGCAGCGGGTGAGCATGGCCCCGACGAGCAGGCCTCCGTTGCTGCGGCCCTCGATGCCGAGCCGTTCGGGAGTGGTGAGGCCCCTGGCGACCAGGTCGCGGGCGACGGCGGCGAAGTCCTCGAAGGCGCGGGGGCGGTCGGCCTTGAGTGCGGCGCGGTGCCAGGCAGGTCCGTACTCCCCGCCGCCGCGGATGCCCGCGACCACGTACGTACCGCCGAGGGCCAGCCAGCCACGGCCCTCCAGTGCGCTGTAGCCGGGGGTGAGGGAGTGCTCGAAGCCGCCGTATCCGTAGAGGAGCGCCGGGCCGGGGGCGGTGGGATGGGCGGGGCCGACGACGAAGTACGGGACACGGGTGCCGTCGTCGGAGGTGGCGAAGTGCTGGGCGACGTCGAGGCCCGTGGTGTCGAAGAGGGCGGGCGACTCCTTGAGCTGTTCCCTCGCGCTGCCGGGACGGCCCGTGGCCTCGCCCCGGTAGAGGGTCGGGGGCTGGAGGAAGCCGTCGACGGCCAGGAAGTACTCGTCGGAGTCCGGGTCGACGCCGGTGATCGCGGCGGAGGCCAGCGGAGGAACGTCGGCCAGCAGGTGGCGGGTCCACGGCGCGGCGGCGGCGCCCTCTCCTGACCCCGTACCGCCCGCCCCTCCCGGGGTGAGGATCTCGATGCTGGTGGCGACGTCCGTCAGGATGTCCAGGATCAGGTGGTGCCGGGTCCAGCAGTGCCCTTCGAGTGCGGTGCGGGCACTCGGGGTGAACAGCACCGTCGCCTCGCGCGCGCCCGCCAGGAACGCCTCGAAGCCGAACGCGAGCAGGGAGCCCGCCGGGTGCCCCAGCCACTCGCTCTTCGGGCTGACGATCAGCCATTCGCGGTGCGCGTACGCGCTCGCGTCGGCCGGCACGTCGATCCGGATCCGGCGGCCGTCCTCGGCCAGGAGGTAGAGGTCGCCGTGCCAGAAGTCCCTGTGTACGGAGAGGAAGTCGCGTGCGTACCCCGGGGTGGGGTCGTGCCACGCCGTGACGGACAGGTCCTCCCGGTCGGCCTCGAAGACGGTCTCGGCCTCGGTGCGCGGGGTACCGCGCCGCCAGCGGCGCACGGTGCGCGGATAGCCGGACGTGGTGAGTGATCCGGGGCCGAAGTCCGCGCCGAGATAGACGGTGTCCTCGTCGATCCAGCCGATCACGGTCTTGCCCTCGGGGACGCAAAAACCGACCCCCTCGCCTGCGCCGGCCCCCTCGCCCTCGCCGCTCCCCGGTACGAACTCCCCCGACTCCAGATCGAATTCGCGCACCACGACGGCATCCGTACCGGACGGGGACAGGCTCACCAGGGCCCGCCGGCGGTCGGGGTAGCGCACCTGGGCACCGCCCCAGACCCAGTCGACCCCCTCGGCGGCGGCCAGCGCGTCGATGTCCAGCACCGTCTCCCACTCCGGGGCCTCCTTGCGGTACTCCGCCAGGGTCGTGCGCCGCCAGACGCCCCGGACATGGATGGCGTCCCGCCGGAAGTCGTAGAGCAGGTCGCCGCGGCGGCGGACGTACGGGATGCGCCGGGCGTCGTCCAGCACCTCCCGGAGGTCGGCCGCCAGCTTCCTGAACTCGGGACCGTCCAGGGCCCGTTCGCACTCCTCGGTGCGCTCCCGCACCCAGGCGAGCGCCTCCGGTCCTTCGATGTCCTCGAGCCACAGGTACGGGTCGTCAGCGATCATGGCTCCGAGTATGGCCCGCCGGGCGGGCGGGCGGTAGCGGCCTGTCACCCGCGGGCGCACACCCCGTAGCATGTAAGGCATGAATGTCACGAGTGACTCTTACGAGCTGCGTGCAGGCGTTCCCTCGGTCGAGGTCTTCCGGCGGCTGCGCACGGAGTCCGGGCTCTCCGACAAGGCGCCCGAGGCCGTCGCCCTCGCCCTGCCGAACACCTGGTTCGGCGTGGTCCTGGAGCACCAGGGGGAGGCGATCGGGATGGGGCGGGTCATCGGCGACGGCGGGACCGCGTTCCAGGTCGTGGACATCTGTGTGCTGCCGGCCCACCAGGGGCTCGGCCTCGGCAGGCGCATCATGGCCGCGCTCACCGCGGAGCTGGAGCGGCGGGCGCCGGCCACGGCGAACGTGACGCTGATCGCGGACGGGCCCGCGCGCTTCCTCTACGAGAAGTTCGGCTTCGCCGATTCCGCCGAGCAGGGGTCGATCGGCATGTGCCGCATGATGGGTCCGGTCAGGAATGGAGAAGCGCTGGTCACGGGCCGGTCCTAGTCTGATCCCCAGGAGCCCCGCCCCGCCCGCCGGCCGTGGGCGGGGCGGGCAGGTCCACCGGCCCGGGATCCGTGCGCGCCATGCGCACGGATCCGGGCGGATCGCCGGCACCGGGCGCACACCGGTCCGCACACCCACGGGAGACACGATGAGCAGGGCCAGGAAGACACCGGACGCGCAGCCGACCGCGCAGCGCGCCGCCGACCGCCACGACCTGATCCGGGTGCACGGCGCGCGTGTGAACAACCTCAGGGACGTCAGCATCGAGATCCCCAAGCGCCATCTGACGGTGTTCACCGGTGTCTCCGGCTCCGGCAAGAGCTCGTTGGTCTTCGATACGATCGCCGCCGAGTCGCAGCGGCTGATCAACGAGACGTACAGCTCCTTCGTGCAGGGCTTCATGCCGTCGCAGGCGCGGCCCGAGGTCGACGTCATGGACGGGCTGACGACGGCGATCGTCGTCGACCAGCAGCGGATGGGGTCGGACCCGCGCTCCACGGTCGGCACCGCCACCGACGCCAACGCGATGCTGCGCATCCTCTTCAGCCGGCTCGGCAAGCCGCACATCGGCCCGCCCGGCGCGTACGCCTTCAACGTGCCCTCGGTCCGGGCGAGCGGGGCGATCACCGTCGAGCGCGGCAACAAGAAGACGGTGAAGGCGGCCTTCCAGCGCACCGGCGGCATGTGCACGCGCTGCGAGGGCCGCGGCTCGGTCTCCGACATCGATCTGACCCAGCTGTACGACGCCTCGAAGTCGCTCGCCGAGGGCGCGTTCACCATCCCGGGCTGGAAGTCGGACAGCTTCTTCACGGTGCGGGTCTACGCGGAGTCGGGTCTGCTCGACCCGCACAAGCCGATCGAGAAGTTCACCAAGCGGGAGCTGCAGGACTTCCTCTACCGGGAGCCGACCAAGGTGAAGGTCGAGGGGGTGAACCTGACCTTCGAGGGACTGATCCCCAAGATCCACAAGTCGTTCCTCTCAAAGGACCGCGAGTCGATGCAACCGCACATCCGTGAATTCGTGGACCGTGCGGTCACCTTCACCACCTGCCCCGAGTGCGAAGGCACCCGGCTCACCGCGGAGGCCCGCTCCTCGAAGATCGAGAAGGTGAGCATCGCCGATGCCTGCGCGATGCAGATCAGCGATCTGGCCCAGTGGGTGGGCACCCTGTGCGAGCCGTCCCCGCGCTCGTCCGGCAAGGGGTACGAGGCGGTCGCCCCGCTGCTCGCCGCGCTGCGGCAGACCCTCGACTCCTTCGTGGAGATCGGCCTCGGCTACCTCTCGCTCGACCGCGCGTCCGGCACGCTGTCCGGCGGCGAGGCGCAGCGGGTGAAGATGGTCCGCCACCTCGGCTCCGCGCTCACCGACGTCACCTACGTCTTCGACGAGCCCACCACGGGCCTGCACCCGCACGACATCCAGCGGATGAACAACCTCCTGCTGCGCCTGCGGGACAAGGGCAACACGGTGCTCGTCGTGGAGCACAAACCAGAGACGATCGCCATCGCCGAGCATGTCGTCGACCTCGGCCCCGGGGCCGGAGCGGCGGGCGGCACCGTCTGTTTCGAGGGCACCGTCGAGGAGCTGCGGGCCGCAGACACCGTCACGGGACGCCACTTCGACGACCGGGCCAAGCTGAAGGACGAGGTGCGCGAGCCCACCGGAGCGCTGAAGGTCCGCGGCGCGTCGACGCACAACCTCCAGAACGTCGACGTCGACATCCCGCTCGGCGTGCTCACGGTCGTCACCGGGGTCGCGGGGTCGGGCAAGAGCTCGCTGATCCAGGGTTCGGTGGCGCACCTGGAGGGGGTCGTCCCGGTCGACCAGGGCGCGATCCGCGGCTCGCGGCGCAGCAATCCTGCGACGTACACCGGACTCCTCGACCCGATCCGCAAGGCGTTCGCGAAGGCGAACGATGTCAAGCCGGCGCTCTTCAGTGCCAACTCGGAGGGCGCCTGCCCGAACTGCAACGGCGCGGGCGTCGTCTTCACCGACCTGGGCATGATGGCGGGGGTGTCGACCACCTGCGAGGAGTGCGAGGGCAAGCGGTTCCAGGCGGCGGTACTGGAGTACCGCCTCGGCGGCCTCGACATCAGCGAGGTGCTCGCGATGCCGGTGTCCGAGGCGGCGGAGTTCTTCGGCGAGGGTCCGGCGCGCACTCCGGCCGCGCACCGGATCCTGGAGCGGCTCGCCGACGTCGGACTCGGCTACCTCACCCTCGGACAGCCCCTCACCACGTTGTCCGGCGGCGAACGGCAGCGGCTCAAGCTGGCGACACGCATGGCGGAGAAGGGCGGCGTGTACGTACTCGACGAGCCGACCGCCGGTCTGCACCTCGCCGATGTGGAGCAACTCCTCGGCCTGCTGGACCGGTTGGTCGACTCCGGCAAGTCGGTCGTCGTCATCGAGCACCACCAGGCGGTGATGGCGCACGCGGACTGGATCATCGACCTCGGTCCCGGCGCGGGCCGCGACGGCGGCCTGGTCGTCTTCGAGGGCACGCCCACCGCACTGGTGGCCGACCGCTCGACCCTGACGGGTCAGCACCTGGCGGAGTACGTGGGCGGCTGAAAAACGGGCAACGGGCGGGGGCCCGTACGAGCCGCGGCGGCCGGGTCGGGTCCGCGGCGTGTGCCCCCGCTCGGAGACCTCTCCGCGGTCTGTGCCCCCGCCTCCCGGGGACATAGGCTGCGCTGCATGCCACAGTCAGGAGAAGCCCGCACACCCGTCGGCGGCCGGCACGTCCGTGAGGCCGTCACCCACTGCCTCACCACCCTCGCCGGCGTTCCCGCACCCCAATGGCAGGTGCAGGCGGACGACTTGGAGTGGTCGTGCTGGGAGACCCTGGAACATCTCGCGGACTCCCTTCTCACCTACGCCCTGCGCTTCGGCCTCGCCGGCCCGATGAGCGCGCCGCGAGTTCCCCTGCGGCTCACCCGTGACCGGCCCGCCGGTCCGGCGAACGTCGTCTTCACCGACCCGGAGGCCGGCCCTGAGGGGCTGCTGACGACTGTGGAGGCGTGCGGCGGACTGCTCGCCACGGTCGTCGACACCGCCGACCCCGCCACCCTGGCCCCCCATGTGTTCGGCGCCTCGGATCCGGAGGGGTTCGCGGCCATGGGCATCGTCGAGACCCTCGTCCACACGCACGACGCCGCCCAGGGGCTCGGCCTCGCCCATGAGCCCCCGCGGCACCTTCCCGAACTGGCCCTCGTCCGCCTGTTCCCGGACGTTCCGCTCACCGGCGATCCGTGGCAGGCCCTGTTGTGGGCCACGGGGCGCACCGGCACCGCCGAGCGCCCGCGGCGGGAGAACTGGCGCTGGTACGGGGCCCCGCGCGACGCCGGCTGACCGTGCGCGGGGGCCCGTTCACTTGGAGCCGGTCACTCGAAGTCCGGTCACTCGGAGTCCGGTCACTCCCACTTCGCGGTCCGGGGGTCGATGCCCAGGGACTCGGCGTTCGCGAAGATGACATCGCGCAGCCAGTAGGTCAGGCCCGGTTCCATGGCGTCGAAGTGTTCCGTGTAGCCGGGTTCGGTGACGTACGTGCGCGCGATGCAGACGTGCATGGTGTGCGTGCAGTCGAAGTACCGGGAGATCGAGGCACGGTGGCGTTCGGCGAGGGCGTTCGCCGCTGCGGAGCCGGGGGTGACGCCGGTGCGTTTCGCGGTGGCGAGGTCGCTGTGGACGGCCTCGGTCTCGGCGGTGGTCCGCCGCCAGTCCTCCGGCGTCATCGCTGCGGCCCGCCGCTCGTACTGCGCCCACTGCGCGCTGTCGCCCCAGCGGGCCTCGGCCTCGTCCACCCAGGCGGGCTGCCAGTCGGCGCCGAAGATGTCGACCTGCTCCTGCGGGGTGAGCCGCATGCCGGGCTTCGAGGCCGCCATCATGCGGTCGACGGCGGAGACCATGTCCTGGAGGCGGGCGATGCGGTCGAGCAGCTGGGTGCGCTGGCGGCGCAGGTGCCCGCGCGCGTCGACGTCGGGGGCGTCCAGGACCCGGACGATGTCGGCGAGCGGGAGGCCGATCTCCTTGTAGACGAGGGCCCGGTGGAGCCGGGCGACGTCGTCGCCCGAGTAGACCCGGTGGCCCGCCCAGGTGCGGCCGCTGGGGCGCACCAGGCCGATGGCGTCCCAGTGGTGCAGGGTCTTCACGGTCACGCCGACGAGGGAGGCCGTACGGCCGACGGTGAGGCCGTCCCGGGACGGATCCGCTGCCCCGGAAGACGGGCTGGCGGGGGACGGTTCCTGCGCGGCGGGGCGGTGCGTCATCCCCCCAGTGTCGCAGCCGGGCCAGTGTCGCAGCCGGGCCGCGCCGGGCAGGTACGGTCCTGGCACGTCGGGGGCGGGCCGCGCGCACCCGGGCAGGCGCAGGCCCAGGGCAGGCCGGGCAGGCGCACGCCCGGGGCAGGCCGGGCAGGCGCACGCCGGGCAGGCCCAGGCCCGGCATCGGTGCAGGGTAGGCACGCACGCCGGGCAGGTACGGAACCGGCGCCGGCCGGGCACGCGCAGGCCCAGGGGCTACCTGGGGTTGCGGACGCCTGCGTTCACCAGTACCTCTTCGGCCGGCAGCGCCACGCTGGCCGCCGCGGTCAGTCCGGTGGCCGCCAGGTGGGCGTCGGCGATGCGCAGTCCGGCGGCGTACCCCGCGAAGTCCGGGAGCCCGACGCGCTGTTGGCCGAACATCTCGGCGGTGGCGTCACCGTGGACGTACGCGGTCAGGTTCTGCATGCCGGCCACGTCGATGCCCGCGACGACCTTGTCGTACACCTCGTCGAGTTCCCGCCCCTGGAGCCCGGTCGCCCAGGGACCGAGCGCTCCCTCGCCGAGGAGTTCGCGTACGAACGCCTCGGCGAGGCCCTCGGCGACGACCTGTTCGCCGACCGTGACGGCCTGGGGGTCCCAACGGACGTTGGAATAGCGGACGTTGTGGTGGAGTTCGTGGGCGGCGGCGTGGCCGATGCGGGCCAGGCTCATCTCGTTCGGCCACATCGTGAGGTGGATCGCACCGGGGAAGCCGCCCAGGCCGAAGTAGCCGCCGCTGCGCACCGTCAGGTGGTGGTCGTCGGGGTTGCCGAGCACCAGCACGACGTGCACGGTGTCCGCGGTGCGGGTACCGGCCGGCATCTGCTCGCCCAGCCGCTGGGCCGCAGCGGCGAGGGTGCTCTCGATCTGCTCCCACACCCCCGCCTCCCGCATCTGCCGTACGGCGGCCGCCAATCGCGGGTCCTCCCCGTCGAGCGGGAACCCGCTTCCCGACCGGTGCCCCTCGATCACGTCCATGCCTCCCGCGCCGACGGCGCTCAGGGCTTCCTGGAACGGGGCGAGGATGTCCCGCAGGGCGTCGGGCCTTTCTGCGGGAGGGAGTTGGAGGAGATCGAGCATGGCGGTGGCGGTGTCGTGCACAACAATCTTCATGACCCGGACCGTAGGACCTCCCGTTACGGGAGGAGCAAGCCCGGCGTCCCGGATTCCGGGGAACGGCGCCGAACCGAGCGGCCATCCGGCGTTCACGGCCCCGTACGCCCCGCGTCGCCGACGCCCCCTAACGTCTCGCCCGACCGCAAACCTACCGAGGAGTATCGTGAGCGCTTCCGCTCTGTCCGCGCTGGCCGTCGCCGTCCTCACGGTGACCGGCACCTCCGCCGCTGCCCCTCCCCCTCCCCCGGTGTCCGTCACCGCCCGGGCGGAGACGCCCGCGGTGTACGACGACGAGGCGGGCGGCAACGCCGACGCCGACGACCCGGCCGTCTGGGTCGACCCCTCGGACCCGGGCCGCAGCATCGTCCTCGGCACTCTCAAGGAGGCCGGCCTCGACGTCTACGGTCTCGACGGCCGCCGGCTCCAGCACATCGCCGCCCCGAAGGCACCGGGCACGGACGCCGCCCCGGGCCGCTTCAACAACGTCGACGTGATCTACGGCTTCGAACTCGGCGGCAGGAAGACCGACTTGGCGCTGGTGAGCGACCGCGGACGGGACCGCATACGCGCCTACGCCATCGACCCGAAGGCCGTCGCGGCGGGCCGCCCGCCGCTCAGGGACGTGACGGCGCCCGGCGTCACGCCCGTCTTCGCGGCCGACGAGACGCAGGTGGACGACCAGCGCACGGCGTACGGGCTGAGCGCGTTCACCGACGACGACCGCGCCTACGTGGTCGCCTCGCAGCGGGAGGAAACCCGCATGCGCCTCCTGGAGCTGGAGGACCGGGACGGCCGCGTCGGCTACCGCACGAAGGACACCCTCGACCTCCCCGGCAGCTTCACCCTCCCCAACGGTACGAAGTGGCAGCCGTGCGCCGACCCCGGTGAGCGCCCGCAGGTCGAGGGCATGGCCGTCGACCAGGAGGAGCAGGTGCTGTACGCGGCCCAGGAGGCCGTCGGCCTGTGGCGGGTACGGGTCGAGGACGCGAAGTTCGCCACGCCGAAGCTGCTGGACCGGGTCCGGGAGTACGGGGTGCCGTGGACGTACGACGCGGCCGAGGAGGAGTGCGTGCTCGACAAGGCGAACGACCCCGGCTTCGGCGGCAAGAACCTGTCCGCCGACGCGGAGGGCGTCACCGTCTACCACGCCAAGGACGGCAAGGGCTATGTGCTCGCCTCCAGCCAGGGTGACAACAGCTTCGCCGTGTACGGGCGTGAGGGCCGCAACCCCTACCTCGGCTCCTTCGCCGTCAACGACGGCCCGGCCGCCGACGGCGTACAGCACTCCGACGGCTCCACCGTGGTCAACGTCCCGCTGGGCCGCGCCTTCCCCCAGGGCCTGCTGGTCACCCACGACGGGGAGGCGACTCCGGCCGACGGCGAGCGCGAGGGCACGAACTTCAAGTTCACCCGCTGGGACGAGGTGGCCAAGGCCTTCCCGGCGCCGCTCCTGGTGGACACCAAGTCGTTCGACCCGCGCGACGCGGACTGAGCAACTGACTTGCGCGACCCGGACTGAGTAATCGACCTGCGCGACGCGGACCGGGGGTCGTCGCGGGCCGGGCCCGCGTCCTTCGGCTGTCGGTGAGCGGGTCCGTGCTCACAGGTGGTCGTACGTCATGCCGATGCCCAGGGTGCTCTGCATCGGGAGGATGCCGGTGCCGACGATGTCGAGCACCGGGGGCAGGAGCA
Organism: Streptomyces sp. NPDC058663; assembly: GCF_042716745.1. Lineage (NCBI taxonomy): Bacteria > Bacillati > Actinomycetota > Actinomycetes > Kitasatosporales > Streptomycetaceae > Streptomyces > Streptomyces sp. NPDC058663. The sequence continues at coordinate 27,063 of NZ_JBHXRV010000011.1, forward strand.
GGTCGGCGAGCCTGGCCGTCTCCTCGGGGGTGAGCGCGTCCCAGGGGGCGGCGGCCAGTTCGTCGGTGAGCTTCTCGACGGAGTTGCGGGTGCGCAGCCCCTCGTCCGTGGCCTTGCCGTCGGCCGCCAGCAGGCCGCGGGTGCCCAGGCGTGCGCGGGCCGCCGCCCACTGCTCGCCGCTCCACCGGCGGCTGCTGAAGACCTCCTCCGGTGCCGCTCCGGCGGCGGCGTGCGAGACCAGGGATTCGAGGGGGCCGAGCCCGTGGGCCTGCAGGGCGACGAGGTGTCCGTCGCCGCGGTGTTCGCGCAGGACCGTGGCGGCGTGCCACAGGACCGCGTGGGGGGCGTCGGGCCAGGGCAGTGCGGCGTTCGCGGCAGCCATGGGGCGGCCGGCGGTGTCCGCCGCGAGTGCGGCGCGCCGGGCGAGCCGGGCTGCCTCGTCCAGTTCCGGCGAGGCGATGCGGTCGCCGAGCATCCTGCGCAGGGCGCGGTCCATCGCCGTGCTCCGCGCGGTCAGCACCCGCTCCGGTGCGGCGGTCCGCCAGGCCGGGCCCGCGAAACGCTCCACCATGCGGGGCTCGAAGCTGTGGAAGAGGGAGTTCACCAGCTGGTGCCCCACCGGTCCGAGGGGTGCGGCGCGGTAGGCGAAGTAGGAGGGCCAGCGTTCTTCGGTGGAGTACCCGAGGGCCGCGGCCTCCTCGGCGGCCTCGGGGGCGTAGTAGAGCGTGGCGTGCACCGGCTCCAGCAGCTGCCACAACTGCCGGACCGTGCTCAAGCTGTGCGTCATGACGCTTCCTTCTCTCCGGTGCCGCGCATCGATACGTAACTTGACGATGCCTAGATTGCGCGACGGCGAGTATCTTGTCAATGCCTACTTGTCGGCGACAACTTTCCACTGACTACTTGTCGGCGACTAGACGTCGGCTAGCCTGCTGTCATGGCTTCCACGGGCACCTACCACCACGGCGATCTGCGCCGCTCGCTCCTCTCCACGGCAGTGGAGGTCATCCGGAGCGACGGTGTCGCCGCGATCAGCCTCCGCGACCTGGCCCGCCGTGCCGAGGTCTCGCACGCGGCCCCCGCGCACCACTTCAAGGACAAGGCCGGGCTGCTCACGGCGATCGCCGCCGAGGGCTTCGACCTGCTGGCCGCCGACCTGGCCGAGGCGCCCGCGCAGGGGATGCACCGGCTGCGCGAAATGGGCGTGCGCTACGTGGAGTTCGCGCTCGGCCACCCGGCACACTTCGAGGTGATGTTCCAGCCCCGGCTGCTGCACACCGACGACCCGGAGTTCACCGCCGCCAAGGAGCGCGCCTCCCGCGCGTTGCGCTCGGGCATCGAGGACCTCCCCGCCGCCGGGCACCACTCCGACGACCGCCGTGCGGGACTGGCCGCCTGGTCCCTGGCCCACGGCTTCGCCACTCTCCAGCTCGCCGGGAGCCTCCCGGCCCTGGACGACGACCCCGCCGAAACCTTCCGCACGCTCGTCGGCCGGCTCCCCGCCACGGGCGCACCCACCGACGACCGCGCGGACGCGCTCAGCGACGAATGAGGGCGGGGCCACCGATGACTTCCGCCGTTCCCCGGAGTCTTCCCACTGGTCCCAACGGATCACCACTCCGATCGCACTGACCACGCGTGATCACCACTGATGTTCACGTTGCCGCCCGCCGCTGCCGCACCTTCAGGAGGAACACATGACCCAATTGCTCAAGGTCCAGAACTTCAGCGTTTCCAGTGACGGCATCGGGGCGGGTGAGGACCAGACCCTGGAGCGCCCGTTCGGCCATGTCTCACCCGAGGCGATGTTCGCCTGGGCCGGCGCCACGGCGAGCTGGCCGGGACGCACCGACCCGGGAGGCAGCCGGGGCCTGGACGACTACCTCACCCGGGACTTCTCCCACCACATCGGGGCCGAGATCATGGGCCGCAACAAGTTCGGGCCGCAGCGCGGACCCTGGACCGACCACGAGTGGCAGGGCTGGTGGGGAGACGAACCCCCCTTCCACACCCCGGTGTTCGTCATGACCCACCACCCGCGCCCCTCGTTCACGCTCTCCGACACCACGTTCCACTTCGTGGACGGCGACCCGGCCACGGTCCTTGCGCGGGCGCGGGAGGCCGCGGAGGGCAAGGACGTACGGCTCGGCGGCGGGGTCAGCACCATTCGGCAGTTCCTCGACGCCGATCTGGTCGACACGATGCACGTGGCGGTCTCACCGGTGAAGCTCGGGACCGGGCTGCGGCTCTGGGAGTCACCCGACGAGCTGCGCGACCGTTTCCACCTCGATGTCGTGCCCAGCCCCAGCGGTGTGACGCACCACCTGTTCTGGCGCAAGTGACGCTTTACGGCACTCGGGCGTCGTGATCCGCGGCAGGTCGCTGAAGGGGGGACACACTGTCCCCGGATGAGCTGTGCCTTCCCCCCGTTGGTCCGCCTGCGCAGTCTGGAGACGGCGGTTTTCCCGCTGCGCAGGCGCACAGCACCCGCGCGCCGTGAACCACGACGAGGAGCACAGAATGACTCAGCAGCCGATCGCACTGATCACCGGTGGCAACCGAGGACTGGGCCGGTCCACCGCCCTCAAGCTGGCCGAGGCCGGTACGGACGTCGTCCTGACCTACCGGTCGAACGAGGCCGAGGCCGCCGAGGTCGTGGACGCGGTCGGCGCGCTGGACCGCAAGGCGGTCGCCCTCCAGCTGGACACCACTTCCTTCGAGTCCTTCCCCGCCTTCGCCGAGAACCTGCGCGAGGCGCTGGCCACCACGTGGGGCCGCGACACCTTCGACCACCTGGTCAACAACGCCGGGGTCGCGGCGTTCACCCCGGTCGGTCAGACCACCGTCGAGGCGTTCGACCTCCTGGTGAACGTGCACTTCAAGGGCGTGGTCTTCCTGACCCAGGAGCTGCTGCCCCTGCTTGCCGACGGCGGACGCATCGTGAACCTGTCCACCGGCCTGGCCCGTTTCGCGGGCGAGGGCTTCAGCGTGTACGGCTCGGTCAAGAGCGCGGTCGACACCTACAGCAGGTACCTGGCCAAGGAGCTGGGCGGACGCGGCATCAGCGTGAACACCCTCGCCCCGGGGCCGATCGCCACCGACTTCGGCGGCGGCGCGGTCCGGGACAACGAGGAGATCAACGAATTCTGGGCCGGGAACACCGCGCTCGGCCGCGTCGGCCTGCCCGACGACATCGGCGGCGCGATCGCCGCCCTGCTCTCCCCCGGCACCGGCTGGATCACCGGCCAGCGCATCGAAGCCTCCGGCGGAACCCTGATCTGACCCTCCCGGCGGGTCGCGGTGCGGACCACCACGGCGGCTGCTGGAGTTGGTCCGCACCCGTCACCTCCGCACGGCCGGCACGGGCGCCCGTCACCGCCGTACGGCCGACGTAGCCGCACCCGCCGCTTCCCCCTCACCTCATCCCACGACTACCACGACCCCCACGAAAGGTACGGCTCATGGACCGGGCCCAGCTCGCCGACTTCCTGCGCACCCGGCGCGAGGCCCTGCAGCCCGAGGACGTAGGTCTGCCGCGCGGTCCGCGCCGCCGCTCCCAGGGACTGCGCCGCGAGGAAGTCGCCCTGCTGGCCGGAATGTCCGCCGACTACTACGCACGCATCGAGCAGCAGCGCGGCCCGACCCCCTCCGAGCCGATCCTCGCCTCGGTCGCCCGCGCCCTGCACCTGACGCAGGACGAACGCAACCACCTGTTCGAGGTCGCCGGACACCAGCCCCCCGGCCCTGCCCCTCTGACCGACCACGTCTCGCCGGGAATGATGCGCATCCTGGACCGACTGGCCGACACCCCCGCCCAAGTGATCACCGCACTCGCGGAGGCACTGGTCCAGACCCGGCCGGCGATCGCCCTCGTCGGGGACGACACCCTCCACACCGGACTGGCCCGCAGTCTGATCTACCGCTGGTTCACCGATCCCCTGGCCAGGCGGATCCATCCGGAGGCAGATCACCCGCAGCACAGCCGCGCCTTCACCTCCGATCTGCGCGCCGCCTACACCCGCCAGGGACCGGCCTCCCGGGCGGGCGAGATCACCGACGCGCTGCTGGCCGTCAGCGAAGAGTTCAGCACGCTGTGGGACAAGCACGAGATCGGTGTCCGGCGCCCCGAAAGCAAGCGCTTCACCCACCCCGACCTCGGCCTCCTCGAACTGCAATGCCAGTCCCTGCTCGATCCGGGGCAGGACCAGACCCTCCTGGTCTACACCGCCACCCCCGGCACCGACAGCTACGACAAACTCCAGCTGCTCTCCGTCACCGGGGACCGGCAACCCCACCTGTGACGTACGCCCGCAGCCAGTGACGTAACCCCGCGGCGCCGCAGCGCCCGGAGGCGGGGCAGGGCTAGGACTGCGGGGCGTGGCTAGGACTGCGGGGCGTGGCCGTCGGTGTACTGGGCGCTGTAGTCGCCGGTAGCCGGGACCGGGGTGATCACGTCGATCAGGACGCCGTCCGGGGCCGCGACGATGAAGTGGCGCTGCCCGAACTCCTCCGTCCGCAGGGGGAGGAGCTCCGGCAGACCTGCCCGGCCGACCAGTCTGTCGTGTTCGGCGTCGGCGTCGTCCACCTCGAAGTTCAGCAGGAGGCCGCCCCGGAGCGCGGTGCGGTGGCCCTCGGGGAGGGTCGGATGGGTGTGGTCGAGCAGGGCGAGTTCGTACTGGGGGGCGTCCGGCCGGTGGAGGCTCACGTACCAGTCGGCCTCGAAGGTGACCTCGAAGCCGAAGTGACGGACGTAGAAGTCCCGTGACGCGGCGACGTCACGGGTGGCGATCACCGGGTAGAAGCCGGTGAGCCGGGTGGCCTGTTCCCCCGTCGCCCGCTGCTGGCCCGCTTGCTCCGTCACCGCCGGCTCCGTCACCGACCGCTCCGTCACCGACCGCTCCTTCACCGGCTGCTCCCGTATCGACTGCTCCCGTATCGACTGCTGCCGCATGGCTTGCTCCTGCATCGCTTGCCCTTCTGTCCGCTCGCCTTCGGATTCACATACCCCGGGTATGTGAAGATGGCGCTAGCATACCTGGGGTATGTGAAATGGGAAGGGCGGTGCGGGAGCGCATGGCAGTGACGAGGGCCGCACAACGGGCGGCGACACGGCGGGCGTTGCTGGCGGAGGGGCGTACACGCTTCGCCGCCGAGGGCTATCACGACGTGGTTCTCGCCGAGGTTGCCCGGGGGGCGGGGGTCACCAAGGGAGCGGCGTACCACCACTTCGAGAGCAAAGCGGGGCTCTTCAGGGCCGTGGTCGGCGAAGTGCAGGAGGAGTTGGGCGAGCGGGTCGCGGCCGCCGCCGAGCGGCACGCCGACCCGTGGGAGCAACTACGGGCCGGATGCCGCGCGTTCCTGTCGGCCGGCTCCGATCCGACGGTGCGGCGGATCGTACTCATCGACGCCCCGACCGTACTGGGGTGGGACGAGTGGCGCGCCATGGACGAGGGCTCCTCCGCCCGCCACCTCACCGAGGCACTGGAGTCCCTCGTGGCGGCCGGGATCATCGACGAGCAGCCGGTGGAGCCGCTGGCCCACCTGCTGTCGGGCGCGATGAACGAGGCCGCGCTGTGGCTGGCCCGCTCGGCGCACGGGCAGGAACTGGCGGACACGGAGAGGGCGTTGGACCGGCTGCTCAGCGGCCTGCGGGCCGGGCGCGACGGCTGAGGACGTACGGCGCGGCGACTGGCGGAAACGGTGGCCGACGGGAGTGGCGTGCGGCGGTTTGGCGGGAGCGGCGGCCGGCGGGAATGGCAACCGGCGGGAACAGCGCATGGTGGCCGGCGCGTACGTCGTGCACGGCGCGGCGAGCAGTCGAGGCGTTGCTGCGGCCTGCGCGCCCGGTGTGCGCGGTGCGTCAACCTCGTTCCGGATTCCGGTCCCTTCAGTCCCTTCGGTCCCTGGGCCGGTCCCTCGGCCGGTCCCTCGGTGGAGACGAGGAGGGGGCGGCCCCCGCCCGGGCCGCCCCCTCCTTCTTCGTACCTTTCACCCGTTTCCGGGTGCTCAGCCGCCCTGAGCCTGGACGATCTTGCCGGCGTCGACCTTGTCGCCCGCCGAGTCCTTGGTGACCGAGTCCGGTATCGGCTTGTCCATGCGGAGCGAGAGCCAGAGCAGTTCGGACTGGTCCTTGAGGGGGACGACCCGGTAGGGGTCGATCCTGTCGTAATCGATGGGGAGGGTGATCACCTTCATGTCGTTGGCGCCTATGCCGCTGAGGCTGCTGCCGAAGGACGCCAGGGAGCCGACCGAGTTCAGCTTGGAGTCGGTGGTCAGGGTCTTGGTCGACGCGTCCGCCAGGTCGAACAGCTTCTTCGGGCTGCTGAAGAGGCCGAGTTCCTTGACCTGTTCCATCAGGGCCTTCATGAAGGCCTGCTGGAGTTGGATACGCCCGAGGTCACTGCCGTCGCCCACGGTCTTGCGGGTACGGACCAGACCGAGGGACTGCTCGCCGTTGAGGCGGTGGGTGCCGGGCGGGAGATCGAGGTGGCTCTTGGGGTCCTTGATCGCCTTGTTGGTGGTCATGCTGACCCCGCCGAGGGAGTCGATGATCTCCTTGAAGCCGGAGAAGTCGACCTCCAGGTAGTGGTCCATGCGGATGCCGGACAGCTTCTCCGCCGTCTTCACCGCACAGGCCGGCCCGCCGATCTCGTAGGCGGTGTTGAAGACCTGCCGCTTGGCCTCGGGCCTGATCTTCGTTTGGCCCATGCACTCGGGGCGGGTGACCAGGGTGTCCCGGGGTATCGAGACGACGCTGGCCTTCTCCCCGCCCTTGTGGACGTGCACGATCATCGCGACGTCGGAGCGGGCACTGCCCACGTCCTCGCCGTACTTCTTGTTCTCACCACCACGCGAGTCGGAGCCCAGGACGAGGACGTCCAGCGAGCCGTTGTCCGTCTCCGGCGGCCGGTCGCCGCCCAGCGCCGCGTCGATGTCGACGCTCTTGAGATTGCCGTCGAGCTTGAAGTACATCCAGGTGGCACCGATGCCGCCCACCAGCAGCACCGGGAGCAGCACCCACAGCAGTTTGCCGAACCTGCTGCGCGGTTTGCGCTGTCTGCGCCGGTTTGCGGCCCGCCCGCCGCCTGTCGTCTGTTCCCGTCCGGGATCGGCACGCGCCCTTGAGGGCTGCGCCCGGCGCCCGGAGCCCTGTTTCCTTCTGCTGCCGCCCGATCGCGAACGCCCGCCCCTGCCATGGTCGCCCATGTCCTTCTCAGCTCCTCGTAAATCCCCGTGTACCCCCTGCCGCGGATCGGGGATGGATATTTGTCGACAATTTGTACGCGCCCATTATGGGACGTTGCACGGTCAGACGTTCGAAGGGGGGGAAGGGTTGTACGAGAATTTGTTGCAGTCATGTGTCGCGCGCCACCCCACTGGGCCCCGGCCACCGGCGGGCTCTCCCCGAGGGGCGGCGGGGGCCTCAGCCCAGTTCCACCACCCGCGCCCACTCCGGCGGCCTGTCCGGTACGTAGTCGGGGTCGGACTCGTCCCAGGTCGGGCTGTGGCCGGGCCGGGGGAACAGGCCGACCACCGTCCGGCACGGCGGACGTGAGGAGGGCCACGGCGTCTGGCCGTCGGTGAGGACCACGATCACATCGGGGCGCACCGGGGCCCTGAGCGCCCGTACGAAGCCGGAGCGCAGGTCCGTGCCGCCGCCGCCCATCAGGGGAATTCCCTCCGCCCGGCACAGCGGGTGCGCGATCCCGGCCGCCGCGTCGCACGACACCACCGTGACCAGGTCGCGGCGTCCGCCCACGGCCTTGGCGATCGCGGCGACCTCCAGCAGCGCGCTGCCCAGTTCGGTGTCGCTGACGGAGCCCGAGGTGTCGATGACGACCGTCACCCGGGGCGGTGTACGCAGCAGGCTGGGCAGGACCACCCCGGGCAGTCCGGCCGAGCGGCGGGCGGGCCGCCCGTAGGTGTAGTCGTCGCCGGACCCGGAGCCTGACGCGGCTGCCCTGATCGCCGCGCCCAGCAGCTCACGCCAGGGCTGCGGCGGGTGGAAAGCCTCCTTGGCCCAGCGCCGCCACCCCTCGGGGGTGTCCCCGGGGCGGCCCTTGATGCCCTGCGCCACCCGGAAGCGGACGGCGTCCCGCTGCTGCCGGCTGAGGGCGCGCGCCCCATCCGGGCCGAGGTCCCACTCCCGTGCCCGGCCGTCCGCGCCGCTTCCGCAGTCCAGCCAGGCCAGCCCCTGCGTGCGCGGGCCGAGCCGGAACTGGTGCAGATAGTCCTCCATGAGCTCTCCCGCCGGGAGCCCCAGCATCGCCGGATGGACCGCTCCCTCCGGCTTGACCAGTCCGTCTCCGAACGCGTCGTCGTTGATCTCGCAGTCCGCGGCGATGTTCATCCGCAGCCGCTCCCCGGGACCCCTCAGACCACGTTGCGCGGCGACCCGTTCGCCGCGCCCGTGGTGGTCGCGGAGCAGGTGCGACACCTCGTGCACCCACACACTGGCGAGTTCCTCCTCCGGCGTGGACCGCACGAACCCCGGCGAGACGTACATCCGCCAGTGCGCGTCGACCGCCATCGTCGGCACCGCCCGGTCTTCGACGACGTGCAGGGCGAAGAGCGCCGTCGCCAGATAGGGCCGTGCTCGGGCTGCCTGCAGCCGGGCCGCGTACAGCTTGTCGTGGTCCATCGCGAGGGGTACGGGGCGGGGCCGCCCGACGGGGGCCGGACGGGGAGCGGGGGCGTGGCGGGCTCCGGGAGTTGGGCGGCCGACGGGGGCCGGGCAAGGAGCGGGAGCCTGACGGGCTCCGGGTGCCGGGCGCCCGGCGGAGGCCGGCCCGGGCCGGGCGGTGCCTCCTGAAGGACTGGTCATCGGCCCGCCCTCGCCCCGGCCGTCGCCGCCCGTGCCCCGGCGCGGTCCGCCGCCCGGTCAGCCCGCTGCGACAGCCCCACCACGCCCGCCAGTCGCTCGATGCTGGGCGGAACGTCCCAGTCCTCCTCCCGCAGGGACGCCAGGGTCGTCGCCGGTACGACGATCAGGTCCGGCGCGCCGGTCTCCATCGCCCGTACCAGCAGCTGCCAGGCCGCGTCCCAGCGGGCCTTGTCCGCGCGGTTGCGGACCGCGGCGACGACACCCTCCAGCGTGGCCTGGCGCAGGTCCCCGCGTGCGGGGAGCTCGGCGGTGGAGGGGTCGGCGAGGAGGAGTTCGGGGTCCGGCAGGTCCATCCGGTCCAGGTGGGCCAGCAGCTCCAGCCCGGGGCCGTCCCCCACCGTGCCCCTGACCAGCTCGGACAGTACTTCCCTCGCCGAACCCGCCGCAGTCCCGAAGGCGATCAGGCACAGCGCCATGTCCCAGCTCCGCGGGGACGGCCAGGCCCCGCCCCTGCGGGTCTCACTGCTGGGCAGGCGGTGCACCAGCTTGGGCCGGGCGGCGAGCAGCCCGCACACCGCGCGGCGGGCGAAGGCCACGGCTTCCGGCAGCCTGTGCGGATCGAGGCTGGGCAGCGTCGCGCGGGGCCAGGTCCCGCCGAGGCCGCGCACCACCACCTCGTGGTCGTGTGTCCACTGCAGATGGACGAACCGGTTGGCGAGCGGCGGGCTCAGTTCCCAGCCGTCGGCCGCCGAGGAACGGGGGTTGGCGGCGGCCACGATCCGCACGCCGGGCGGGAGCTTGAGCGCGCCGATCCGCCGTTCCAGTACGAGCCGGAGCAGGGCGGCCTGCACCGCGGGCGGCGCGGTGGAGAGCTCGTCCAGGAAGAGCAGTCCCCGCCCGGCCCGCACCAGGCGTACCGCCCAGTCCGGCGGCGCCATCGGCACGCCCTGCTCCGCCGGGTCGTCGCCGACGATCGGCAGCCCGGAGAAGTCGGACGGCTCGTGCACGCTGGCGATCACGGTGGTCAGCGGCAGTTCCAGGGACTCGGCGAGCTGGGTCAGCGCGGCGGTCTTGCCGATGCCGGGCTCACCCCACAGCAGTACGGGCAGGTCGGCGGCGACTGCCAGGGTGAGGGCCTCCAACTGGTGGTCGGGGCGCGGTTCGGTCGTGGTGTCGCGCAACAGGTTCAGCAGTGCACCGGCGACGTCGAGCTCGGAGGTGGCGGCCGGAGGAAGGGGACTTGTTGTGGCAAGAGGGACGGAAGGGGCAGTGGAGCGGGCACTCGTAGTCATGTGTGATCACCTTGGGTGTGAGGTGGGGCAGGGGTGAAGTACGGTGCGGCGGCGGTCCGGCGACCCGCCGCTGAGACACCTGCGGCAGGTCAATGAACCCCGGTGCGGCGGCGGGTCAGCCGCAGACCGTGTGGCGTGGGCGGCGGGTCAACTGCGCCCGGTGTCGCGTCGCTGACGGCCGCCCGTGTCCCGTACGACCCAGTCGGGTTTGCCGCGACGTGGCACTCCGGGCTTCGGCCCCGAAAGCCCCGCCCGGAACAGCCCGTACGCGACCTTGCGCCGCGCGACAGCCGCCAGTTCGTCCCGCAGCGCTCCGTCGCGCAGTACCGCTTGCGGTCCGAGGAGCCCTTCGACGACGGCCAGTGCTCCGGTGATGTCGCCGTGGGCGAGGCGTTCGCGCACGCCGTTGAGGCATTCGGGACTGCGGTGTGCCTCGTCGATGACGCGCAGGCAGGGCAGTGGGGGGCCGTTCAGGGCGACGAGGAGTTCCTCGCGGCGGAGTTCGGCCGGGTCGTGGTCGAGCGCGGCGAGCACCCCGTCGACCAGAGCGATCCGGTGCCTGGCTCCCCGGCACTCCACCAGGTGCGGTGCGCCCGCCCGAGGCGGGACCGGCGCCCCCGCACCCCGTACACCGGCAACAGCGGCGTCCGGGACGAGGGCGGAGGCGACCAACGGATGCAGCTGCCCCGCCACCACCGCACCCGTACGCAGCAGTTCGAGGTCGGGCAGCACCCAGGTCGCCGCATCAGGAAGGACGGGCAGGGCGGCGGACTTGTTGTCCGCGGACAACGCCGACAGCCGCAAGCCCGCGTCGTGCTCCGGCAGTTCCAGCAGCAGCCGGTGCCGATGCGAGAGCCGTACGGTGACGGAGCCCGAGGTCCGTCCCTCGGCCAGCAGCACCAGCCGCGCCTCTGCCGCCCACCGGCCGACGGCACACGGATGGCCCTCCGGCACGACTGCGAAGAGGTCCGCTGTCGACGGGGCCGCGTGCGGGGCGACCGGCTCCGGGCCGGATCCGCCACTGGAGGCGGGGAGTTCGGCTCCGGATCTGATCCTCAGCTCGCCCGCGCGCCGGGCATCCCACAGATGCCGGTGCACATCGAGCCGGAAGCGCCGGTCGGGGTGCGGGTGCGGGTAGCGGGAGGAGGAAGGGCCCGGCGCACCGGCATCCCCGCCCGTTCCGTCCCACAGTGCCAGGCTGACCCGTTGGCCGGCATCCGCCCGGGCGGGCGGTGTCCGGACCACGAGGTGCACCACGTGACCGCCGCCGCCTCCCGCTGCCCCGTAGGACGCGAGAGCCATCGTCAGGCCGGGACGCAGCAGTCCGTCGGGGGCGATCCTGGGCAGGTGCCAGCGCAGCAGGTCGGGTGCCAGATGGCGGAGGTCGTCGCGGACCAGGGCGGCCAGCTCGGCTCCCCATGTGCGTTCCGCCGTACGGAGGTTGAGGTCGACGTCGAAGCGGGCGGCGGCGCAGGCCCCCGCCCAGTCACCGGCCAGGCGACGGGCGGTCGCCGCTTCGATCATGGCGGGCGGCACGGCGAACTCCCGCACGCGCGGCCAGAAGGAGGGGCGCCGGAAAGCGGGGCTCCGGAGATCGGGGCTCCGCAGAGCCGGGCGCCGCAGAAAAGCGGGAAAGTCTTCGTGCGCGGTCTCGGTGAGCATCAGCACTCACCTTGCGCGGACGAGACCCCCGATCCGTGTACAGGAGAAGTAGTCATTGCCGGGAGCATAGGCCCATCGCCTGCGGGCGCGCCAGGGAATTACGAAGGGGCCCCGACGGGCCAGCCCCTCCTGCCCCCGACGGCCCCGGCCGCACCCCGGTCAACCCCCTCCCCGCCCCCGGTCCGGGACGGCGGACCGGTGTGACGGGGCTGCGGGATCCCGGGTCGGCCGTCAGGCCGCGAGCCGCAACTCCTGCCGTACGACGATGGCGTTGAGCCGGATCCGGTACGGAGCGACGTCCGTGAGCTCCAGCGCGTCGGCGCGCTCCCGGCCGAGCCCGACGCTCACGTCGATGCAGAAGGCGATCGCGTACATGTGCCCGCCGGTCTCCGCACCCTGGAGGGCGAAGAACAGATCGCGGTAGTAGCTGGTGCGGTCCGGGCCCTCCTCGTAGTACGCGAGTCCTGGCCCGCCACGCTGGGCGCCGAGCCCGGTGAACGCGTCGACGAGTTCCCGCTCGACGGTCTCCCAGAAGGAGGCCTCCGCGAACTCACTTGGCAGGGCCTGCCGTACGGCTTCCTTGAGCGACAGGGCCATGACGGCGACCGGCGCGGTCTCCTGGAGCCCCCAGCCGCGCACCAGCTTGACGACGGCACTGTCGGGGATGGCCGCGGCTGCCTCCCGGATGTTCCCGAAGTCGAAGTTGACGGTCGCCGGGGCGATCGCCTCCTGGAACACCCGGTCCATGGCCCGTGCCTGGTCGAGGTGGTCGGGGTGCACTTCCATGACGGTTTTGAAGGTGGCGGACATGGCTCCTCCTACGGTGGTGCGGTGGCCGTTGGCCGATGGGCGGTTCGGTCGCCGATCCGGACGGAGATCGCGCGGCCCCAGTATGCCGACCCGCCCGGAGCCGGAAGCAGGCGCATCCCCCTGCCCCTCAGCGGCGCATCCGTCGCGCCCCGTAGAGCGCCGCGCCCAGTGCCAGCACTGCCGCGCCCCAGCCCACCGACGCGGCCGGCAGGGTGAAGGCCAGGGTCAGACAACCCACCAGCCCCAGTACCGGGACCACGCGCGGCGGTCGGCCCTCGGGGCGGGTCAGGGTGAGGGCCGAGGCGTTGGCGACGGCGTAGTAGACGAGCACGCCGAAGGACGAGAAGCCGATCGCGCTGCGTACGTCCACCGTCGCGGCGAGCACCGCGACGACCGCGCCCACGGCGAGCTCGGCCCGGTGCGGGACCTGGAAACGGGGGTGCACGGCGGCCAGTTGGTGCGGCAGGTGGCGGTCGCGGGCCATCGCGAGGGTGGTGCGGGAGACGCCGAGGATCAGGGCGAGCAGCGAGCCGAGAGCGGCGACCGCGGCTCCCGCGCGGACCACGGGGGCCAGGGTGTCGGCGCCGACGGCTTGCGCCGCTTCCGTCAGCGGTGCGGCCGAGTGCGCCAGGCGTTCGGGGCCCAGCACCGCGAGGACTGCCACGGCCACCGCCACGTAGACGAACAGCGTGATGCCGAGGGCGAGCGGGACCGCACGCGGGATGGTGCGGGCCGGGTCGCGGACCTCCTCCCCGAGGGTGGTGATGCGGGCGTATCCGGCGAACGCGAAGAACAGCAGGCCGGCCGCCTGGAGCACTCCGCTCCAGCTGGCGTCGGTGCCCCATTCCAACCGGGTCGCCTGGGCGTCCCCGCTGCTCAGACAGGCGACGACGACGGTGGCGAGAACCGCGAGCACGACGGCGACGATCGCCCGGGTGAGCCATACGGCCTTCTGGATTCCGGCGTAGTTGACGGCGGTCAGCGCCACCACGGCGCCGACCGCGACGGCATGCGCCTGGCTCGGCCAGACGTACGTACCGACGGTCAGCGCCATCGCCGCACAGGAGGCGGTCTTGCCGACGACGAACGACCAGCCCGCCAAGTACCCCCAGAACGGGCCGAGTTGCCTGCTCCCGTAGACGTACGTACCGCCGGAGGCCGGGTGGCGGGCGGCGAGCCTGGCGGAGGAGGTGGCGTTGCAGTAGGCGACGACGGCTGCGATCCCGAGAGCGATCAGCAGCCCGGACCCGGCAGCCCCGGCGGCCGGGGCGAGTGCGGCGAAGATGCCGGCGCCGATCATCGAGCCGAGGCCGATGACCACCGCGTCGGCCACGCCCAGATGCCGCCGCAGCTCACCCGTGGCCCCTTCGGGCCGCTGCTGAGCGGCCGGAGTTCCGGCGGCGTTGTCGCTGCTGCGGTCGGGGCTGTCGGAGCTGCCTGGACCTGGGGGGCTGTCGGGGCTGTCGGAGCTGCCTGGGCCTGCGGGGCTGCCGGAGCTGCCTGGACCTGCGGGGCTGTCGGGGCTGTCGGGGCTGTCGGGGCTGTCGGGGCTGTCGGGGCTGTCGGGGCTGTCGGGGCTGTCGGGGCCGATGCTCCCGCTGTCCCCCGGCGACCTGTTCACGATCCGCTGCCCCTCATCCGCCGAGGAGCCCGGCCCTGCGGGCTACTTCCACCGCGAGCGGGATCTCCGCCTCGGCGCGCCCCGCGCCGGAGAGGTAGCCGCGCAGGGTCTCCTCGGTCAGGGTGCCGTCGGCAGCTTCGCTGAGCAGCCGTGCCCAACGCGCGGTGGTGAGCACGACATCGGGGCCGGGCGGCTCCTCGCCCAGCCAGGGCTCCACCTCCCGGGCGGCCTCTTCGACGCTGATGAGCCGGCTCATGCCGCAGTCCAGGCCGTCGTCCTGGAGGTCGTCCGGGTAGGGCGCGCGGGCCCAGGTGCCGTTCTCGTACCAGTAGACGCAGCCGATCTCGTACGAGGCGATCAGGTCGCGCAGCTCTTGCACCGGCAGCCACTCGGGGCCGCCCGCGAGCACGTCGATCTTGTCGGCATGCCATTTGACCTGGCTCGACTCGTCCTCGCCGTACAGCACGCAACGTCCGCCCGGTGCCCTGCGCAGCGCCCACCAGGAGCAGCCCGCATCGTCGAAGCGGAGGCAGTCGTCCCCGTCGGAAGCCAGCCAGAAGCCGGTCCGGTGCGCCTCGGAGGTCCGCTCGCGCGCCGAGGTGGCGAGCAGCGTGGCGAGCACCGCCCAGCGGGCCCACAGGATTTCGGCGGGCGGGAGGTCCGCCGGGCGTCCGGGGCGGTGGACGGCGGCGGGCGGGGTGGAGCTGTCGGTGGCGGGCATGCCGTGTACCTGTCCCGGGGGTCGTTTCGACGGAGCGGCACGCGGGGTCGCGGTGCCGACCAGGACTATAGGCGCACGACGTGGACGGCCGGGGACGGCCGGGGGTTCGCGGCGGGCCCGACGGCACCGCGCTCAGGGTCGGCCGCGTCGCGCGCTGCCCCGGTTTCTGTACCGCCCGCCCCCGGCTTCCGTGCCGCCTGCCCTCCCCGGCTCACGTGCCGCCAGCCCTCCCCCGGCTCACGTGCCGCCCGCCCTTCCGCCGGGCGCCGTGCTTCCGAACAGCAGGTTGCCCACGCAGCCCGGTTCGCTGCTGGTGAAGTAGTCGTGGAACGCCTCGCCGAGTTCGTCGAGGCTGGTGACGCCGTCGCCGTTGGTGTCCAGCCGCCCGGCCACCCGGACACTGTCCGCTTCCGCGACGCCGAGGGCGTGCAGCAGACGGCGGGTCTCGGAGGGGTTGAGGAAGCCGTCGTTGTCGTGGTCGGCGGCGCCCAGGATCGCCGTGACGACGGGCAGCAGGTGCCGGGTGTACGCGGCGGGGCCGGTGACGAGCGCGGCCAGCGCCTCGCCGAACGCCTCCCGGTCCAGCGTCACCGCGCCCGCCCCTGCCGCTGCTCCTGCCCCCACCCCTGGCATCGTCTCCGACTCCGTATCCGTACCAGCCAGATTCCGCCAGTACGTACCGAACGCCTCGTCCAGCCGGTCCGCACGCGCGCTGCCTTCCGGCAGCCCGAAGGCGTCCGCGATCCGCCGGGCGGTGCGGCGGAAGTCCTCGGCCCCGACGGCGGAGCCGCCGTCCGCCGCGAAGATGTCGAAGTGCGCGCGGAGCTTGTCCCGCACGAAGGGGGTCAGCGGTCTCGGCGAGGGAGGGGTGGGGGCGGGGGTGCTGCGGCGCGGGCCGGCCGGCCGGCGCTCGGTGTGGCCGTCGAGGTAGCGGACGGTCGCCCGGTACCCGCTCTCCACGCGCGCGTGGATGGTGGCGAGCTCCTCGCGCGGGGAGGTCCGCAGCCCGTTGTCCGGTGGCTCCATCAGGTCCTCGCCACTGGGCAGGACGTGCACGGTCACCCCGTCCGGCCTGCAGTTCAGGGCCTGGTGGAGGTGGTGGCGGCGGGACAGCTCAAGGACGCCGGCGGCGACCTGCCAGGGGAAGCGGGCCGGCTTGAGCGCCCGCTCCTTCTGGCGCATCCGCAGCACGTACACGGTCGTCGCACCACTGCGGATGGCACGGGTGATCGGCACGGACTCGACGACGCCGCCGTCGACGTAGTGCTCCCCGCCGATCCGGACCGGCGGCCAGAGCCCCGGGATCGCGGCGGACGCCAGGACTGCGGGGAGCAGCGGTCCCGAGTCGAAGTAGCGGACGGTGGCCCGCTCGACGGAGGCAGCGGTGGCCTGGTAGGGGACGGCGAGGTCCTCGATGCGGGTGGTGGCGCCGAGGTGGTCGGTGAGGAGCCTGCGGACGGCGTCGTGGGTGTTGAGGGCCGGCCGCAGGAGGAGGGCGTTGAGGACGCTGCGCCCGTTGAGCCGCATGGCCTTGCTGGAGACGAAGTCCCGCCAGAAGCCCTCCATCTCCTCGCAGACGGAAGCGGTGGGGTTCCGGGCGACCATGGCGCCCTGCACGGAGCCGATGGAGGTGCCGATGACCAGCTGGGGAGTGATGCCGCGCTCGAACAGGGCGCGCACCATCCCGGCCTGGTAGCCGCCGAGTGCACCACCCCCGCCCAGCACGAAGGCGACACGGGAGGGCGGCGGCCCGGCGGCGTCGGTGGCGCCTTCGGCCGGGTGATGCGGGGTGGGGTGGGGCTGGTCGGTCATGACGGGCGGCTCCCACGGGGTGAGGTTTCGGGATTACGGTGCGGTGGAACGCGACGGCGGGGCCGGTGCACTGCCTGTGCGGAAGGCCCCGGGCTCGCCGCACCGGGACCAACTGGTCTCCCCCGCACCCCGCTTGGTGGCGATCCACTCGTCCATCTCCGCCCACCGCGCGTCGAGCCACGCGGCGGCGGCCGCCGGCTCACGGGGTACGTCGGCGGCGTGCGAGTACCACCACGTCAGGTGGACCCGGTGGTCCCGCCGGTCGGCGCGCGGCGGATAGCCCGGGTCGACGGCGCCGCCGAGGAGGTCCTCCAGGCCGGTGTGCCCGACGACGAGGACATCGGCGTCCCCGGCCTCCGCCAGCACCCGCGCCGCGCCCGCCGGCACCGGGGGCAGGACGTACCGCAACCCTGTTGCCCAGCGGGCCCGTTCGGGGTCGGTGCGGGCCAGTTCGGCGAGTCTGCGGCGGCGTCCGGCGGCCGTCATGTTCACGCCCTCGGGGAAGTAAGCGAGGACCTCGCGCGGCGTCAGGCCGCGGGAGTGCCGGATCAGCAGCCGCATGGCCCGGACGGGGCCGCTGTCCGCCCAGGGGATCAGCTCCACCTTCAGGGGACGGACGAGGATCCCGACGGCCGGGTCCCGGCCGGGCAGCGAACGCCCCACGCTGAGCATGCTGCGTTCCAGGGTGCGGCAGACGAGCATCGCCACGAGGTGGAAGTTGAGCGGCCCCGAGTGCCGCACGAACATCACCACCGGCCGGTCCGCCGGGGGCAGCGGCAGCCCGTCGGAGGTGTCCAGGCGGAGCCCGGCCCGCCGGAACCCGTCCGTGAACAGCCGGTGCGTGAGCCGCGTCAGCAACTGTTCGCACTCCCCCGCGCCGGAGGTCCGCCCGCGCAGTGCCGCCACCAGCGCGGGCACCTCGAACCCGGCGGCGTACACCCCCAGCAGCCGCAGTCCCCGGGCGGCGGCACGCGGTCTGATCCGGCGCAGGCGGGCGTGGACCGACCGGGCCGTGCCGGGACGGGACGTTCCCGGGCGCGGGTACCGGCGGACCGGCCGGGCGCCGTTCACGGTGCGGTCACCGCCAGGGCCGCGTTCTGTCCGCCGAAACCGACGGAGGTGGTGAGGGCCACGTCCACCTTCCGCCGTACGACACTGCGGGCGATGTCGAGCTCGTTGCCGGGGTCCGCCGTACCGAGGTTGGCGGTGGGCGGGACCGTGCCGCGGGCGACGGACAGCACCGAGCACACCGCTTCGATGGCGCCTGCCGCGCCCAGGGTGTGGCCGGTCACGCCCTTGACTGAGGTGACCAGCGGCCGGTGCGGCAGGAGCCGGGCGAGGGTGGCGGCCTCGACCTCGTCGCCCCGGGGGGTGCCGGTGGCGTGCGCGTTGACGTGATCCACGTCCGAGGCGCCGAGTCCGGCGTCGGCGAGCGCCGCGCGGATCGCCGCCGCGAGACCGGCTCCCTCGGGGTGCGGGGCGACCGGGTGGTGGGCGTCGGCGGCGGCACCGTAACCGGCCAGCCGGGCGTGGACGCGGGCACGGCGGGCGCGGGCGTGCTCCTCGCGCTCCAGGACGAGGATGCCCGCACCCTCGGCGATCACGAAGCCGTCGCGCGCGGTGTCGAACGGCCGGGAGGCGGCGGCCGGTTCGCCTCCGGCCGCGGCGAGTGCCCCGAGCTGGGCGAAGCCGGACAGCACCACGGGCGTCAGCGCGGCCTCGGTCCCGCCGGTGACGACGATGTCGCAGCGCCCCGAGAGCAGCAGGTCGCGGGCGGTGCCGATGGCGGTGGCGCCCGAGGCGCAGGCGGTATTGACCACCAGGCAGGGCCCGGTCGCGCCGAAGGCGATGGCGACCTGCCCGGCGACCATGTTCGACAGGAACTGCGGCAGCAGCAGCGCCGAGACGGAGTGCGGGCCCGTGCTGTCGAGGGTCCGGTGGGCGAGCGAGTACGCGGGGACCCCGCCCATCGAGTTGCCGATGACCACGCCGACCCGGGTGCCGTCCCAGTCGCCTGTGTCGAGCCCGGCGTCGGCGAGCGCCTCCATGGCGGCGACCAGTGCGAACTGGCTGAACCTCTCCAGCCGGTGCGCCCGCTGGGCCCCCAGCAGCGCGTCGGCGTCGAACCCGGGCACCCGGCAGGTCACATAGGCGCGCGGCCGCCGGGAGGGGGAGCCGGGTGCGGGTGCGTCCGCCGCGAGGGGGCCGGTGGGCGGGGCCGCACGGGATCCGTCGCCCACGTGCGGCTCGGCCGTGAGCCCCGAGCCGTCGCCCGGGTCGTGCTCCCGTCTCCCGGTGCCCAGCCCCCGGCAGATCGCCTCCCAGCCGGCCGTCACCCCGACGCCTGCCGGGGACACCATTCCCAGGCCGGTGACGACCACACCCGCGCCCCTCCCGGCCCCGGCCCTCGCCCCGGCCCCGGACCTCGACCCGCGCCTCGCCCCGGCCCCGTTCATCGACCCGCGCCTCGCCCCGGCTCCGTTCCTCGGCCCGGCCCCGTGGTTCACCGGCGGAGCCCCGCCTCGACGAGTTTCACCAACTCGTCGACGGTCCTGGCCCGGGCGAGCTGGTCGCCGTTCACCTCGCCGCCGTACTTGTTCTCCAGGACGACGCAGAGTTCCGCCCTGGCGAGCGAATCCAGCTCCAGGTCGTCCAGCGATCCCTGGGGATGGATGTCGGCTGCCGGGATCCGCAGCGTTTCCGCCATCAGCAGCTGGACTTCAGCGAACACGGCCGTCTCCTTGCATTCCGCACATCCGGAATCACGGACATTAGCTGATTCATATGACTAGTCGTGAGATATCGGTCATGGGTTTCCGAGTGTCCCCCCGCAGCCGCCGCCCGCGGGCCCGGATGCGAGCATGGCGCGCGGTGGGGCGGCGGACACGGGCCGCCGCCGGCGGCGCGGAAGGGTGGGGGAATGGCGGACGGCTGGCCGGACGTACCGGGGGACACGGCGCTCAGCCTCAAGGTCCCCGAGGCCGATCACCTGGTGCGCACCGGGTTTCCGGCGCATGTGTCGGTGCTCTACCCCTTCGTGCACGAGAGCCGCGTCGACGGCGCGTTCCGGCGTGAGCTGGCCGGGCTCCTCGCCGCCCACGACGCCTTCACCCTGACCTTCGCGGAATTCCAACGCCACCCGGGCGTGCTCTGCCTCGATCCGTGGCCGCACGCCCCGGTCCTGGCCCTCACCAAGGACCTCACCCGGCGCTGGCCCGAGGCCGTACCGTACCGGGGCGTCTTCGACCCGCCGCCCGCCCCGCACCTGACACTCGCCCATCACGAGGGTCCGGCCGCGCAGGATGCCGGGTTCGACACCCTGCGGGCCGAGCTCGCCCCTTCACTCCCGCTGACCCGCCTGTTCCGTACCGTCCACCTGGTCGTCTGGGACGGTACGCGGTGGCAGGACCGGTGGGCCTTTCCACTGGGGAGCGGCGGGGAAGGAGGTGGTCACCCGACCGGCCACCCCCTTCCCCCCTGTTCGGTCAGCCCTTCGGCTTGATCTGCTGCTCGTTGGTCATCCGTACGACGACGCCACGGGACGCGTTGTCCTTGGTCACGGCGTGCGGGCCGGACACGGGGTTGGCCGGCAGCCGGTAGCCCTCCGGGGCGACAGTCTCCCTGACGTAGTACGAACCGAGCCGCAGGCCGCCGAAGTCGCAACGCCCCTGGGCGTCGGTGGCGCAGCCCGAGCCGATCTCGCGGTCGCGGTCGGGGCCCGAGGTCTGCAGGCCGGGCCTGCGGCCGTTCTCCTGCCAGAGTTCGACGACGGCGCGGGCGAGGCCCTGTCCGGTGCGGGCGTCCACCTTGCGCACCTGGATCCGGCCCCGTACGTCCGGCTGGACCGTCTTCGAGTCGCGGACGGTCACGGTGACGCCGTCCACCCGGCGGGCCTCGGTGAGCGCATAGGGGCCGAAGACGCTGGGGTTCGGCAGGTCGTAGCCGGCCGGGGCCTTGGTCTCCTGCCAGTAGTAGGAGTGGCCGACCTCGGACGTCGTACGGCATTCGCCCCGCGCGTCGGTGGTGCACGGTGCGCCCTGGCGCCGGTCGGGGCGCGCGCCGGTGGTCTGGAGACCGGGGGTGCCGTTGGTCTCGCGCCAGAGCTGGAAGACGGCGCCTGCCAGCACCGCGCCCGTGGCGGCGTCCTTCTTGACGACCTTCAGCGGGCCTTCCACCGGTGCCGGCCGGCCGCAGCCGGGCAGATCGCCGTTGAAGGGGTACGCGTGGAACTCCTGCCCGCCACCGCCGGACGCCGCGCTCCGGTGGGTGATCGAACCGGTGCTGAAGAAGCGCCCGTTGATCCCGGGCAGGGTCACGGTCGTCTCGGAGGCCTGGTTGCCGATGAGGACACTGCCCTGGAACTGGCCGGTCCCCTTGAAGTCGACAGTGGCGGCGTCGGGGAAGTTCCACAGCAGCCGGTCGCGGAGCTTGTTCAGCGGGTCCGTGGCGTCGTCGATGCCCCCGCTGTAGGTGTTGACCGTGCGGTTCGCCCCGAGGACGTTGACCAGGACGGTCGCCCCGGCGGGGATGTTCGCAAGCACGATGCCCTGCTGGCCGCCGTTTGCGCCGGTGAGGTCGAAGTCGACGTTGAAGACCTGGAGGGCCGAGGTGCCGTCGCCGGTGAAGAGGGTCTGCCCGCCCTGGTTGACGGCGGTGCCGGTGGCCGGGCGCGTACCGGTGTCTCCGTCGGCGTAGCACTGGCTGGCGTCGGAGAGCTGCCCGCGCAGCGCGGCGTACGGGGTGGCGGCGGCCGGGTCGAGGGTCGCGGTGCCGACGACGGTGCCGGTGAGCGGGCCCGCATGCCGGACCACACCGTCCTCGGCGAGCAGGCGCTGACCTGCGGCGATGGTGACGGAGCCGCCGGTGGTGAGGTAGTCGGAGCCCTTGGGCGGCGAGACCCGCGAGCCGACGCCCGCGACCCCCACGTTGTAGATCTGGCTGCCCCCGGCGTCCTTGTCCATGGCGAACGAGCCGAGTACGACGACCCGCCCCTCGGCCTCGGCGGCCTTGCCGCGGACCCGGAAGTCGCCGCCCGCGAAGACGTTGATGGCGTTGTCGTAGCCCGCGGTCGTCCCGTTGTTGATCGGCGGGAACGGGTCGGGGCAGGTGCCCGGCACACAGGGGCCGAGCCCGCCGGGCAGGGGGTCGGCGGCGACGGCCGCCACCCGCGTCTCGGGCGTACGGCCCGGTGGGGCGCTCGCCGCGGCGGGCGCCGCCAGGGGCAGGAACACCGCGCCGGCGGCCAGCCAGCAGGCGCCCGCCGACCTGATACGGGGGGAGCCCCGTCCTGCAAGAACCGTTCGCACCTGTCTCACCACTCCTCGCACTGTTCAGCCGCGCCTGTGTGGCGCGCGGGGCTGCACGTCGATGTGCGGGCCGGCCGCGCCTGTGTGCCGCGCGGGACTGCACGTCGATGTGCGGGCGAATTGTCGCAATATGCACGACATTGCATTTGCTGACGCGCCGCCATTCCCCCGCTGAACACAAAATCAGTCCGGCCCCGCCCGCTCACCGCGCCCGGCGCCGGAGGTCCTTCGCTGCCCGCAGGACGGTGCGGCCCTCACTGCGGTGTCCATGCCGGGCGAGGTGGTCACCCAGCCAGGTCAGGGTTTCCAGGAGGCCGGGGATGTCGTTGCCCGGAGGGAAGGCGGTCAGGTCGGGCAGCAGGTCGACGGCCTCCAGGGCCGGCGCGAGCACCTCTTGGTCCCGGCCGACCCTGGCCAGCCGGAGCGCGAGGTTGGTCAGGGCGTGGAGGAACCCCGGCAGGTGCGGGTCGGGGTCGGCCGCGCCGTCCGCCCGTACGGTTCCCGCCGTCCGGTCCGCGGCCTCCGCGCGCAGCCCACGGTAGATGGCGACCACTTCCCGCACCGCGGTCAGTGAATCCTCATGCCGGCCGTTGTCGGTGAGCCGGATGCTGAGGTTGTTCAACACCCTTGCGAGGGAGGAAAGTTGTTCGGTCGGGTCGGCGTGGGCGAGTTGGCGGCGGAGCGCCACGCACTCCTGTGCGGCGGCCAGCGCGTCCGCCGGGCGCCCGAGGGCGGACAGCTTGCCCCCGAGGGTGTCGAGCGCGTCCGCGAGCAGGGGACGCACCAGGTGCGGGGCGGCGGCAAGCGTGCGCCGGCACAGGTGGACGGCTTCGTCGGCGGCGGCGAGGGCCTCGGACTGCCGGCCGTTCCAGGAGAGTGCGAGGCTCAGGTTGTGCAGGCAGCGCGCCAGGGCGAGCGTCATGCCGGGCGTCGTACGGGCAGCCTGCCGGGCGAGTTCCACGGCGTCGCGGGCGGTGCTGACGGCGAGGTCGTGGCTGCCGCTCGCGGAGAGGCGCAGGGCCTGGTCGTTGAGCTGCTGGATGCGGGAGAGGACGGCGGGGTCGACGGCCGCGGGCCGGGCACGGCCCTCGGGAGCGGACCGCTCGATCCGGCCGTCCTCGGTGATCGTGAAGCCGTGCCGCCCGGCCATGTCGACCAGGAAGGCCAGGAACTGCGGTGAGCTACGCACGAGTTGGCGGTGGGCCACGGTCGCTTCGTCGAGGTAGGACCGGGCTTCGTCGGCACGGCCCAGCTGGGCCAGCTCCCGGGCCAGGGCGAAGGGGGCGACCCAGCGCTCGGCCGGGGAGTCGGCGGTGAGGCCCGCGGCCGTGAGTCCGCGGTAGCGGTCGGTCGCGTCGCGCAGCGCGTCGGCCGCCTCCTCGTGGCGCCCCATCTCCCCCAGCATGACCCCCAACTCCACGAGCGCTGATGCCAGTTCGGGCTCTCCCTCGGCCGGATCACGGGCGACGAGGCGCCGGCACGCCGCCACGGATTCCCGGATCCTCCGCAACGCCTCGTCGTGCAGGCCGAGTTCCGCGAGCTGGTTGCCGAGGTTGGCCAGAGCGCCCGCCAGCGTGGACAGGAAGAGGGCCGGATCGCCGTCCGCCAGGTCCTGGAACAGTCGCACGCCCTCCTCAGCGAGCTCCCGCGCCTCGGCCCTGCGCCCCAGCAGCCCCACCACCCGGGCCCGCTGGTCCACCGCCAGCGCCAGCCCCGGCAGCCACGACCGCTCCCCTGTTCCGGCGAGCCGCCGGTACACCTCGGCGGCCTCGCCCAGTACGCCGTCCAACTCCTGGTGCAGCTCCGGCTGTTCGGTCAGCAGCTCGGCGAGCTCGAACAGGCTCTCCCCCAGGTCGGCGAGCTGCGGGCCGGGGTCACCTCCGGCCCTCCTCCGGCACCGCTCGACCCGTGCCCGGCACTCCTCGATCCGCGTGCGCGCCTCGTCGGTCATCCCGTCTCCCCCCCGCGGCTCCTCTGCCCCCACCGTCACACCGCCCCCAGCATGACCCGCTCCCGCGCTCGGCGGTAGGGGTAGTCCCACCCCCACCAGGGGTGGTGACCGGATGGTCCGCTTCCGTACCACCGGACAGGCTGGGGGCATGAAGAATCACAGGTCAACAGCCGCTGTAGCCCTCCTCATTGCCCTCGGTACGGTGGCCGCCGCCGCTCCCGTTTCCTCGGCACAGCCCCTCTCGCCGCCCCCCTCGGCCTCGTCGTCGGCCACACCCGCAACACCCTCCCTTTCCCAGGTGATATCCGCCCTGGAGCGCGGCGCGCACCCGCTGCGTACCACCAGCCCGGCCGGCAGCCTCGACGACCTGCGTCCGCTGGGGCGCATGGTGCGCGATGCGCGGGTGGTGGGGCTGGGCGAAGCCACCCACGGTTCGCACGAGTTCTTCGCGCTGAAGCACCGGGTCTTCCGTTACCTCGTGGAGGAAAAGGGCTTCCGCAGCTTCTCGCTGGAGGCGAGCTGGGGCGCCGGGCTGCGGCTCAACGACTACGTGCTGCACGGGAAGGGCGACCTGCGGAGCATCATGAACGAGGAGTTCCAGGGCCTCTACTCCTGGTGGAACAACCCCGACTACCGCGAGCTGCTGCGCTGGATGCGTGCGTACAACCAGCAGCACCCGAAGGACCCGGTGCAGTTCACCGGCAACGACTTCGGCTACTCGGGCCCCCAGCTCTACGACCGGGTGACCTCGTACGTGGCCGCGCACCACCCGTCGCTGCTGCCGCGCTTCACCGAGCTCTACCGCGGCCTGCGGCCCACCACCCCGGCGGCCGAGCACACCGGGAAGTACATGGAACAGCCGCCGTCCGTACGGCAGTCGATCGCCGGGCGGACCGCGAGCGCGCTGGCCCTGCTGAAGCAGCAGAAGCCGGCGGAGGGCGCGGGCGAAAAGGCGCGCGAGGCGTACGACTGGGCCGTGCAGCACGCCACCGCCCTCGACCAGACGGCCCGGGGGTACTCCTTCGACATGGACGACCCGGCGCAGGGCCCGGCGGCCATGCGCTACCGCGACCAGGTGATGGCGGACAACGTGGCCTGGTGGCAGCGGCGGACCGGCGACAAGGTGCTGCTGTCGGCGCACAACGGGCACGTCGGCCTGTACAGCCACTCGCCGCAGATGTACCCCAAGATCCAGGGCGCCTTCCTGCGCGACCGGCTGGGCAAGGACTACCTGAGCATCGGCACCACCTTCGACCGGGGCTCGTTCCGCGCCGCCGACGCCGAGGAGAAGGTGCGGACCTTCACCCTGGGCTCCGCGAAGCCCGGCAGCAACGAGCACACCCTGGACAAAGTGCGCCACCGCGACTACGTCGTGGACCTGCGCGACGTGCCCGCCCCGGCCCGGAGCTGGCTGGCCACGCCCCGTACCACCAGGAGCGTCGCCGCGGCGTTCCCGGGGCCGGGTGCGGAGTTCCCGATCGCGCTGTCCCGCTCGCACGACATCGTCGTACATCTGCAAAAGGTGTCGGCCGCACAGCTTCTGACGGGCCGTCAGGCCGAGACGGACCGCAGCGGCACCTCGGGGAGGTAGCCGGGCGGGGCATCCGGCAGGCGGTGCGCTTCCGGGGGCGGGTCCGCCCCCGGAAGGCGGCTATTCGTGTGCGGCCAGGAGCGGGTCGAGGCGGGCGTCGGGGAAGGCCCGCTCGAAGGCCCCGGCCTGCCACTTGTCGGGGAACAGGGCGAGCAGTGCCTTGTCCCGGACGCGGGTCAGGGCCTCGCCGGTGACGCGGCTGGAGACGTTGAGCGCCTCGGCCCCCGCCGGGTCGGTGGCCCGTGCGATGCGGTACGGCAGCATCTCCAGGTGTACGGGGGTGGAGAACTCGCCCGACATCCGGGCCTGCACCACGTCGAACTGCATCGGGCCCACCGCTGCCAGCACCGGTGACGCGTCGCCCCGGGTGTCGGAGACCAGGACCTGCACCACGCCTTCCTCGTCCAGCTGGGCGATGCCCTTGCGGAACTGCTTCGAGCGGGAGAGGTCGATGGGGCGGACGACCGCGAAGTGCTCGGGGGCGAAGGTCGGCATCGGCGGGAACAGCGCCGCCGGACCGTCGTACAGGGTGTCGCCGACGCGCAGGGCGGTGGCGTTGCCCACGCCGACCACGTCGCCGGGATAGGCGATGTCCACCATCGAACGGTCCTGCCCGAAGACGCTGTGCGCGTACTTGGTGGCGAACGGCTTGCCGGAGGTGGCCCGGGTGACGGTCGCACCGCGTTCGAAGACGCCGGAGCACACCCGCAGGAACGCGATCCGGTCGCGGTGCGCACGGTCCATGTTGGCCTGCACCTTGAACACCAGACCGGAGAACGGCGCGTCCACCGGCCGGGTGCCGCCGCCCTCCAGCTCCCGCGCGGCGGGCGGGGGCGCCAGGTCGACGACGGCGTCGAGCAGGAGCCGTACGCCGATGTTGGAGACTCCGGCGCCGAAGAACACCGGGGTGGAGCGGCCCGCCAGGAACGACTCGCGGTCGTACACCGCGTCGTCCGCCTGGAGCAGTTCCAGCTCGTCGGCCGCCTGCTCCCAGTCGGCGCCCTCCTCCTCGGCGGCGCGGGCCGCGGGGATCTGCTCCTCGGTGGCCGCGTGC
This sequence comes from Streptomyces sp. NPDC058663, assembly GCF_042716745.1. Taxonomy (NCBI): domain Bacteria; kingdom Bacillati; phylum Actinomycetota; class Actinomycetes; order Kitasatosporales; family Streptomycetaceae; genus Streptomyces; species Streptomyces sp. NPDC058663. Next base: position 53,707 of record NZ_JBHXRV010000011.1, read on the forward strand.
GTGCCGCCGGGGGTGCGGGTGTAGCGGAGCATGTGGCCGGGGTCGCGTGCGTCGACCAGGCCGCGCAGGTGCCCGGCGGTGCCGACGGGCCAGGTCACGGGGGTCGGCTTGAGCCGGAACTCGCGCTCGATCTCGTCCAGCAGCTCCAGCGCCTCGCGCCCCGGACGGTCCCACTTGTTGATGAAGGTGATGACCGGTATGCCGCGGTGGCGGCAGACGTCGAAGAGCTTGCGGGTCTGCTCCTCCAGGCCCTTGGCGGCGTCGATGAGCATCACCGCGCAGTCCACCGCGGCCAGGACGCGGTAGGTGTCCTCGGAGAAGTCGGCGTGACCGGGGGTGTCCAGGAGGTTGAGGACGCAGTCGCGGTAGGCGAACTGGAGCACTGCCGAGGTCACCGAGATGCCGCGGGCCTTCTCGATGTCCATCCAGTCCGAGGCCACCCCGCGCCTGCCGGACTTGCCGTGCACGGCGCCCGCCGACGTGATCGCCCGCGCGTGCAGGGCCAGGGCCTCCGTCAGTGTCGACTTGCCCGCGTCCGGGTGGCTGATCACCGCGAAGGTCCGCCGCCGGGCGGCCTCCGCGGCGACCCCTTCCCGGCTCTTCGGATCGGTTCCCGGGCGGTGTTCCTCGTATGCGGTGTTCACCGGTCCAGCTTCGCATCCCCGGCGGGTACATTTGGCCGCCGGGTGCGGCGGCGGGGTGGGAAGCGGGCGGAGTCCTGCGCCGACGCAGGGCCCCGACGGCCGCCCCGTACACTCGGACACCGCACCTCTCCGGTAGTTTCACGGTATGAGTCATCCGCACCCCGAGCTGAAGCCTGCCCCGCCGCTCCCCAAGGGAGGGCTGAGGATCGTCGCCCTGGGCGGTCTGGGCGAGATCGGCCGCAACATGACCGTCTTCGAGTACGGCGGCAAGCTGCTCGTCGTCGACTGCGGCGTCCTGTTCCCCGAGGAGAACCAGCCGGGCGTGGACGTGATCCTGCCCGACTTCACCTCCATCAGGGACCGCCTCGACGACATCGTGGCCATCGTCCTCACCCACGGCCACGAGGACCACATCGGCGGCGTGCCCTACCTGCTGCGCGAGCGGCGCGACATTCCGGTCGTCGGCTCGAAGCTGACCCTGGCGTTCCTCGACGCCAAGCTGAAGGAGCACCGCATCCGCCCGCAGGCCGTGCGGGTGCGCGAGGGCGAGCGGCGTTCGTTCGGGCCCTTCGAGTGCGAGTTCGTGGCGGTCAACCACTCCATCCCCGACGGGCTCGCGGTCGCGATCCGCACCGGTGCGGGCCTGGTCCTGCACACCGGCGACTTCAAGATGGACCAGTTCCCGCTGGACGAGCGGATCACCGACCTGCGGGCCTTCGCCCGGCTCGGCGAGGAGGGCGTCGACCTCTTCCTGACCGACTCCACCAACGCCGAGGTCCCCGGCTTCACCACCTCCGAGCGGGAGCTGAACCCGGCGATCGAGCAGGTCATGCGGACCGCCCCGCGCCGGGTCATCGTCTCCAGCTTCGCCAGCCACGTGCACCGCATCCAGCAGGTGCTGGACGCCGCGCACGAGAACGGCCGCAAGGTCGCCTTCGTCGGCCGCTCGATGGTCCGCAACATGGGCATCGCACGCGAGCTGGGCTACCTCAAGGTGCCGGCCGGCCTGGTGGTGAGCCTCCAGGAGCTGGAGAAGCTGCCGGAGAACAAGATCGCCCTGGTCTGCACGGGCTCCCAGGGCGAGCCGATGGCCGCCCTGTCGCGGATGGCCAACCGCGACCATGTGATCCGGATCGGCAAGGGCGACACCGTCCTGCTCGCCAGCTCCCTCATCCCCGGCAACGAGAACGCCATCTACCGCGTCATCAACGGCCTCACCCGCTGGGGTGCGAACGTCGTCCACAAGGGCAACGCCAAGGTGCACGTCTCCGGGCACGCCAGCGCCGGTGAACTCGTCTACTGCTACAACATCGTCAAGCCCCGCAACGTGCTGCCCGTCCACGGCGAGTGGAAGCACATGCGGGCCAACGCCGATCTGGCCATCCGCACCGGGGTCGACCCGGAGAACGTGGTCATCGCCGAGGACGGCGTCGTCGTCGACCTCGTCGGCGGGCGCGCCCGCATCACCGGCAAGGTGCCCGCGGGCTACGTGTACGTGGACGGAATGACCGTCGGCGGCGCCAACGAGGCGTCCCTGAAAGACCGCGTCACCCTCGCAGAGGAGGGCGTGGTCACCGTGGTCGCCATCGTCGACGCCAACACCGGCGCGCTCGCCGAGGCCCCGGACTTCCTGGCCCGCGGCTTCGTCCACGACGAGACCACCTTCGCGTCGGTGATCCCCGTGATCGAGAAGACCCTGGCGACCGCGGCCGAGGAAGGCGTCGGCGACGCCCACCAGCTGGAACAGCTCATCGCCCGCGCCGTCGGGAACTGGGCGTTCAGGACCTACCGCCGCAAGCCGCTGATCATCCCCGTCATCATCGACGCCTGACGGTCCCGGGGTGGGGGGGGGGGCCGCCCCGCCCCCCCCCCGCCCCTTAACCTCGGGGTCCCCCCCCGGGCGGCCGGGGCCGCTGGGGCGCCCCCCGGCGCTGGGGGCGAGCTGCACGCGGAAACTGGCGTGGTTGACGATGACCTGCGCCGGGTCGCAGGGCACCTTGACCATGCTCAGTGCGGGCTGATCGTCGAACCCGGGTGTTCTGGTGTCCACACTCATCTAACCGAGTGATGTGTGGTTAGGACACTGCCTTGACGGCGTCGATCTGTCCGAGACCCGTCAAATCGGCATGTTCTTCCCGACCGTGCAGGTCAACGCAGGTGGACGAAAAGGGCCCCGGTTCGTGTCCGGGGCCCTTTGGTGCGGAAGTGAAGCCGCGTGGCTGCTTCCTGCGGCGCGCCGTCTCGTCCGTGCCGCCGGTTACTTCCCGCGGCGCGCCGTCTCGTCCGTGCCACCGGTTACTTCCTGCGGCGCGCCGTCTCGTCCGTGCCACCGGTTACTTCCTGCGACGCGCCGTCTCGTCCGTGCCGCCGGTTACTTCCTGCGACGCGCCGTCCCGTCCGTGCCGGTTACTTCCTGCGGCGCGCCGTCTCGTACAGGACGATGCCCGCCGCGACGCCGGCGTTCAGCGACTCGGCGCCGCCCGGCATCGAGATGCGGACGCGGTAGTCGCAGGTCTCGCCGACGAGCCGGCCCAGGCCCTTGCCCTCGCCGCCGATGACGATGACGACAGGACCGCCGAGCTGCTCCAGGTCCTCGACCTTGTGCTCGCCGTCGGCGGCCAGGCCGACGACGGTGACGCCGGCCTTCTTGTACTCCTCCAGCGCGCGGGTGAGGTTGGTGACGCGCGAGACGGGGGTGCGGGCGGCGGTGCCGGCCGAGGACTTCCACGCGCCGGCGGTCATGCCGGCCGCACGCCGCTCGGGCACGACCACGCCGTGGCCGCCGAAGGCGTTCACGGAGCGGATGATGGCGCCGAGGTTGCGCGGGTCCGTGACGCCGTCGAGCGCGACGATCATCGGGGTCTCGTGGTTGTCGTACGCGCCGTCCAGCAGGTCCTGCGGGTGGGCGTACTCGTACGGCGGGACCTGGAGGACGACGCCCTGGTGGTTGAGGCCGTTGGTCATCCGGTCCAGCTCGGGGCGCGGGGCCTCCATCAGGTTGATCTTGCCGCGCTCGCCGGCGAGCTGGAGGATCTCGCGGACCCGCTCGTCGTTGTCGATGTACTGCTGCACGTAGAGGGTGATGGCGGGGACGCCGTCGCGCAGGGCCTCGTAGACCGGGTTGCGGCCGACGACCATCTCGGAGGTGCCCTTGACGCCGCCGCGGCGCGGGGCGGGGCGGCGCGCCTGGGCGTGCTTGGCCTTGACGGTGGCGAGGCGGTTCGCCTTGTGCTTCTTGCGGTCCTCGGCCTTCGGGGTCGGGCCCCTGCCTTCGAGGCCCTTGCGGCGCTGTCCGCCGCTGCCGACCTGCATGCCCTTCTTGTTGGACGTGCGTCGGTTCCTGCGTTGGCTGTTGCCGGCCATGACTACCTGTTTCCTGTGGATCCGGCGATCCACATGGTGATGCAGATCGTCTCGTTGCGTAAATGAAGTGTGCCGCCCGGGGTCCCGGGCGGCACATCGGAAGGCCCGTGGAAGGCCCGGCGCTCAAGCCCCTAGCGGGGCCCGAGCGTCCACCTCGGTCCGGACGGGCTGTCCTCGATGACCAGTCCGGACTGCTGGAGCTGGTCGCGGATGGCGTCGGCCGCCGCCCAGTCCTTGCGCTCTCGCGCGGACTGACGCTGGTCGAGTACGAGGCGTACGAGGGTGTCGACGACGCCGTGCAGGTCTTCGCCGCGGTCCGACTCGCCGGCCCAGTGCGGGTCGAGCGGGTCGAGACCCAGTACCCCGAGCATCGCACGGACCTCGGCGAGCCTGGCCACCGCGGCTTCCTTGTCGTCTGCGGCGAGGGCGGAGTTCCCCTGCCGGACGGTGGTGTGGATGATCGCGAGGGCCTGCGGGACGCCGAGGTCGTCGTCCATGGCGTCGGCGAAGGCGGGCGGTACTTCGGCGGCGGGCTCGACGGGTCCCGCCTTCTCGACCACGCGCTGTACGAAGCCCTCGATGCGGGCGAAGGCTGACTCCGCTTCGCGCAGGGCCTCCTCGCTGTACTCGATGGCGGAGCGGTAGTGCGGGGTGCCGAGGTAGTAGCGCAGCACGATGGGGCGCCAGGTCTTGAGCATCTCGCTGACGAGGACGGAGTTGCCGAGGGATTTCGACATCTTCTCGTCGGCCATGGTGACCCAGTGGTTGTGCACCCAGAAGTTGGCGAAGTCGTCGCCGTACGCCTTGGCCTGGGCGATCTCGTTCTCGTGGTGCGGGAAGATCAGGTCGATGCCGCCGCCGTGGATGTCGAAGGCGCTGCCGAGGTACTTGTGCGCCATGGCGGAGCACTCCAGGTGCCAGCCGGGGCGGCCGCGGCCCCACGGGGACTCCCAGCTGGGCTCGCCGGGCTTGACGGCCTTCCACATGGCGAAGTCGCGGGGGTCGCGCTTGCCGGTGATGCCTTCTTCGGCGGGCTGGCGCAGGCCGTCGAGCTCCTGGTTGGAGAGTGCCAGGTAGCCGTCGTAGGAGCGGACGTCGAAGTAGACGCTGCCGTCGGCCTCGTAGGCGTGGCCGCGCGCGATGAGGCCCTGCATCATCTCGACCATCTCGGTGATGTGGCCGGTGGCGCGGGGCTCGTAGGTGGGCGGCAGGCAGCCGAGGGCGGTGTAGCCGTCGTTGAAGACGCGCTCGTTCTCGTATCCGATGGACCACCACGGGCGGCCCTGCTCGGCCGACTTCGTGATGATCTTGTCGTCGATGTCGGTGACGTTGCGGATGAAGGTCACGTCGTAGCCGCGGTGGGTGAACCACCGCTGCATGATGTCGAAGTTGAGTCCCGACCTGATGTGCCCGATGTGCGGTGCTGCCTGCACGGTCGCGCCACACAGGTAGATCGAGACACAGCCCGGGACGAGCGGGGTGAAGTCACGCGTCTGCCGGGCGCTGGTGTCGTACAGGCGAATAGTCACGCCACAAGGGTACTGAGTGTTTCGGGCGGCGCGGGCCGGTCCCCGGGACGGTTCCCACCCGGGTTACCGGCCCGGTTCCAGCCCTGGTCGCCGCCCCGGTTCCCGCCGCCTCCCGGCCGGTCACCGTCCCCGCCGCGCGGCGGGATGCGCGGGGCGGGGACCGGGCGTGCAGAGGGGAGGGGCGTCCGGGGCCGGCCGGAACCTCAGATGCTGCCGACGATCTTGCGGGCGCGGACCCGGACCACGACGCGGGGGGCGTCGTGGGCGGAGGCCGGGTTGAACTCGGCGTACTTCTTGCCGGTGTACTTCACCGACAGTTCGTCGATCAGTTCCTGGCCGCCCTCGGTGGTGAGCTCGGCGGTGCCGCGGATCTCGGCGTAGCTGTACGGGGCGTCGGAGGGCTGGACCAGCACGGTGACGCGGGGGTCGCGCCGCAGGTTCTTCTCCTTGCGGCGGCCGAGGGTGGTGGAGAACAGCACATCGTCGCCGTCGCGCTTCACCCAAACCGGGGAAACCTGGGGGCTGCCGTCGGGCTGGATGGTGGCGACGTTGATGAAGACGGGGGAGTCGAGGAGGGCCTTGAGGTCGTCGCTGGGGGTGGCGGAGCGGTCGTCGGGGGTGGCAGACATGGACTTCGTCCTTCCGGAGGAGATTCCGCGGTCCCTCCTACGTCTATCCCGTCGCGTCCCCGCCGACGCGCAGGCACCGCCCGAGAAGTGCCCCCGCGAGAGGTACGGCGGCAAGAACACTCCACAGGAGCACACCCCCACCGTCGAGCAGCGCCCCGGTCGCCGAGCTGCCGGCCAGGACGAGCACCCCGGACACCGACGACAGCGCTCCCATGGCCAGGCCGAGGTGCCGGTCGTCCACCAGGTCCGGTACGAGGGCCCTGGCCGCGGGCACCAGCAGCATCTGCCCGAGAGTGAGCAGTACGACGAGCACGGCGCCCGGCACCAGACCGGCGGGCCCGCGCAGCTGGAGCGGTGCGGTGGCGGCCACCGCGGCGAACCCCAGCGCCACCAGCAGCAGGCCGCCCGTCAGCGCGGTCCGCAGTCCGAGGCGCCGCCCGGCCCACCGGGTGAGAGGCAGCTGTACGCACACCACGAGCAGCGAGGACAGGGCGAACAGCCAGCCGAGGGCGGCCTGGGAGCTGGTTGCCCGTTCCACCTCGGCGGGCAGCGAGAGGTAGAGCTGGTTGTAGGAGACGAGGTAGCAGCTGTACGCCAGGCACACGACGGCGAATCCGGGGCTGCGCATCAGCGCCCGCGCCCCTCCGCGCCGGTGCTCCCCCGCCGGTGCCTTCTTCCGTACGGGCATCAGCCGCCAGTGCCCGAGAGTGACGGCCACGAAGACCAGGGCCCCGGCGAGGCAGGCGGCCCGGAACCCGATCACCAGCAGCAGCGACCCGAGCAGCGGCCCGACGAACGCCCCGGCCTGTCCGGCCGCCGAGAACACGGCCAGTACCTGGGTCCGGGGTGTGCCCGTCGCGGTTTCGAACCGGACGGCCTCCCTGGCCGTCTCCGACTCCACGGCCGGTGAGAAGAGCGCTGCCGCGAACCCGATCAGCAGTACGGCGCCGACGACCGTGCCGGTGCTCCCGGCGAACGCCAGCCAGACGAACCCGGCGATCCGCAGCACACACCCCACGAGCACCACGGGCCGTGGCCCGAACCGGTCGGTGAGCGCTCCCCCGACGACGAACAGCCCTTGCTGGCTGAAGGTCCGCAACCCCAGCACGAACCCCACCACCCACCCGGCCATGCCGAGTGCGCCGCCGAGGTGCTGGGCGAGGTAGGGCAGTACGGCGAAGAACCCGACGTTGAAGGCGAGCTGAGTGCCGACGAGGAGCCGGAGGTACGGGGGCAGCGCGCGGACCTCGGCGAGTGCGGTCCAGCGGGAGGGGGTGGTGCCGGCTCGGGGAGAGCTGTGCTCCGGTGCCTTGTCGTACGCGCGGGGGGTGTCACCCGTGCCTGTGCACGCATGGCCTGTACCCGTACCGGGGGCGGTGCCGTCCCTGCCCGCTCCCTTCGTCGCCCCGTTCACACCCGTACCTCCGTCCGGTCCGCTTTCTCGTCCACAGCTGTGGACAGTCGGCGGCGGCGGCCGCCTGCTGTGGTGGACCACAGCACGGCGGTCACCGCCAGGGCCACCAGTGCTGCCGCCGGGGCAAGGACCGCCCAGGGGGCTCGTTCGGCGTAGGGCATGTTCTCGGCGAGCATCCGGCCCCACTCCGGGGCCGGCGGGGCCGCGCCGAGGCCCAGGAAGCTCAGGGAGGCGAGGGCCAGGGCGAGGGCGGGGACGCGCAGTACCGCGTGGCGCACCACTGCGGGCAGTACTTCCGGCAGCACGTGCCGTCTCAGTACCCAGGCCGGTCCCGCGCCCAGCGAGGCGGCCGCGGCGACGTGCGGAGCTGCTCGTTCCTGTTCGTACAGTGCGTGGGTGTGGGCGGCGAGCGGGGCCCAGGCCACCGCCGTCACGGCGATCGCGGCGGCCGCGGCACCGGGTCCGGCGACGCCCGCCACGAGCAGGCCGGCGACGATCGCGGGCAGGGCGTTCACCATCTCGGTGAAGCCTCCGGCCGCTCCCCCGGGCAGCAGTCCCACGAGAATCCCCAGTACCAGCGTCACCGCGGACACCACCACCGCCGTCAGGACCGTCCGTCCGGCTCCGTGGCCGAGGCGGGCCAGGGTGTCGCGCCCGAGCGAGTCGGTGCCCAGCGGGTGGGCGGGGCCGGGGCCGGACAGTCTGGCTGCCACGTCGACCGCGTACGGGTCCCGCAGCAGGCCCGCCACGACGACGCCGACGCACACCACCGTCAGCAGTACGGCCGTCCACCGCACCGTCCGGCCCGCCGTCAGCCGTGGCGCGACCAGTGCGGGCAGCGCACGGTCGCTCAGCGCGGGCCCGAGCAGCGTCCGTCCCGTGGCCCGCACCAGGAGCCCCGCGATTACCCCGAGGACGAGCAGTACCAGTACGGATGCCTGAAGCACCGGCAGGTCCTGGGCCAGCGCGGCGGACAGCGCGGTGCCGCCGAGGCCGGGGACGGCGAACAGTGTCTCGACCGCGACGGCGCCGCCGGTCACCCCGACCACCACGAACCCGAACTGCGGCAGTACCCCGGGCAGTGTCCGGCGCAGGGCGTGCCGCGCCACGCGCGTACCCGGGATCCCGCCGGCCGCGGCGGACTTCGCCCAGGGCTCGGCGAACGCTGCCGGCAGCGCGTCGTCGACCAGCCGCCCGAGCAGCGCCCCGGCCGGGATTCCCATGGCCAGGGCGGGCAGCACGACGGCTGCGAAGGTCCCCCACCCGATCGCCGGGAACCATCCCAGCTGCACCGCGAACACCGTCGCCAGGACCGCCGCGATCAGGAATTCCGGCAGTGCGGCCACCGAGGCCGCCGGCACCCCCGCCCTGGCCCGTACGAGTTGTCGCCGCGCCCCGAGCCGCAGCGTGCGCAGGCACAGCAGTCCCGCGAGCACCACGGCTACCAGCAGGGAGCAGCCCATGAGCGTCAGCGACACCCCGAGTGCGGCGAGCACGTCGGGGCCCACCGCCGCACCTGACACCCATGACGTTCCGAAGTCGCCGCGCAGCACCCCGCCGAGCCAGCCGCCGAGCACGTGCAGCGGGCCGCCGTCGAGGCCGGTCTCGGCGCGGATGGCGGCGAGCGTCTGCGGTGTCGGCGGCCGGTCGGCGTAGCGCGCGTGCAGGATCGTCAGGGCGGGGTCCGTCCTGGTCAGCCAGGGCAGCAGCGCCACGGCCAGGGCCACGGTGGCGAAGGCGGCGGCCCTGCCCGCGAAACCTCCCGGCCTCATCCGATGCGGGTGGCGGCGGTGATCAGCGTTCGCTCCATCGGGTCGAGCGACACGCCGTCGACGCCCTGGGCGACCCCTTGCACGAATCGTTCGTGGACCAGCGGAATCACCGCGTCGGTTGCCAGGATCGCCGCTTCGGCCCGCATCTCGGCGCTCTGCCGCGCCTTGGTGTCCACCGCGCCGACCGTGCCGGCGACCGCCGCGTCCACCTTCTTGTCGCAGAGCTGGGCGATGTTGAAGGTGCCGGCGCAGGTGAAGTCGCTGGTCAGGTAGGAGGAGGGGTCACCGGTGTCGAGCAGGGTGTTGCGCGGCAGGAGGAACGCGTCGAACTTGCCGCCCAGCGCGTCCGCCTCCATCTGCGCGTAGTCCCGTACGACCTGACGGACCGTGAAGCCCGCCTTCTCCAGCTGCTGCTGGACGGTGCTGGCGACCTCCGGCAGCTCGGGCCGGTTGGTGTAGGTGGCGAGGACGATCTCGCCGGCCTGCGCGGCCTTCTCCTTCGGGGCTGCCGCGGCCCGCCCCTGGACCGGCACCCGCTGCCCTGCCGCCCAGGCGACGCCGGGACCGAACAGGCCCTGTGCGGTGTCGGCCCGGCCCTCGTACACGCCCTCGGCCAGCGTCCTGCTGTCGATGGCGGTACGTACGGAGGCCCGCAGTCCGGCGTCGGCGAAGGCACCCTTGCGGGTGTTCAGGTAGAGGCTGTTGGTGCGCGCGGTCGGTACCTCGCGGGCCTGGCCCTTCGTGAGCAGGGAAGCCTGTGAGACGGGTACGGACTCGGCGATGTCGGTCTGTCCGGCGCGCAGGGCGTTGGCGCGCGCCTTGCCGTCGGCGACGAACGTGACGTCGATGCCGGGCGTTTGGGCCTTGGTGCCCCAGTAGGAATCGTTCCTGGTCAGGGTGGCGCTGACGGCTCCGTTGAGCTTGCCGAGGGTGTACGGGCCGGTGGCGTGCCCGGCGGGGTTGACCTTGCCGCCCTGGTACGCGCCCGCCGAGAGGATCGCCAGCGAGGGGTTGGCCAGGCGCTGGGGCAGCAGCGGGTCGGCGTTCTTCGTGGTGACGCGGACGCGCCGGGGGCCGTCGGCCGTGGCGGCGATGTCGGTGTCGCTGAGCACGCGGGGCTTGGGCGACGCCTTCTGGGCGGCGGTCAGGGAGCGCACGACGGACTCGGCGTCCACGGGCCTGCCGTCCTGGAAGACGGCCTTGCGGAGGGTGAACGTCCAGGCCTTGTTGCCGTCCTGCTTCCACTCGGTGGCCAGCGCGGGCAGCGCTTCTCCGTTCCTGCCGAGCGCGGTCAGCCCTTCGACGACCGCGAGCCGGCTGAGGGTCACGGCGTCGTCGCCGTGCGGGGACATGGCCTGCACGGGAGGGAAGGCGAGCGCGACCCGCAGCCTGCCGTCGCCCGCTCCCGCCGCCGAGCCGGCACCACCGCCTCCGCAGGCCGTGACGGTCAGGGCGAGCGTGGCGGTGGCCGCTGCGAGGGGCAGCGCACGGCGGCGTATGGAGGACATGCCGGAACCCTACATGAAAACGATTGTCACTTTAAGCGGGGGGGTCGGCCGGGGCTCAGGAGCGGGGACCGGTCCGGAGCGCTGCCACCGGCAGCTCGAAGTGGACGATGCCCTGCCCGCCACCGGGCAGCTTCCGCTCGTCGCAGACCTCGCTCGCCAGCGCACGCCAGAACGGCTCGGCGCCCGGCACGGCCGGATCGGTGTGCAGGTAGACCGCCTCGTACCCGCCGGCCTCGACGACGAAGGCGCACAGTTCGCGCACGAGCGCCCGCGCGAGGCCGTGCCGCCGGTGCTCGGGGCGTACGTAGATCCGGCACAGCTGGGCGGTGGTGCCGGAGGGGAAGCGCGCGGCGACCCACTCCGGATTGGGCGGGGACTGCGGGCCCCGGTCGCGGACCGCACCCGTGGCGACGACCTCGCCGTCCTTTTCGACGACGAGCAGCGTGCGCCGCTCGGGGCGCAGATACGTGCCGTCGAGGTCGATGATGTCCGCGTGCCAGCGCGGCACGTACCCGGACTTCAGATCGCGGTAGACGGTGTCGAGCATGACGGCGCGGGCGCCGCCGACGTCCTCGGCGGTCGCGGGCCGCAGCAGATAGCCGGCGGGGACGTGGGCCCGGACCTCGGTCGTCACCGTCACGACTGCCTCCACACCACTGCCTCCACTCGTGCCGCACGGATTGCCGTATCAGCGTACGTGCAAGCCATGTGCAGGAGCGGAGGGCGTGCAGGTTATGCAGCGAAGGGCGGGCAGGCCGGGTGCAGGAGCGGAGGCCGGGCTCACCCTGGGCAGTCCCCTGGGGCAGCGAATCCCCCGGGGCAGCGGTCTCAGACGCGGTAGACCAGGGCCGTCGCCAGCGCCGCGAGGCCTTCCGCCCGGCCGGTGAGGCCGAGGCCGTCACTCGTCGTGCCGGAGACGGAGACCGGCGCGCCGACCGCCGCGGTCAGTACCTTCTGCGCTTCTTCGCGCCGCTTGCCGACCTTCGGGCGTACGCCGACGACCTGCACGGCCACGTTCCCGATCTCGAAGCCCTCGGCCCGGACGATCCGGGCGGCCTCGGTCAGCAGCGTGACCCCGGACGCACCGGCCCACTCGGGCCGGCCGGTCCCGAAGTGCGCGCCGAGGTCACCGACCCCGGCCGCGGAGAAGAGCGCGTCGCACGCCGCGTGGGCGACCACATCGGCGTCCGAGTGCCCGGCGAGACCGAACTCCTCGTCCGGCCAGTGCAGCCCCGCGCACCACAGCTCGCGTCCGCGCTCGAAGGCGTGGATGTCCGTCCCGATCCCGACCAGGGGAATGACGGGCCCGGGGCGCTGCCCGGGAGCGGGGCTCATCTCCGGCGCGGCGGCGGCTGCCGCCACGGGGGTCGTCTCAGAAGCCATCGTTGGCCCTCCTCCTCGCGAGTACCGCCTCGGCCAGCACCAGGTCCAGCGGCCGGGTCACCTTGAACGCCTCTTCGTGCCCGGGCACCACCACGACCGGCACCCCCATCCGCTCGACCATGCCCGCGCAGTCCGTGGCACCTTCGCCCTGCGCCGGTACGGTCTCGTGCGCCTGCACCAGCGTCGCGCGGTCGAAGCCCTGCGGTGTCTGCACGGCACGCAGCAGGGCGCGCTCGGGGGTGGCGACGACCGGCTCGGGCGCTCCGCCGGTACGCGGTTCGACCTGCTTGACGGTGTCGGAGAGCGGCAGCGCGGGCACCACCGCCGGTGCTCCGCCCCGTACCGCCTCGATCACCGCGTCGACGGTGTCCACCGGGACCAGCGGGCGTGCCGCGTCGTGCACCAGTACGGCGGTGATGTCGTCGGGCAGTACGTCGAGTCCGAGTCGCACCGACTCCTGGCGGGTGGCGCCGCCGGGCACCACCAGGAAACCGGTGCGCTCGGGCAGCGCGTGCTCGTACTCGTCGAGCATGGCCTTGACCTCGCCCGCCCCGTCCGAGGGGGCCACCACGACCACCAGGGACACGTACCGGGAGGCCGCCATCGCGCGGACGGCGTGGACCAGCATCGGGGTGCCGCTGAGGGTGCGCAGCGCCTTGGGCGCGCCGGGGCCCAGCCGTATGCCGCGGCCCGCGGCGGGGATCACGACGGCGGTGCGCCCGCCGGGGCCCCTCACCCCTGCCCCCTGGGTCCCACCTGTCCCGCCCGCCCCACCGGGACGGTCCGGATCACGCGGATCACCGGGTTCACCCGGGGAAGCGCTTGCTGGGAAGTCTTCGACTGTCATCGGCTGCTCCGGAGGTTTGTCGCCTCGTCCGACATGGGTATGGCCTCAGCGTGCCGCGCGCTGCGCCCTGACCGGCCCCTTCCGTGACAGCCGTCCGGGGAACCGCACCGGCACTGCAACAGCGCCGCAACTCATCGCCGCGGCAGCGCATGGGAACACCACATGCGGAAACGATCTTTGAAGAGTCTTCGATAAAAAGATGCCGCGGTCTCCGCCGGCGGACTGCGGACACAGTCAGCCGACGGACACCGCGGCATCTCAACAAATCAAACGTGCGCACACCTCTCGGCGTGGCCCGTATGAGTTACGACGCGAGGACCTCGTCCAGCAGGGCCTCGGCCTTGTCCTCATTGGTGTTCTCCGCGAGGGCCAGCTCGCTCACCAGAATCTGGCGCGCCTTGGCGAGCATGCGCTTCTCGCCGGCGGAGAGACCGCGCTCGCGCTCACGACGCCACAGGTCACGCACTACTTCGGCGACCTTGATGACATCGCCCGAAGCGAGCTTCTCCAGATTTGCCTTGTAACGACGGGACCAGTTCGTCGGCTCTTCTGCGTACGGTGCGCGCAGCACCTCGAAGACCCGGTCAAGACCGTCCTGCCCAACCACATCGCGTACGCCGACGAACTCCGCATTGTCCGCCGGTACACGAACCGTCAAGTCGCCCTGGGCGACCTTGAGCACCAAGTAGGTCTTGTCCACGCCTTTGATCTGGCGAGTCTCAATGGCCTCGATCAGCGCGGCCCCGTGATGGGGATAGACCACGGTGTCGCCAACCTTGAACGTCATGTGACAGGTACCCCTTCCGTGGCTATCCAGAGTAACACGGAAACTGCTTGTTCTGAATGGCGTTTCCGCAGGTCAGGGCATATCTCGGGGCTTGACAACTGCGCCAGGATCGTGCTGCGACAGGGTTCCGGAAGGCGGTATTCGCAGGTGGGAGCGGCTCTGCGGGCGAAGAGAAACGCGTACGTTACACGCACCACAGAGCAGCGGAGAGGGGCGAGACGTCCCGGTTTGCCGGGTTCCACTAGGTGAACTTCGTCTACTCCGTTCGGAGATCGATCACCCGTACGGCGGCAATCCCGAATTGATCAACGGGCGGGCTGACCAAGCGGCTGATCAACCGTCTGATCAACCGACCGATCAACCAGCTGATCAATTCTCGCCCTCGCGCATTCCCTCGAATTCAAGCCATTGAACCCTGCACGAAATGCCGCCACTCGCGGCGCGGACCTGCGCCGCGCGCGGCAGCACTCGCGGTGCGGACGCGCCCCCGTCGTGTGCCGCCACGCGGCGGGGGCCGGGGTGAGGGGGCGGGTCGGGTGCGCCGGCCAGGGACCGGCTCGGTAACCTAAGCGCGCATCACGTCCCCCCGCCCGTACCGTCCAAGGAGTTGCCGCCGCCGTGAGCCGCAGCCTTCGACGCGGCGCTCTCGCCGCTACCGCCCTCGCGTTCTCGATCGCCTCGCTCGCCGCATGCGGTGCCGGCAACGACGCCCAGACGCTGACCATCAAGCCGGACAACGCGGCGATCTCCGTCGACAACGGCAAGATCAAGATCCAGAACGTCACGGTGATCACCCAGCCCCGCGAGAAGGGCAAGGGGAACGCCGTCGGCGAGGGCCCCGCGGTCGTCTCCGCGACGGTCTTCAACAACGGCGACGAGCCGCAGACCCTGGACACCGTCAAGCTCGGCGGCAGCAACGCAGAGGTGAAGCTGACCCCCGCCAAGGGCAGCACCGGCAAGATCACCGTGCCGGCCGGCGGCTCCGTCATCCTCGGCGGCAAGGACAACGCGTCCGCCGTCGTCGAGAACGGCCGCGAGGCCGCGCAGAACGGCAACGCCCAGCCCGTCACCTTCTCCTTCAGCGAGACCGGCAACGTGACGCTGCGCGCGTTCGTCGTCCCGGCCGTCGGCCACTTCGAGGGCTTCGGCCCCGACCAGGTCCCGGCCGCCCCCTCGGGCAAGCCGAGCGCGTCGGCGAGCGGCACGCCGACCGCCTCCGCCTCCGGCACCCCGGGCGCCACCGCGTCGGGCTCGCCCTCCGGCACCCCGGCCAAGAACTCTCCCTCGGGCACCCCGACCGGCGCCGCACGCTGACACGGGTGACGAGCAGCACGCCGTACGCAGCACGCTGACGCAAGCAGCACGCTGTACGTACGGGAAGGGCCCCGCCGGATCGCTCCGGCGGGGCCCTTCCCGTACTGCGCACCTCGGCGCGTACTGCGTACCTCGGCGCGTACTGCGTACCTCGGCGCGTACTGCGTACCTCGGCGCGTACTGCGTACCTCGGCGCGTACTGCGTACTGGTTCTCCTGGTTTACGGCTCGAACTTGTAGCCCAGGCCGCGCACCGTGACCAGGTAGCGCGGGGCGCCCGGGTCCGGCTCGATCTTGGCGCGCAGGCGCTTGACGTGGACGTCGAGGGTCTTGGTGTCGCCCACGTAGTCCGCGCCCCAGACACGGTCGATGAGCTGCATGCGGGTCAGCACGCGGCCCGCGTTGCGCAGCAGCATCTCCAGGAGGTCGAACTCCTTGAGCGGAAGGTCGATCTTGGCGCCGGCGACCGTGACGACGTGGCGGTCCACGTCCATCCGGACCGGGCCGGCCTCCAGGGCCGCCGGGGTGACCTCCTCCGGCTCGCCGCGGCGGCGCAGCACCGCCCGGATGCGGGCAATCAGCTCGCGGGAGGAGAAGGGCTTGGTGACGTAGTCGTCGGCGCCTATCTCCAGGCCCACGACCTTGTCGATCTCGCTGTCCTTGGCGGTGACCATGATGACGGGCACGTTGGAACGGACGCGCAGCTGGCGGCAGACCTCCGTGCCGGGCAGGCCGGGCAGCATCAGGTCGAGGAGGACGAGGTCGGCGCCGTTGCGCTCGAACTCGTCGAGGCCGTCGGGGCCGGTGGCCGCGACGGCGACTTCAAAGCCCTCCTTGCGGAGCATGTAGGACAGGGCGTCGCTGAAGGATTCCTCGTCCTCGACGACAAGCACTCGGGTCACGGAAGGACCTCCGGGGCAGGGGTGTTCTCTCGGATGGGGGTCTCGTAGGTGCCGCTGCCGGCGGCGATGCCGCCGGCGGTTTCGTCATCGAACTCGTCGACGTCGCCGGGGCCGACGAGGGGGCGGCCGGGTGTGTGTTCCACCCTGGCCTCCCTGACGGAGCCCGCTTCGGGCAGCCGCAGGGTGAAGGTGGAGCCCTGTCCCTCGGAGCTCCACACGGTGACCTCCCCGCCGTGCGAGGCGGCCACGTGTTTGACGATGGCCAGGCCCAGGCCCGTACCTCCGGTGGCTCGGGAGCGGGCCGGGTCGACCCGGTAGAACCGCTCGAAGACCCGCTCGCGGTCGCGCTCGGAAATGCCGATGCCCTGGTCGGTGACGGCTATCTCTATGAGGTCGCCGCCGGGGGCGGGCACCCGGCGGGCGGCGATGCCGACGCGGGTGCGGGCGGAGCTGTAGTTCACCGCGTTCTCGACGAGGTTGCCGAGGGCGGCGGCGAGCTGGCCGCGGTTGCCCCAGACGTGGAGTCCCGAGGTGCCGCCCGCCTGCATGGTGATCTGTTTGGTCGAGGCGGTGTGCCGGCTGCGGTCGATGGCCTCGGCGACCAGTTCGTCGACGCGGACCGGCTCGGAGTCCTCCAGCGGGTGGTCGTTCTGCACCCGGGAGAGGTCGATGAGCTCTTGGACCAGTGAGGTGAGCCGGGTCGCCTCGATCTGCATCCGCCCCGCGAAGCGGGTGACCGCCTCGGGGTCGTCCGAGGCGTCCATGACGGCCTCGGAAAGCAGGGAGAGCGCGCCGACCGGGGTCTTCAGCTCGTGGCTGACGTTGGCGACGAAGTCGCGCCGTACCGCTTCGATGCGACGGGCCTCGGTGAGGTCCTCGACCAGCAGCAGTACGAGCCGGGAGCCGAGCGGGGCGACCCGCGCGGACACCGCCAGGGCCTCGCCCCGGCCGGTCCCCCTGCGGGGCAGATCCAGTTCGACCTGGCGTATCTCCCCGTCCCTGCGGGTGTCGCGGGCCATGTGCATCATGGGCTCGACCGCCAGCTTCCCGCCGCGGACCAGGCCCAGCGCGTACGCCGCCGAGCTGGCCTTCACCACGTTGTCGCTCTCGTCGAGTACGACCGCGGAGGAGCGGAGCACCGAGAGGACGGTGTCCACCCCGGGGGGCAGCGCGCCGCTCGCCTCGGGGCGCAGGGCGGAGGAGCGGGTGGGCCTCTTCTGCTCGCGCTCGCTCCAGCGGAACGCGAGCATGGCGATGATGCCGGTGCACAGTCCGGCTATCGCTGCTGCTGCGGCCACCGCCGCGTTCACGTCCATGTGCACAAGGTTATGCCTGGTCACTGACACCGCCCCAAGCGAAAGGGGGCGGGCTCGAACGTTCGTCGCCCAGAGTTCACCGAGGGGACGGTGCTGGTTCACTTGGTCGGCCGAATCCGGACGCGTACCGGCCGGATGGTGGGAACGTGGGGGCCGGAGCCCCGCCAGACCCCGGAAACACCACTGCAGAAGAAGTCAGGAAGTAGGGACACCATGCGGGACGCGTACCACGAGGAACTGGACTCCATCGGCGAGGACCTGGTCGAGATGGCCCGCCTCGTCGGGTCCGCGATAGGGCGGGCCACCACGGCCATGCTCGACGCGGACCTGAAGCTCGCGGAGAGCGTCATCGCCGCCGACCAGAGGGTGGACGACCTCCAGCACGACCTGGAGGCGCGGGCGATCGCACTCCTCGCCCGCCAGCAGCCGGTCGCCACCGACCTGCGCATCGTCGTCACCTCGCTGCGCATGAGCGCCGACCTGGAGCGCTCCGGCGACCTCGCGCAGCACGTGGCGAAGCTGGCCCGGCTGCGGTTCCCGGCCAAGGCGGTGCCGAGCGACCTGCACGCGACCATCCTGGAGATGGGGCAGCTGGCGCAGCGCCTGATGGCGAAGGCGGCGGAGGTCATCATCACCAAGGACGTCGACCTGGCGCTCCAGCTGGAGCAGGACGACGACGAGATGGATCTGCTGCACCGCACGCTCTTCACCCACCTGATGGACGACCGCTGGAAGCACGGCATCGAGACCGCCGTCGACGTCACCCTGCTCGGCCGCTACTACGAGCGCTTCGCGGACCACGCGGTCTCCGTCGCCAAGCGGGTGGTGTACCTGGTGACGGGCGAGCACGCGGACGAGATCCAGGCCGCTCAGGAGTCCCCGGCGGGGGCGTAGGCGGCGCGGACCCCCCTGCCGGGGCCGCGGACCTCCCTGCCGGGCGCCGGGGTCTCCTTGCAGGGCGCATCAACTCCCGTGCTTCCGCGCGCTGTTGATGCGCCCACCGGATGGGCATGCAATGGGTGGGGGCGGCCACACGGCTTCGCCCCCGCGGCCGGCCTGCCGCACTCCGCGGCCCGCACGGCCGCGTACCTGCCGTGCCTTCGAGGAGGACCCATGGCTCTGCACCTTCCCACCGCCACCGCGGTGACGGCCCCCACGGGGGGAACGCTCTCCTGCGGCTGCGGCTCCGGCTGCAGTTGCGGCTGCCAGTCCGGCGGCTCCTGCCAGTGCGGCGGCGGCTGCGGCTGACCGCCGTAGAGCTGCTGCGAAGCGAACGTCGAGGGGCCCGGTCCGCACTGCGGACCGGGCCCCTCGACGCGTACGGGTGCCGGTGCGGGGACGCGTACGGGTGCCGGTGCGGGACGGGTGGCGGTGCGGGACGGGTGGCGGTGCGGGCTACTTCTTCTTGCCCTGGGTGTTGTCGGGGATCTTGGTGAGCTGGGCTTTTGCTGGTCAGGGGCAGTGGGATCGTGCGCCTGGTGGTTGTCGTTGGTCGTCATTGGCCACCGTTGAGCGACGTCGGACGGCCCAGGGACGGCCCAGCTTCTTGGGCTTAGTGGGCGGCCCGAGGCCTCAACGCGAGGGGCGCCTCTTCGGCGGGATCGGGCCCGGGATCACATCTTTGCCAAGGTGCTCCTTGATCAGGTACTTGAGTTCCGGCCCTTCGATGAGCTGGAGCCGACCATGTTGGCGGGCAAAGTCGTGGCTGGCCCTGCCGAACCACGATGTGGTGATCAGGACCCCCTTGGCAGCACGCTTGTGCTCGACCACGCCGGCGAGCGCCTGGACGGACTCAACACCCACGAGCTTGCTGTAGCGCTTCGCCTGAATGATGCACTCACCGTTGAAGACGGGGTCCTTGCTGACAGCCACCGCGTCCACGCCCTCGTCTTTGGACGCCTGGGTGTTCCAGGCCTCCATTCCGATCGCCTCGAACAGTTGACGAATCAGGTGCTCGAACTCGGTGGGCGTCAGCTTCACCAGCACGGGCCTGCTGTCCAAGCCAGCGACTACATCCATGCTGTCCATGAGCCGGTACTTCGACAGGTCGAACTCGACGATGGGGCGAATCGGTTCGAGATCGTAGGGGTTGGGAGACACCAGAGCGTTGAGTCCCCTGAGGCACTGCGCTGGATCAACCTGACTGAGACGAAGCTTCCCGAACTGCTCCCTGCTGGCGCTGAGCGTCACCAGACAGGGTGAGACCTCCTGACCGGTAGCCCGGTCGATGGTTCTCACATGGCCGTTCAGGATCACACCATTGACGACCCGGTCTGGATCACTCGTCAGGACCTCATGCACTGTCCTCAGAGCGACTTGCGCCAGGACGGAGGCATAGATCTCCTTACGCTCCTTCTCCGGACGAGGCAGTACGGTCGTCTCGTCTCGGTTCTTCACGTACCGGTAGCCCCGCGCGGCGGGAACGATCGCCTCAGGCGGCAAGTGGATCTCAACGAGTACGTCACCGGTGGCTGGTCGAAAAGCGATCCGATGCTCGTGGGGGAAGCCCAACGGATACTCCGACGCATCCAGAACAGCCCCTAGATGAGCCTCGACCGCCGCAGGCTCCCCGGCCCTATACGCCTCGCGCTCCTCGTCCAGCTTCTCGTTGAAGGCCGCCACCTCATCAAGAGCTTGCGCTTCGGCTTGGCGGTGCTCGGCACGCTTCCGCTCCAGTGTTGCCAGCCGCTTCTCTTCAGCTCGACTGTGGCGTTCTTGCGCTGCGCCGAACCGAACACGTGCCTCGGCTACAGCAACTTCATAGCGCTTCCTGCCAAGTCCCAGAACAGCAGACAGCCCTCCGGGTTCCGGTGGTGCGAACTCCTCCCAGCGCCGGGAAGGTTCCGGACGCGACCAAGGACGCTCGTCCAACTTTCCTGGCGTGTGGGTCTTCCGCCGGCGCTCAAAGGTTGTCGGCGGATCACCGACCAACGAGTCCCGGAGCAACTGCCCGAGCTGCTCGACCTCGTGCTCGACTCCGATCGTGCGCACCTGCGCCTGTTCGGCCTGCCGTTCCTGATACGCGGCCTTCCGCTCGCGCTCCTGCCGCTTGCTGGCCGTCTCAGCGGCCTTGCGTTCCCGCTCCGCTTGGCGTGCCTGTTGCTCCTGGGCACGTCGTAAAGCTTGGTGCTGCCGCTGGTGATCGTTACCACGACTGCTGCCCCGTTGCGCCACCTGTCTGCCCCTCCCATGGCCTTACTTCGCCACAGGGCTGCATTCCCCTTTCGCCCCGCAGAATCACGCAGGACAGAGACGCCACCGCAGCCGGACCGCACGGTGCACCGTGGTCTCAAGCCACCTGCACCTCAACCGTCAGCAGTAAGCCATGATGGCGGTCACTGCCGACCGATTGAGATCTCATAAACGATCTCGCACCGTGCTGCGGGGATCACAATGTCCGCCGTCTCCACCGGTCGGCCCTGGTCGCTGTAGTAGGTCCGCTTGATGTGCGTGATGAGGGCGGCTTTCTGGATACCCAGAAGCGACGCCTCCTCGGCGGTTGCCAACCGCGGCTCCGGCTGTTCCACCGCGTGGCTGACCGTGATGCCGATCTCCGCCATGCGATTGACCACGCCCGCTCCGGCATACGGCCCACCCTCGGGAAGGACAACAAGGGTGCCGGCGGTGAGGTCGTACGGCTCCCAACTCGTGGAGAGCTGCACCGGCCTGCCGTCGGCGAGGAACTCGTACACAGTGCGGACGCACAGGTCGCCTTCGCTGATGCCCAGGCGCGATGCGACGTCGGCCGGCGCCGGTACCTTCGCCTCGGTTCGACTCTCCCAATCCCCCTGCTTGCCCACGGCCTTCATGTCCGCGCGAAACGGAGGACCGTCGGGCTGTTCTCGGGCGGAAGAGCGAACCACGCGCACCCGCTTCCGGGGAGCAGCGACGTACGTGCCTGATCCCGCGCGGCCTTCCAGCGCTCCCTGGGAGATCAGTAGCTCCTGAGCTCGCCGCACCACGTTCTCCCCGACGCCGCACTCCTGGGCGATCTGGGCGCGCGAGGGAAGCCGATCCCCCGGCGTCCACTCATGCTCCGCGATGCGACGCCGGAGCTCATCGGCGATGCGGAGATAAGGCGGCTGCTCAGACATATGGAAAATCTAGTCCACTAGCTCTAATCTGGTTAACTAGCTTCACTCAAAGTGATCGACGGGTGACGGGGGCTGTGCTGTGCCTGCTTTTGAAGCAAAGGCCAGAGGCATCGCAGCGCGGTTGTCCGCCGTCGGACTCGCTCCTCGCGTGGAGCGGCACGCCCACTTCATCGCGATCGAGGCGGAGGTGCCGGAATCGCTCACCGCAGAGTCATGGCGGGAGCTTTTGGCAGCGATGGCGGAGGCCGACCGATTCGGGCTCCTCGCCAACAGCGTGAACGGCCGCACGTTATGGGCCGCCGTACGAACCGCGACCCCCGCGACGGGTGACGTCCGGGGGCCTGGCCATCAGCGATAGGAGCTGGTCTACGTGTTCAACCGCATCCGTTGTCACCCCTCGGCGCTTGCTCCACCGGCATTGGCGCCTCACGACCACTTCGGGCACAAGCGGCTCACAATTGCGGAGGTCGGCTGATGCCATCTCGTCAGCAGCCGCGCGTCACGCGTACCCAGGTCGCCCGTTACCGGTCGATTTCTTGTCTGATCGGTACGCACCGCGAGTGCACGCAGTCGGCCCAACTAGCAGCACCGGTCGGCATCCCCGTGGTCTACGAATCGTGCAGCTGCACCTGCCACCCCCTGACGACCGCCGATAGCACCGACGGGACGGAGTCGCCGCGGTGAAGAGTTGGGCACCAGGTGGTGCGGCGGCCAGCCCCGTCGAGATCACCTCTGCGAGCGTGCGGCGCGGCGATGTTGTCCAGATCGGGGGCCTCCCGTGCCGCGTGATCGACCTCATCCAACTCCCAGGCGGAGCAAAGCGCCTGCGCTTCGAGTCGGGCGAGACGCTCACCATGCACTCGCGGTCCCGGTTCGTAGCGCTTCGAGTGATGAAGCGCTGGTGATGAGACCAATGCCCTCTCGCCGCCACGTCATCGCCGCCGACCTTCGAAATCAGATCTTGACCGGCCGCATCAAGGCTGACGAATGCCTCCCCTCTGAGGCTCGCCTCGCGTCCCACTACAGAGTCAGCACACCAACGCTGAGGAACGCTCTCGCGGTCCTGGAGAGCGAAGGACTCGTAGAGAAGATCCACGGCAAGGGCAACTTCGTCCGCTACCCGCGCCGAAGGATCACGTACCTCGGCGGCGGCCGACCACTCCAGATGAGCTCGTCGGACGAGTCGACGTTGCGCGTCAGCATCCGCGCCTCCAGCGTCCTGGCTCATGGGCAACTCGTCGGCCTCCTGGAGGTGCCGGAGAATAGCCCGCTCACCGAGTTCCTCTGCCTCGGCTACGAGGGCGATTCGCCGCACAGTTTGGCTCGTGTCTATGTCCCTGGCGACCTCGCTCCAGCCGGCCTGCCCGACAGTCCGCTCTGTTGTGCAGGCGGCGAAGCGAGGTTGACGGCGCTCCGACCACCGCTGGCCGAGATCCGCGAACGGGTCAACGCCCGCCCTCCCACACCCGAAGAGGCGGCGACCCTCCGGATTGGCCCGTCCTTGGCAGTGCTCGCGATCACCCGCGTCGGGGCTGACCACACAGGACGCGTCGTGGAGGCAGCGCTCCTGGTGCTCCCCGGCGATCGTGCCGACGTCCTCTTCACCACCCACCCCATAACCAGAGAGAAAGAGGCGGAGCGATGACCACCCAAAATGAGCTGAGGCTGCTCCCGTGGACAGGCCCTGAAGGGAAACCCTGCTACCTGAGCACCGACGGCAGCGGGGGTTACCTGTCCCGCCTGGCCGACACCACCGAAGCGGTGCAATTGGGTCTGGCAGCCGAGCTCCTGGCGCACGCGGCCGATGTGCTCGCCGGCGGAGAGACGGAGCTGAACGAGCTGCATCAACTCGCAGTGAACATGAGCGGAGCTCTCCAGGACGCGCTGCGGGTGGCGATCAGCCGCGGCAACCGCCTTTCAGCAACGGTTGCATCAGATCGAGTGCAGAGCGAGGCTCCACTACGGCAGACGCCCTTTGAATAGCATCTGGTCAGCAAACGGCGGAGGAGCCCCAGAGCCAAGCTGGGGCTCCTCCGCCGGCGCGCCAGCCGGTGACGCCCATGCACCCAGCCACATGAAGCAAACGGCTCCGGAAGGCATCACTCTTCGCAAGCCATGAACTCCTCTGACCTGTGGTAACGCTCGGCCAGGATTAGGCCGGAGGCAATCCCACTCACCGCTAACTCGTGGCTGGGGGGTAAAGCCACTCGGCCGCTTCGTCCCGAAGCAACTTCATACGGATGCTGCCTGAGAGGGTGTGCCATCCACCTGCGCCGATGGTCCGCAGACGTCCGCGCTCGTCCGCCATTGTTCGTCGGCGCTGTCACGCAGTTTTCGCCCGTTGCGGCGCCCGGTGCGATCAGTGCACGTCAGCTCAGTTCTCCGGGTGCAGGCATGACCTCTTCCAGTGCGGCAGATCAACTCTGGGTGCCCAGGCCAGAGCGGGGTGGGGGTGGTCACCAGTGGGTGCTGACTGCCAGCGTTGGTGGGCCTCGCACGGCCCAGGGAAGGCCCAGAATGCTCAGCCACCCGGGCTTCTGACACTGACATGACAGACGTCGTAGGGAGTTAGATCCAGCGAAAACCGGGACATCTGCGCCAAGTTGGGTGTTCAATCTCGCCTGTGGCGGCTACACCGCCGGAGCCGTACGAAAAGGATCCCGTACCAGGAGAGCCAATGATTCTTCGTGAATTCCTCTACGTTGACACCGACAAAGTGCGCGCCCTACTCGCTCAACTCGATGGCGGAATTGTGGAGGAATCGCGTAAGACAGAGCGGTCAGAGAAAAGGACGACCATCGGCCCACGCTCGGCAGCTCAACATCTACACGGAACGGGCAGCGAGAGCTACACCAACAAATCTCTCGGCGACGCTCTATTTCCGATGCTGGAGGACGCACTGGAATCGGAACTTCTATTGCATGACATCTCAGAGGAAGCGTCCGAGGTGGATCTTTGGGAATCTGGCGAACTGAAGACCAAATATCCCCCGGGTTCGCTCGTCAGAATCACGGCTCCTGGCTCGCTATTCGATACCAGGTATACGGCTTCAGCATTCGCGGCCTTCGGGCATGTGAATGTTGGACTCCAAGGAATCGGTGCATCGCCGTCGAACGAGCCGCAGCGACCAGGAAAGGGAAAGCAAGGCCAGCAGCGCCCGAGGCCTGTGAAGAAGGACGAGAGTCACGTCGACCAACTGGAGGACTCAATCCCCGACTTCCCAGCGATTGACGGGATGGACGGGAACACTCTGAGATCATTCGTGCGAATTGCGAAAGGCGTCTTCAGTCCGGGCTTGCACATGAACTTGACTCCCGCCAAGGGCTCCCTAGTGAGTGCCCGATTGCAGGAAGGACGCCAGTATCTCGACACTGAAGCAGAGATTCTTTTCGCTCGCTACGGCACAGAGCGTCACGAGTGGACATTGGTCGGCAGCATCGGGAGCTACGGGACTGAAGAAACCGAACTGCCAGATATGGATTTCTACAATTCGAACGGAAGCATCAATCGCGGCGAATTCGCCGAGGCGATGAATGCCCAGATGCGAAATTTGGGTAGGATTGGATTTATCGATCTGCCTCAGCATCCAGGCTTCTCGCTAATTCCATTCGCCGCCTATAGGACCATTCCTCGCCGCACCGAGTTGGTGCAGATGCGGCCGTAGGTCGGCGGAACGGCTTTGGGCTGGAGCTGCTTTGGGGCGAGTGATCATGGCCCCGTAAGCTTGCGGCGAGTCGGGCAGCCTGTGGACCTGCCCGTTAAAGCACGACGTTGGGGCCATGATTTTAGAGGCTCGCCCCAAAGTGGCTGCCTAAAGCCGTGGAGCCGACCGCCCCAGCCACAGAGGGGTTTCCCACCTTCTGCCCGCAGCACGCAGCGCGCCGCCGGGCGCGGCCAGCCGGGGCGCAGACAGGAGGCAGGCCGCGCCGCAGAGGCGGCGCGCGCCCGCGCCGTGCGCGGGCCTCTTGATGAAGTAGGGAAAGTTCTATCGGACCGGCGTCAGGTGCTTGCCGTCATGGCTTCGCACGTGAGGTCCGTTCCCGTCGAGTGCGTCCAGCAGCCGGACCGCGTAGACCTCGGACATCCACTCGGCGACCTCTTCGGGCGTGAGCCATCCGACCGCGGTCGATTCGCTGGACGTCCGCTCGCTTCCGCCGGCGGGCTTGCAGCGGAAGACCAGGGCCACAATGCCCCGAGTGGTGTTCTTGTAGACCCCGGTGAGCTCATCCACTTCGACGTGGATGCCCGTCTCCTCCAGGACCTCACGCCGGACGCCCGTCTCCGGGGCCTCGTCGAGTTCGAGTACGCCGCCGGGGAGCTCCCAAGTGCCGTTGTCGGCACGGCGGATCGCCAGCAGTCGCCCGTCCTCGCGCACGACCACTCCGGCTACGGACACGGAGTGGAGCGGCGTTGACGTGCTCTCCTGCGCACTGTTACTCATGTACAGGAGCATAGGAGGAAGAGAAGGACTATGGAAACAGCGGTAGGAGGTGGGAAGTCCGTACCTCGGTACGTACAGATCGCCGAGGAGATCGTTCAGCAGATTCGCGCCGGCATCCTCAAGCCCGGCGACATGGTGCCCAGCGAATCGGAGCTCGTGGAGCGCTACGGCGTCTCGGGCGGCACCATCCGAAAGGCCATGGTGGAGGTCCGCGCGAGTGACCTCGTGGAGACCCGCCAGGGCAAGGGGTCCATCGTCAAGGCCCGGCCGCCGGTACGGCACCGGTCCTCGGACCGGTTCAAGCGCTCGCACCGGCAAGGTGGCAAGGCCGCGTACCTCGCCGAGTCGGAACAGTCCGGGGCGAAGGCGGGCGTCAGCGTTCTCTACATCGGCCCGATGGAGGCTCCGAAGGACATCGCGGAGCGGCTCGGCGTCCCGACCGGCACCCAGGTTCTCGCTCGGCGCCGCCTCTATTTCCGGAACGAGACTCCCGTGGAGACGGCCACCTCGTACCTCCCGTGGGACGTCGCGAAGGACATTCCCGAGCTGTTCGCGAAGAACCCCGGCGGTGGTGGCATCTACGCCCGACTCGAAGACCACGGACACGAGTTCGCGGAGTTCGTCGAGACGCTGCAAGCCCGACTGGCGACCAAGGCGGAAGCGTCCGAACTGGCCCTGAGCCCCGGCGCTTCGGTGGTTCACCTGATCCGTGAGGCGAGGACGACCGAGGACCGCGTCGTGGAGGTCTGCGACACCCTCATGGCCGCTGACCAGTTCGTTTTCAGCTACCGGATCCCTGCCACCGACTGACGTCGGCTCAACTCCCGCCAGCCCGCCGCGACTTATTTGTTTCGGCGTGTTGACTCATATACAGGAGTGATGCACTCTTCCTCATGTCACTCATATACATGAGTGGTTGAGTCAAGCACCTCTAGAGGAGTGATCTTCCGTGCGTACGATCCCCGTCGACACCTCCGCCGCCTCCGTGATGGTCGCCAAGCCTCCGCAGATCAAGGTCAAGGACCGCCGTACCGGCGAGATCGCCATGGACACCGAGAGCGGCGCGAAGCTCATGACCGTGGACGTGATGTTCGCGGCGAACGACGAAGTGGAGATCCTGTCGGTCACCGTCCCCGAGCCGGGCATCTCCGGTGAGCTGATGATGGGCACGCCCGTCGCCGTCACCGGTCTGATCGCCCGCCCGTGGGAGAACGAGTTCAACGGACAGAAGCGGCACGGCATCGCCTTCCGCGCGGTGGCGGTCACCTCGCTCGCCCCCAGTGCCGAGAAGCCCAAGGCGGCTTGATCATGACCGGTCTCCTGGTCTCGCTGCTGTTGGTCGCCGTCATCGCAGTGATCCTGCGGTGGCGGCGTCCCGCCTGGTACTGGTTGACCTTCGGTGTCACCTTCGCCGCGCTGCGGGTCGCCGTCCGGTACACGTCGGTCATGGATGCCTGCGGGCTGACCGTTCCGCCCGCCCGCTGGCGTCTCTCCCTCGCCCGGATGGCGAACCGACCCGTTCCCGAGTCGCGGGCCCCGCGCATCCTCCGTCTCCGGCCGACCCGTACGGGGCTGGTGCTGCGTCTCAAGCTCCGCCCCGGTCAGGATGCCTTCGACGTCGCTTCGGCCACCGACCGCCTCCGGCACTCCTTCGGGATGTACGGAGTCACCTCCCGCGAACTCCACTCGGGGGTCGTCGAGTTACGGATGACCGGGTACGACGTCCTTCGGCGGGTGCAGATGCCCGCCAAGACCGACCACGCGCCGATGCGCATCCCTGTCGCGCTGCGCGAAGACGGGTCCGTCCACTACCGCGACTACCGGGCCGTGCCCCACGGGCTGACGCTCGGTGCGACCGAGTCGGGCAAGTCCGTTTACCAGCGCAACCTGGTCGCCGGCCTCGCATCACACCACGTCGCTCTCGTCGGGATCGACTGCAAACAGGGCGTCGAGCTCTTCCCGCTGGCCCGGCGCTTCTCCGCCCTCGCCGACAACCCGGACACTGCCCTCGAACTCCTCGAAACACTTGTGCAGCACATGGAGGACGTCTACCAGTTCATCCGTGCCGCCCAGCGCATCACCGTCGACGTTCCGGACGCCGACATAGCCGCCGACATCTGGGACCTGCCCGCCGACATGCGTCCTACTCCCGTCGTGGTCCTGGTCGACGAGGTCGCTGAGCTGGCGCTCTTCGCCACCAAGGACGAGGAGAAGCGCCGGGACCGAATCGTCACCGCCCTGGTCCGCCTCGCCCAGCTCGGCCGCGCCGCGGGCGTCTACCTGGAAATCTGCGGCCAGCGCTTCGGTTCCGAACTCGGCAAGGGCATCACGATGCTCCGCGCCCAGCTCACCGGCCGTACCGCCCACCGCGTCAACGACGAGTCCAGCGCCAACATGGCCTTCGGAGACATCGCCCCGGACGCCGTACTCGCCGCGATCCAGATTCCCACCGACGTCCCCGGCATCGCCGTCTCGGGCGACTCGACCGGCGGATGGACCCGCATCCGCGCACCGCACACCTCCCTGCGCCAAGCCGTGAACATCTGCAACCGGCACGCCGACCGCACCCCGGACGTGCCCGCACTCGCGGCCTTCCGGCCCGCCGTCGCCCCGTTGGCCTCGGCCACTGCGCCGCTCGTCAAGACCGCGCCCGCCACCGCCTGACCTCTCCGCACACCGGTCGGCGCGACCGTCCCCGCGCCAGGTCCCTACCCCCGCCATGCCGAAAAGACCGAAAGGAGAAGTCCGCGATGGCCCGTCCCAAAGTCCGCGTGGACGCCGTACTCGTCCAAGCCGTGATCGCCGGAGCGCTGTCCTTCGCCCACCTCCACGACCTTGCCGCCGCCGCGGGCCAGGACGGCTGGAAGGCATGGGCCTACCCGATCAGTGTCGATCTGCTCCTCGTCGCCGCCTGGCGTCGGCTGCGCAAGGACGGCCCGTCCCGGCTCGCCTGGTGCTGGTTCCTGATCGCACTCGTCGCCTCGCTCGGTGCCAACGTCGCCACCGCCGGGTTCCTCGATCTCCAGGATCCTCCGGCCTGGCTCCGCTTCGGCGTCGCCGGATGGCCTGCGC
Organism: Streptomyces sp. NPDC058663; assembly: GCF_042716745.1. Lineage (NCBI taxonomy): Bacteria > Bacillati > Actinomycetota > Actinomycetes > Kitasatosporales > Streptomycetaceae > Streptomyces > Streptomyces sp. NPDC058663. Next base: position 82,721 of record NZ_JBHXRV010000011.1, read on the forward strand.
TCGCCTTCCTCGGCGGGACACTCCTCGCCCACACATCGCCCCCGGCCGAAGACCCGGTGCCTGTTCCGCCGACACCCACGGCTGCTCCCCCGGCGCCGGAGCTCGTCACCGACGAACAGGGGCCGGAGCTGGAACCCGTACCGGTTCCTGCGGCTGAGGAGTTTCCGGTCCGGCCTCCCGCCGACACGACTCCGCCCGTACCGGCCGCGCTCATCGACCACGCCCGGAAGGTCGCTGACGACCACCGCACCCGTACCGGTTCACCGATCGACACCGACACCCTCCGCGCCCGCCTCGGCGTCCCGCCTCAGCTCGCCGCCGCCATCGCCGCCCAGCTCGCCTGAACCGAGAGGAGATCCACCATGCCCGCCCGCGACCACTTCCACTCCGTGATGCGGATCGGACCGGTGCAGATCGGCACCCACCGCGACCGGAACGGCCGCACCAAACACGCCGCCGTGTGCACCGCCGACCGCTGCGGCTGGTCGTCCGACTTCAGCAGTCGGTCCGCCGCCCAGCTCGCCGCCCGCACCCACCGCTGCAAGGTCCGCTGAAGGAGGCAAGAACGCTATGGACGTCCCGCTCTGGCTCGCCCTGATCGTCGTCGGCTGGCTCGGCGTCAAGCTGATCCGTCCGCCCTGGTGGCTCGTGCTCGTGCTGCTGCTCGGCGGCTACCTCCTCGCCGACAGCCTCCTGTCCCCCGTGATCGACACCGCCGTCAAGTGACCCCGCACGACCCGACCGAAGGGAGAACCGCCATGCTCCGCCCGAAGATCCCCACCAACCCGATGCCGACCGGAATCGTCACGGGCCCCGCCCGGACCGACGTTCCCGCCGTACTCCACCAGGCCCCGGCCCCCGTGCCGACCGGCGCGGCTCCCGCCCGGCCCACGGTCCAGCTCACGCCCGGTGCCGTCGTAGCCGTCATCGGTGGCGGCACGGCCGTGGTCCTGGTCGTCGGAGCGGTCTTGGTCTCCCTGCTCCTCGCGGTCGCCGTCACCGCCGCGTCGCTCGCCGTCAGTGCCCTGGTCGTGCGCTCGCTCGTGGCGTCGCAGAACCACCGCTGACCGGCTTCCGGGCGGCCTCGATACCGCCAAGCATCCGCCGCCCGGAAGCCGTGCTCCTGCCCGAACCACAGATCCGGAAGGAAGCACCATCATGACCGACCGCACCGCCCGCCGCCGGGAGAGTGCACATGCCTGAGGCGCCGTTTGATCGGATCACCCTCGGCGACCTGCTGCGGGTGGCCTCGGCCCCCGACTTCCACCGCTGGGAGGACCAGGTCCGCCGTACCGGCGGCTGCTCCGACCCGATCCACCTGACCGGCTGGACCCTCACCAAGGACAGGACCACCGGCGAGACCCTGCACCACTACTCGACCGAGACCGAACCCGGTGGACGTCTCCGTCTCGCCTGCGGAAACCGCCGCGCCTCCCGCTGCCCCTCCTGCGCCTGGACGTACGCCGGAGACACCTACCACCTGATCCGAGCGGGCCTGGCCGGAGACGACCGCCGCGACGTACCCGCCACCGTGCGGGATCACCCCCGCGTCTTCGCCACCCTCACCGCACCGTCTTTCGGCCCGGTCCACAACCGGCCCGACCACGGCACCTGCCGCTGCGGTAGTCGGCACCCCGCCGACGCACCCGAGCTCGGCACCGCCCTGGACCCGGAGACGTACGACTACGCCGGATCCGTCCTGTTCAACAACCACGCGGGCGACCTCTGGATGCGGTTCACGACCCGTCTCCGGCGGGAGATCGCCGCCCGCGCCGGAGTCGCACAGGCCGAACTGAAGGAATCCGCCCGGCTCTCGTACGGCAAGGTCGCGGAGTTCCAGAAGCGCGGGGCGATCCACTTCCACACCGTGATGCGGATCGACGGGCCGGACGGACCGGACACCCCTCCCCCGTCCTGGGCCACCGTTGACCTGCTCACCGACGCGATATGCGCCGCCGCCCGTCACAGCTACACCTCGGTGTCCGCTCCGGCAGTCGACGACCACCCCGCCCGTACCTTCCGCTGGGGCACACAGCTCGACGTCCGCCCGGTCACCGCCTTCGGCGACGGCTCCGACCTCACCGAACAGGCCGTGGCGTCCTACGTCGCGAAGTACGCCACCAAAGCCGCGGAGAACACCGGCACCCTGGACCGGCGTATCGGCGAACTCTCCGAACTCGACCGCCACGGCGTCCCGGACCACGCACGCCGCCTCATCGCCGCGTGCCGCCTCCTCGATCCGCTCTACCCCGAGCGCCGGTTGTGGGCCTGGGCGCACATGCTCGGGTTCCGCGGCCACTTCTCCTCGAAGTCCCGCCGCTACTCGACCACGCTCGGCGAACTCCGTCAGGCCCGCGCCGACTTCCGCGCTGCGCAGGAACAGCAGGCGCTCGGCCTGGAGGACCGCGCCCCGGACACCGTGCTCGTCCTCACCGACTGGCAGTACGCCGGGCACGGTCATTCCCCCGGCGAATCCGTCCTCGCCGCGACCATCGCCCGGGACCTCCAGCTCAACCGCGAGACAGCCCGTGAAGCCATGGCGGAGCTGGTCGACGAGAGGGAGTGGTGACCATGGCGCTCCCCCTGCCGAGCCGTTATCTGACGCCTGACGACCTGGTCGAGATGTTCGAGCTGCCCAGCGTCGAGACGGTCTACCAGTGGCGCCGGAAGCGGACCGGTCCCCGCGGCTTCCGTGTCGGCCGGCACCTCCGCTTCGATCCGGACGACGTACGGGTCTGGGTCGATTCCCGCCGGGGCGAGGTGGCCGCCTGATGGCCGGGCACATCCAGGACCGCTGGTTCACGACCGAGATCGGACCGGACGGCAAGCCGCGCAAGGTGAAGTCGGAACGCTACGGGTCCGGGCTGCGCTACCGCGCTCGTTACATCGGCCCGGACGGTAAGGAGAAGTCCAAGAGCTTCCAGGATCGGCAGAAGCGGCTCGCCGAACAGTGGCTGACCCACATCGAGGCGGACATGGCGCGGGGTCAGTACATCGATCCTCGCGCCGCCCGGACCACCTTCCAGCAGTACGCGGAGGGCTGGGTGAGCACGCAGGGGGCCGACCCCAACACGCAAGCCTCGATGGAGTCGCAACTCCGGCTGCACGCGTTCCCGTACCTCGGCACGCGTCCGCTCGGTTCGTTCCAGCCGGCGCACATCCGCGACTGGGTGCAGCAGCTCCAGGCGAACGGTGTCCGTGGCTCGTACGCCCGGACGATCTACTCCAACGTGCGGGCGGCGCTGAGCGCGGCCGTGGACGACGGGCACCTTCCTCGGAACCCTTGCGCCGCCCGCTCGGTCCGGCCGCCGACGGTGGACACGAAGCGCGTCACGCCCTGGACGCCGGAACGGCTCTTCGCCGTGCGCGCGGGCATGCCCGACCGGTATCAGGCGATGGTCGACCTCGGCGGCGGCTGCGGCCTCCGGCAAGGCGAGATCCTGGGCGTCGCGGTGGACGCGATCGACTTCCGCTCGGACACGCTGCACGTCGTCCAGCAGCTCAAGCTGAGCCGCAGCAAGCCCGTCTTCGCTCCACCCAAGGGCGGCAAGCTACGGGACGTGCCGCTCCCCGGTCCGGTAGCCGACGCACTGAGGGCACACATGAAGCAGTTCCCGCCGGTCGAGATCACGTTGCCGTGGAAGGTCGCGGGCGGGCCCCCGGTGACCAAGCGACTCATCTTCACGGCACCGCGCGGCGGTCACGTATGGCGAACCTCGCTCAACGAGGAGGCGTGGAAACCCGCGCTCGCCTCGGCCGGAGTCATCCCGGTCCCAGCGGCCGGCGCTCCGCACATCGAGTCACGCGAGAACGGCATGCACGCCATGCGGCACTTCTACGCCTCGGTCCTCCTGGACGCTGGCGAGAACATCAAGGCGCTCGCCGAGTACCTCGGCCACTCGGACCCCGGCCTGACGCTGCGGGTGTACGCGCACCTGATGCCGTCGAGTCAGGAGCGGACGCGCAACGCGGTGGCCCAGCTCTTCTCCCGAACTGCACATTGAGGTCGGAAGACGTTACGGGGCCGGTGAAGTTCATCCCCGCCAGAGTTCGCCGATAGGTCTCGGCGATGACAGCGGCGAAGAAGCGACGGAAAAAGATGAGCTACAAGCTCGCGCACAAGTTCACGATGTTGATAGAGCCGCATCTCCGTGAGAGATTGGCTTCCAGAAACTTCTACGAGCATCCAGAAGATTCTGCGAAGGCGTAGAAAATTCTGGAAGCGTCTAGAAACGTATGAGGGCCTGGATCCGGCGGCAACCAGATCCAGGCCCAACAGCAGTCAACGAGCCCGGTCGCCTACCAGCAGACCGGGCTCGCTGCATCCACAGCTCCCGGTCGCGACCGTCCTCGCACGTGACCCGCTCATCGAGCGAACTGCATCACGCTGGTAGCGACGGCTACGAGCAGACCGCCACCCGCAAGCCAGACCTGCCACTTCTCGGCTCCGGTCCACCTGCGGGGCTTGTCCTTTGCGAAGCTCACCCCTACCACCTCCCCTCTCCTCCATCCGGCCCGCTTGTCGAGCCGGAGCCTTCGAACTCACGCTCTCTCGGGCGGAGTTCAGGGGAGGATCAGGTGAAGCGCGATAAGCATACCTGTCGCCCCGACAGACACAGGGGTGCGCACCACAACACTGAGTGGCCCGAGAAGCAGCCTGACGGCCCACAGACGGCCCAACCCACCAAAAAGCCCCCCACCACGCGGAAAACCCGCAGGTGGGGGGCTTCTTCAGCTCTGCTTACTTCTTCTTGCCCTGGTTCTTGACCGCCTCGATGGCTGCGGCGGCCGCGTCCGGGTCGAGGTACTTGCCGCCCTTGGTGACGGGGTGGAAGTCGGCGTCGAGCTCGTAGTAGAGCGGGATGCCGGTCGGGATGTTCAGGCCGGAGATGTCCTCGTCGGAGATGCCGTCGAGGTGCTTGACCAGGCCGCGGAGGCTGTTGCCGTGGGCGGCGACCAGGACGGTCTTGCCGTCGAGGAGGTCCGGGACGATGCCGTCGTACCAGTACGGCAGCATGCGCTCCACGACGTCCTTGAGGCACTCGGTGCGCGGGCGCAGCTCCGAGGGGATCGTGGCGTAGCGCGGGTCGTCCGACTGGGAGAACTCGGTGCCGTCTTCCAGGACCGGCGGCGGGGTGTCGTACGAGCGGCGCCAGAGCATGAACTGCTCCTCGCCGAACTCCGCGAGCGTCTGCGCCTTGTCCTTGCCCTGGAGGGCGCCGTAGTGGCGCTCGTTCAGGCGCCAGCTGCGGTGGACCGGGATCCAGTGGCGGTCCGCGGACTCCAGCGCGAGCTGGGCGGTGCGGATGGCGCGCTTCTGGAGCGAGGTGTGCAGCACGTCGGGGAGCAGACCGGCTGCGGTGAGCAGCTCACCGCCCCGTACGGCCTCCTTCTCGCCCTTCTCGGTGAGGTTGACGTCCACCCAGCCGGTGAACAGGTTCTTCGCGTTCCATTCGCTCTCGCCGTGGCGGAGGAGGATCAGCTTGTACGGTGCGTCGGCCATGCGTACGAGCGTAATGGACATTCGGGGTGCCTCGCGCGCGCACGCGTAAGGGTGAGACGGAGCGGAGTCGGATTGACGGTGGGCGTCAATTGAGTGGCGGTCCTGGCGAGCAGCTACGTAACTTGCGCTTGTTCGCAGAGCCACTTACATCCCTGGGGGGAACCGATGTCCGCGACAGGGATGTCCGAAGCCGGCCGGAAGCGTCCGCCGCGTCCGTTGCGTGCGCTGCGGACAAGCGTCTCGGGGCTGCCCCCGGCGTTCTGGTGGCTGTGGACGAGCACGCTGGTGAACCGGCTGGGGGCGTTCGTCGCCACCTTCATGGCGCTCTATCTGACGCTGGAGCGCGGCTACTCGGCGACGTACGCGGGGCTGGTGGCCGCGCTCCACGGGCTCGGCGGTGTCGTTTCCTCCCTGGGTGCCGGAGTGATGGCGGACCGGCTCGGGCGGCGGCCCACGATGCTGATCGCGCAGTTGTCGACCGCGTTCTCCGTCGCCCTGCTCGGCTTTGTGCAGCACCCGTTGGCGATCGCGGCGGTGGCCTTCCTGGTGGGCATGGCGTCCAACGCCTCGCGGCCCGCCGTGCAGGCGATGATGGCCGACATCGTGAAGCCCGAGGACCGGGTGCGGGCGTTCTCGTTGAACTACTGGGCGATCAACCTGGGGTTCGCGATCTCCTCGGCGGGCGCAGGATTCCTCGCTGAGCACAGCTATCTCGCGGGCTTCCTCATCGAGGCGGCCATGACACTGGTCTGCGCGGTCGTCGTCTTCGTGAAGCTGCCGGAGTCGCGCCCCGAACGGACGGTCGCCGAACGGGCCGCCGAACCGGAGGCCGGGCTCGGCACGGTGCTGCGGGACGGGCGGTTCATGAGTGTGGTGGGGCTGTCGTTCCTGGTCGCCCTGATCTTCCAGCAGGGGTACGTCGCCCTGCCCGTCGCCATGGGCGCGGACGGCTTCAGCAGCGCCGACTTCGGCCTGGCCATCGCCGTCAACGGCGTACTGATCGTGGCACTCCAGATTCCCGTCACCCGCTTCATCGAACACCGCGATCCGCGCCGCCTGATGGTGCTCTCCTCGCTGCTCGCGGGGTACGGCTTCGGGCTCACGGTCTTCGCCGGATCGCTCGGGGTGTACGTCTTGACGGTGTGCGTGTGGACGCTGGCGGAAATCATCAACTCCCCCACGCAGATGGGCCTGGTGGTCCGCCTCTCCCCGGTGCACGGCCGCGGCCGCTACCAGGGCATGTACACGCTGTCCTGGTCGGTGGCCGCGCTGACCGCGCCCCTGATGGGCGGTTACGTCATCGACCGGCTGGGCTCCGGGTGGCTGTGGGGGGCGTGCGCGGTGATCGGCATGGTGGCGGCGGCCGGGTACGGGCTGCTGATGCGGGGGCTGCCGGAGCAGGGCGGGGACGACGGAGCGGGGCGGGTCTCCGTACCGGAGGGGCCGGGGGCGGTGCGTGAGGAGAGGGCGGCGGGGGGTGCCCGGGCGGGGTGAGGGGTGCGGGAGGGGGCCGTCGGAGCCGCCCCCGGGCGGACGGACCACCCAGGGGGTGGCCCCGGCGGCACGCAGGGCGGCGGGGCGCAGGGCAGCAGGCCGCAGGGCAGCGGGCCGCAGGCCACCGGGGACAGCAGGCCCGCCGGGGCCACAGGTCACCGGGACGGCAACCCCGCCGGGATCGCGGGACGGCGGCGGGGACAGCAGCCCCGCCAGGATCGCGGGAGCAGATCACCGGGACGGCCGGTCACCGGGGCCCCGTCGCCACCGCCTCACCCCGTCGGCACCGTCACACCTCGCTCGGCACCGCCACCCCCCGCTCGGCGCGCCGCCGTTGCACGAACGCGTACGGGGACTCGCCGTACGCCCGCCGGAACTCCCGGCCGAGCGACCCGGCGGGCATCCCCGCCTCCCTGGCGAGCGCCTCGACGTCCAGTGGTCGCGCGTACTCCCGGTCGATCCGGTCGCGGACCCGGCGCAGTCGCGCGAGGTCGTGCAGGCGCTGCGCGGCGATGCGTGCGCGCGCCCAGGCGGGATTGCACATGGCTGGGCTCCCTCCCCTGGTGATAACGGGTGGCACCGAGTGATGCGGGCCGGTGCGTTCAGCGCACTTCCTGGATGCGGATGAGGTTGCCCGCCGGGTCCCGGAAGGCGCAGTCGCGGATGCCGTAGGGCTGGTCCGTCGGCTCCTGGACGACCTCGGCCCCGGTGGCCTGCACCTTCTCGAAGGTGCCGGTGAGGTCGGGGGTGGCCAGCAGGATCCAGCCGTACGTGCCCTTGGCCATCATCTCGGTGATGGTGCGGCGCTCGTCGTCGGTGATGCCGGGGTCGACGGCGGGCGGTGCCAGCAGGATGGAGGTGCCGGGCTGCCCGGCCGGTCCGACGGTGATCCAGCGCATCTTGCCCTGGCCGACGTCGTTGCGGACCTCGAAGCCGAGGGCCTCGCGGTAGAAGGCGACGGAGGCGTCCGGGTCGTCGTGGGGCAGGGCGCTGGTGTGAATGGTGATGTCCATGTCCGCAAGGCTATGGAGGCTCTGCGGTCCGCGCTTCTCGATTCCTGATCGATGGGGGTGTCACCTGGTGGCCGGGACGGCCCCGCCGGAAACTTCACCGTTGCTCGGCCCGGCACCGCCCCCGGTCCGTCGGCGGTAGTAGGCGACCGCGAGGGCGATGACGGCAGGGCCCCAGAAGGTGGTGGGGATGCCGACCGCCACGGCCGCGAGCCAGTACCAGCCGTCGTGGGCGTACGCCACGCCCTCGGCCATCCCGTACAGCATCAGGCTGCGCCCACCGCCGAGCGGAATACCGGTCAGCGCCACGGTCAGGACCAGCCCGCCTGCGACGCCGGGAACGACGGCCGCCAGCGGCCGGACGCGCCGGCCGCCGATGAACGGCATCCACGCGGGCGCGACCTCCCCCCACCCCCGGACCAGTCCGACGGTCAGCCATGCGACCACCTCGGTGAGCACGCTGAGCCCGAACACGTACGGAACGCCCACCCAGTACGACGGCATGGAGGCCTCCTGGAGCTGCCCCATCTCGAAGTGGAAGGCGAAGGGCAGCCGCCACAGGCAGGACGGCAGCAGGACCAGCGGAAGCGCGTACGCGAGGCGCATCGCCCAACGGGGCACCGGGCGTGCGGTGTCGCTGACAGGCGGCGGCGCGCGCAGGATGAACTGGAGGGGTGCGCGCAGGATCTTGGGGGCCATCCCCCCACTCTGGTGAAACCCACCGCCCGCGACGTCCGCCGTGAGTGCGGCCCGCCTCCGCCGCGCGGGGGAGGGTGGCGTACGCCGGGGGGTGCTGTGCGGGGAAGGTGGCGTACGCCGGGGGTTCGCGGGGGGGGGGTGCGGCGCTCCCGGGGCCGCGCGGGTGCAAGCTCACGCCAGGGTGACGTCCATGCCGCCCTCAACAAGGGCTTCCAGGACTGTGGCGAACAGGTCGTAGGGCCGACCCCGCGGGGTCAGGGCGCGGCATCCGGCGGTCCGGTGAACCAACGCTCCCAGAGGGGCCGGGCGTATGCGGGAACGGGTACGGAGTCGCCCGCCGCATCGAGTTGCAGGTCGATCAGGTCCGCACCGCTGGAGCACGGGCGCCAGTCCCTGACCGTGGGCCGCAACCGCCGGTCGGTGAGCAGCTCGCCCCGGCGTCCCGTATCTCCAGAGCGGCTTCTGCCAGGTCCAGTGCCCGCCGGGTGCCTTTCTCCAGCGCCGCCATCAGCCGGTCGCTCGGCGCGAGCCCCCGCAGAACGAGAGGCGGTGGCACCTGTTCGGGCGGCAGAACGCGGGTGATCTCGCGGCAGGAACCCAGCCGGCGGTGCTCCCGTCGTGCACCCGGACACCACCCCCGTAACCCTCTGGCGGACCCTCGTGGTCGTCCAGACCGGTGAGCACCAGACTGCCCGACCCCGGCCGCTGCCCCCAGCTCTCCGCGTCCTCCAGCAGCCAGGCATCGAGTGCCTCGTCGTCCGGCACCAGCCACACCCGGGAACCGACCCACGCCGGAACGCCGGCCCCCTCCGCAACCCAGGCGAACAGCTCGTACGTCCCGCGCTCGGGCTCTCCGAACTACCCTTCCACGCCGGCGCAGGCACCCCGGGCCCGGCGGTGCTTCGTGTCGGCCAACCTGAATCGCGTGCTCGCGCACGTCTTCGCGGCGTCGTCCTCGTCCCCGTGCACAGCGGGAATCATCCACCGCCGGGGTGGGTCGGCACAGGGGGTTTTCGTCGGACCCCGAGGGGCGCTCTCAGCGGTCTGCTGCCTCCCAGACCAGGTCACCGGCGTCGTCCACGAGAGCGACGCGCGCCTTCTCGGTACCGCCCAGGGCGGCATGGCGGAGCAGGGCGGGCGATCCTGATTCGAGAGCGGCAGCGGTGTCCTGGAGCATGGAGGTCACCGAATCCCACAGCGGCACCCCGAGTACCCACATCTCGTGGTCCCACAGGAGAACCGCGCCACAGGAGTCACCGGGCCGCAGGTCGACGATCAGTCCGTCGCCGCCGGGGCTCATCGCGATCGGCAGGAACGAGGGCAGGAAGCGCGGTTCCGGGTCACCGTTCGCGTCGAACGAGACCCCTTCCTCTTCCGCGACCTGCCACCAGATCTCTCGCGTTTCCAGGGCTTCCTCCAGGCCCACCGGAGCGAACGTTCCAGGGATCCAGTAGTCGGCGCTGACGCCCTCCAGGATCCACCAGTCGCGCACGTCGGAGGGGAGTGCTGCCCCGAGCTCCGCTTCGAGCGCGCGGAGCCGCTCCTGGTCCTCGGCCGCGGAAGCCCTTACCGGCGTCCGGTAGCAGCGGTCTCTGAGCCAAGCGTCTATGCGCTCCCACGACGCCCGCACTCCTTGATCAATCGAGGTCATGGGCGGAAGTCTCTCAAGGACCTCTGACATTGTTCCGAGGTTCTTGTTCGCAGCCGGGCTCCGGTTCAGTCCCTCACGGACAGCTACCGATCGACGTCGACGGGAACTCCACACGTCTGCAGCCGAGCCTTCAGGAACTCCATCTCCGCCAACGTCCCCACCAGACCATCGCGGCTCAGTTCCCCAACCAGCTGACGAGCCCGCGACAACGAGGCCGCCGACACCTCCCGGAAGACCTTCAAAGCTGGGACGAGACTGGGAACCGAACCGACCAGCCGCAGTCTGACCGACCCGTGCGCTGCAAGGAGAGTCTCCCGAACATCATGAGGTGCTGGTCCCGGACCAGCGTGTTCGCACAGGTAGGTGCCACAGGACCCGCAGGAGAACTCCGAGTCCCACCACAACTCATCGTGAAGGATGAACTGGTTCACCTGCCGCGTCGCCATGCTGCCGCACTCGCAAAGCGATGCGATCTTCGCGGTCTGCCCAGTCACCCGGGCTCACCGACGTTCCACTCCCGCGGCAGGTCCTCGCCGCAGAAGACGCATACGAAGTCCTTCTCCCGCACGATGTTGAGCTCCCGGCAGGAGTGGCATCGGCGAAAGACGACCTCGTGCGTGAATCCGGGCGGTCGGTGGATCCCGATCCGATCCAGAGCCTCGGCCACGGCGGGCCATGAGCTGATGTCCGGGCAGTAGCCGGTCGACTGGTTGCTGACCTCCTCGACCACCCACCGCCCGGACTCCTCGCGGAAGCTCATCTCACCGGCGCTCAGGACCTCTCCGCCGCCGGCACACACCACGTGCTCACTGCGGCGCGGAGCCAGTCGCAGCACTCTGCCGCCATCGACGACGAATGTGAACGGCTCGGCCAACTCGTCCAGGGTCAGCGTCGAGACCCACTCGCCGAAGTCCGCCGCCGAGCGGATGCTCCACCCTTCACCACCCGCCGGGACGAGCACCTTCAGCTCAGCCGGACCCACATACCGATACCTCTGCCCCCGTGTCTCCACGCACACCAACGTAGTGGCTCACACAGCCAGGGCCTGGGGGATTACCGCTCGGCGACGACGGCTGACTGGGGGCAGGAATCCCTGCAAAGTGACAGTTGTCGCTGCGAGTCACGTCGGGAGGCGCTGTGCCCTGGAACACTTTTGCAAGCGGGCGCTTGCAAAAGTTAGCAAGGCGGGTGCACCATCGGGGCATGGCATCACTGAACGTCGGCAACCTCGGGGAGTACCTGCGCGAGCAGCGGCGCACCGCGCAGCTGTCGTTGCGGCAGCTCGCCGATGCCGCCGGGGTGTCCAATCCGTACCTCAGCCAGATCGAACGCGGCCTGCGCAAGCCGAGCGCGGACATCCTGCAGCAGCTCGCCAAGGCACTGCGGATCTCCGCGGAGACGCTCTACGTCCAGGCCGGCATCCTCGACGAGAAGGACCGGGAGGAGCTGGAGACGCGGGCCGTCATCCTGGCCGATCCCTCGATCAGCGAGCGGCAGAAGCAGGTGCTGCTCCAGATCTACGAGTCCTTCCGCAAGGAGAACGCCGCGGAAGCGGCCACGGCAACCGCGGGGGACGCGGACGACGTGGCCGGTGCGACGAGCGATACGGATCACGAGGACACCCCCGGCGCCAGGAGACGCGCCGACGGTGACGACGACAGTGCTGCCGCCCCACCCTCACACTGATGCGATCCGGGAGGACCACAGTTATGGCCATCAGCGATGACCTGCGCAAGACCCTCGCCGACCCGACCCCCCTCTACTTCGTTGCCGGCACCGCCGACCTCGCCGTGCAGCAGGCCAAGAAGCTCGCCGACGAGGCGCCCGAGCGCTTCGAGAAGGTGCGGCAGGCCGACCCCAAGTCCGTTCAGGAGAAGGTGACTTCGCAGGCCAAGGAGGCGCAGGCCACCCTGCAGGCGAAGTTCACCGAGGTGATCGGCTCGTTCGACACCGACCTGAAGAAGCTGGGCGAGACCGCCCAGGACCTCGCGCTGCGGAGCGTGGGCGTGGCCGCCGAGTACGCGGTCAAGGCCCGTGAGACGTACGAGAAGGTCGCCGAGCACGGCGAGCAGGCCGTGAAGCAGTGGCGCGGTGAAGCCGCCGAGGAGATCAACGAGATCGCCGTCGCGGTCGAGCCCGACCCCGAGCCGAAGGCTCCGGCGAGTGCCTCCGCGACCGACGGGGACGTGAGCGCCCCCGAGGCGAAGAAGGGCCCGGCGCGCAAGGCCGGCGCCGCGAAGAAGGCGGCCCCGGCCGCCGCCGAGGACAAGGCCTAGACAAGGCCGGGCCAGGGTCTGCTGCGTGGCCAGGCCTTCGGCTGGGCCAGGGCTTGCGGTCGGTCCAGGCCTGCGGCTGGGCCAGGCCTGCGGCTGGGCTTCGTAGGACAAGGCCGCGAGAGTGGTTCGGCTTTGGTTGTGCTCGTCCGGTGTGACACGGCGGGCCGGGTCGCCCCAGGGTGTCCGGTCCGTCGTTTCGGTACCTTGGGCGGGACGGTCGAGCGGCTGTCAAACCGGATGAGGCGGTGCTCCACATGTTGCGTGATGGATTCGATATCGGGCTGTGGTTCGTGGTCGGCCTGGTCTTCACCGTGACCGCGGTGGCCGCGCTGGTCCTGGCAGCCGTGGCCCGCGCCGACGCCTACCGCGCGGCCGACAAGCAGTCCAAGAACTTCTGGCTGATCATGCTGGCCATCACCGTGCTGGTGAACTTCCTGGGGATCTTCTTCCTGCAGGTCGCGGGGCTGGTCGCGTCGATCGTCTTCCTGGTGGACGTACGGCCCGCGCTGCGGCAGGTCTCCGGCGGTGGCGGCGGCCGCCGTGGCGGCAGCAGCAGCGACGGACCTTACGGCCCCTACAACGGCGGGCGTTGACCCGACCGGAGTCGGGGCCGGACGGGTGGCGCGGGCCGGACGGGTGTCGCAGGCCGGACGGGTGGCGTCACGACGGGCATGGCAGGCATCGTGAGCCGGACCGCGCCGGGCCCAGTGGCCGTCCGGGCCGCGCCGGGCTCGGCGGGCCCAGTGGCCCGTCCCGTCCCGTCCCGTCCCGACGGACCGCGGCGGGCCCAGTGGCCCGTCCCGTCCCGACGGACCGCGGCGGGCCCAGTGGCCCGTCCGGTCCCCGGGCCTGCCGCCTACCGACGTCGTCGGCCCTTGGCCGGGTGCCCCACGGTGGGTGCCCGGCCGCCGTCGTGTGCGGTGACCGCGCCGAGTCCACCGCTGTCGTGCGCGGTGGCCGGGGCGGCTCGGTCGCGGTCCAGCAGCAGGACCGCCACGTCGTCCGTGAGTTCGCCGCCGTTCAGCTCGCGGACCCGGGTGACGGCCGCGTCCAGCAGCTCCTCGCCGCGCAGTCCCTCGGCGAGCTGGCGGTTGATCATCTCCACCATGCCCTCCTGGCCGAGCCGGCCGCTCCCGCTGCCCGCGACCCGGCCCTCGATCAGGCCGTCCGTGTACATCAACAGGCTCCAGGCACCGCCCAGTTCCACCTGCTGCCGGGGCCAGCGGGCACGCGGCAGCAGACCGAGGGCCGGGCCGCCGTCCTCGAACGGCATGAGCTGGGCGGGGCGGCCGTGGCGGGTGATCAGGGGTGCCGGGTGGCCGGCCAGGCACAAGCCGGCCCTGCGGCCGTCCGGCGCGATGTCGACGGTGCAGAGCGTCGCGAAGATCTCCTCGCTCTCCCGCTCGTGCTCCAGGACCCGCTGAAGGGTGGAGAGCAGTTCGTCCCCGCACAGCCCGGCGAAGGTCAGTGCCCGCCAGGCGATGCGCAGTTCGACGCCGAGCGCGGCCTCGTCGGGGCCGTGGCCGCAGACGTCGCCGATCATCGCGTGCACGGTGCCGTCCGGCGTGCGGACGGTGTCGTAGAAGTCACCGCCGAGCAGGGCGCGGGAGCGGCCTGGCCGGTAGCGGGCGGCGAAGCGCAGGTCGGAGCCCTCGAGGAGCGGTGTCGGCAGCAGGCCGCGCTCCAGCCTGGCGTTCTCCTGGGCGTGCAGCCGCGACTCCGCCAGCTTGTAGGAGGCCGTGTCGGCGCGCTTGCGTTCCACGGCGTACCGGATGGCACGGGTCAGCAGCCGGGCGTCCAGCTCGTCGCGGAACAGGTAGTCCTGCGCACCGGCCCGCACCGCGGCGGCCGCGTGCTCCGCCCGGTCCGGCGGCGTCAGCGCCAGTACGGCGTGGCCGGGGGCCATCCGCAGTACGTCGCCGAGCGCGCCCAGCACGGGCCCGTCGGGCGCCGCGGCGTCCTCGACGCACTCGGGGCAGTGGCCGCAGCCGGGCAGGTCCAGGTCGAGCAGTACGCAGTGCACGTCGTCGGTGAGCAGCCGCTCGGCCTCGGTGAGGTTGCGGGCGGTGCGGACGCGCACCCTGGTGCCGTTCGCCGCGTCGAGCAGAGCGGGTACGGCGAAGCCGTCCGCCGGGTCGTTCTCGATCACCAGCAGCGTGAGGTCGGTCGGCTGCGGAGCGGATGCGTGATGGTGCCGGCCGCCCTGACCGCTTTCCACGGCGGGCACTGCTCGCTGCCGCGGTATGGGTACGGGCATCGGTTCGGTTCCTTTCCCTCCCCCCGAGGGCACGGGGGGACGCCGAGCGACGTCCCGCCAAACGGGGACCATAGCGCTAGCCGGGCGCACAACGGAATGCCGTTCACGAGTCCGCCCCGGACATATGCCGGACCGTTCACCCGCCGATGGCCAGGCAAAAGCCGCGTCCCGCCACGCATCCGGCGGCCGTGCCGGGGCCCGGCGTCCATGACAAAGATCACCCCGAGGCCCCGGTCGACGGAGCCGGGTCCCGGCACCCCGGGCCACGCCCCGTCGAGCCGGGTCCTGCCCCCGGCCCCGCCCCCGTGGTCAGCCCGGGCGGACCACGCCGAGTATGGGCATCGAGCCCGCTCCCGCGAGCGTGATGTCGCGCCCCGGCCGCGGGGCGTGGACGATCGTCCCGTCCCCCACGTACATCCCGATGTGGCTCGCGTCGGCGAAGTACACGATCAGGTCACCGGGCCGCATCTGCGCGACGGAGACCTTGGGCAGCAGCCGCCACTGCTCCTGCGACGTGCGCGGTATGCCGCGCCCGGCGGCCGCCCACGCCTGCTGGGTGAGCCCGGAGCAGTCGAAGCCGCCGGGGCCTTCCGCACCCCAGATGTACGGCTTGCCGATCTGCTGCGTGGCGTACCCGATGGCCAGCCGGCCCTGTGCCGTCGCCGCCCCGCCCTTGCCGCCCTCGAGCGCACCCGAGTCCAGCCAGGCCGACTGCGCCCGGTACTGATCGTCCCGTTCCAGCTGGCGCAGCCGGTCCCGCTCCTTCGCCTCCAGCCGGGACTCGATCTTCTCGGCTGCGTCGATCTGCTTCTTTATCTCCTTCTGCGCCTCTTCCTTGCGCTTGCGGTTGGCCTCCAGCTTCGCCCACTGGCTGCTCGCGTCCTGGGAGTACGTCCGCAGGTCCTCCTGGGTGCGGGTCACCTCGTCCAGCATCCGCTTGACCGCCTGCTGCCCCTGCTTCAGCTGGCCGGCGCCCCGCAGGAAAAGATCCGGGTTCCCGCTCATCATCAGCTGGGCGCTCCTGGGCACCCCGCCGGTCCGGTACTGGGCGCGGGCCTGCGCGCCCAGGCGGTCCTTGAGCTTCTCGATGCGCTGCTCGCCCACCACGATCGAGCGGGCCAGCTTCACGATCTCGCCGGACTGGTCCTGGGCCTGGTCCTCGGCCAGGTTGTACGAGTCGGTGGCGACCGCCGCCTTCCGGTACAGCTCGTCGATCTCCTTGCGCACCTGCTCCAGGCTCTTGTCCTGCGCGCCCCCGGCGGCCGGCGGCACCGGATCGGCGGACGCCTGCCCCGGCAGTACGAGCACACTCAGGGCGCAGACCAGCGCGAGGGCGGTCGTGGCACGGTGGCGTCTTTTCATGAGCTCCCCCCGGAACAAGTCGAAGTCACAGCCGGACCGAAGTCGCAGCCGAAGTCACAGCCGGACCGAAGTCGCAGCCGAGGTCACAGCTGGACCGCGGTCGCAGCCGAGCCGAATCTGATTTACCGTCAGTAACCTGGTGATGCTCCGGCGATGCTGCCACGCCGCCCGCAAAAGCGACAGCGTCGGCAACAACATCCCCTCACAACCACCGGGAACCTTCCGGCCCTTCCCTCCACACCCGTCCGACGAACGAGATCGATTTCCCGTTCCCGGAATTCCGCCCCCACCCCGAAAGTCCCGAGTTATTCACCGGTACGTGGCCTTCCGCCCCCAGGGGCCGCGAGCCCGGCCTCACCGGTACGTGGCCTTCCGCCCCCAGGGGCCGTGAGCCCGGCCTCACCGGTACGTGGCCTTCCGCCCCCCGAGGAGCCGCAAGCCCCTCACCCGTACACCCCGCCCCGCGGCGCCAGCGCCTCCCAGCGCACCGTCACCTCCCCCTGCCGCCACCGCCGCTCCCCGTCCGCCGCCGCGTGCCCCGCGGGCGAGTGCGGTCCGGTCACCGGCCAGTCCGCCGACAGGTCCCGTACCGCCCTGATCCACCGCTGCCGCGCCCCCAGCGAAGCGAACGGGGCCGCCGCGGCCCACGCCCGGTCGAAGTCCCGCAGGAACGCGTGCACCGGCTCCCCCGGCACGTTCCGGTGGATCAGCGCCTTCGGCAGCCGCTCCGCCAGGTCGGAGGGCCTGTCCAGGGAGCCGAGCCGGGTCGCGAACGTCACCGTGCGCGGCCCCTCGGCCCCCAGCGCCACCCACACGTGCCGCCGCCCGATCTCGTCGCAGGTCCCCTCCACCAGCAGCCCGCCCGGGGCCAGCCGGGTGCGCAGCCGCTCCCAGACGGCGGCCACCTGCTCCTCGTCGTACTGCCGCAGCACGTTGGCCGCGCGGATCAGCGCCGGGCGCCGGGCCCCGTCCAGCGGCACCTCGAAGCCGCCGTGCCGGAAGGTCAGACCGTCCCGTTCGTACGGCTTCGCCCCGGACACCCGGGCGGGCTCGATCTCGATGCCGACCACCTCGACGGCCGGCGCCGCCCCGCGCAGCCGCCCCAGCAGTTCGACGGCGGTCCACGGCGCCGCCCCGTACCCGAGGTCCACCGCCACCGCTCCCGGCGTACGCCGCAGCTCGCCGCCGTGCACGGCGGCGATCCAGCGGTCCATCCGGCGCAGCCGGTTCGGGTTCGTGGTCCCGCGGGTGACGGCGCCGACCGGGCGCGAGGGGGACGTGCGGGAAGCCATGGAACGAGCGTAAGCGGGCCACGAGGGCCGGGAGCGCAACGTAATGATTTGGCAAAACGGAAATGGAACAGGGAATTCCGCTGTTCACCCCGTTGGAAAGGGCCGCGCCGCCCGGCCGCGCCCTGCCCGATCAGCTCCGCACCCTGCCCGGATCAGCTCGGCGACCGGCCCGGAGCAGCTGTTCCGCGTACGACCGTCCGACCCCTGACCGCCCCGTGAAAGCCCAGTCGAGGAGGAACGTCGACGTGAGCCAGTACGTCTCCCGACTCACCGGCACACTGGCCGCGGCGGCCCCGCCCCGCCTGCGCCTCCCGGGCGCCCCGCGCAAGCCGCGCCGTATCGCCATGCTCAGCGTGCACACCTCACCGCTGCACCAGCCCGGCACCGGCGACGCGGGCGGCATGAACGTCTACATCGTCGAGCTCGCCAAGCGCCTGGCGGCGATCAACATCGAGGTCGAGATCTTCACCAGGGCAACCACCGGCGGCCTGCCCGCGCGCGTGGAGCTGGCGCCCGGCGTCCTCGTACGGCACGTAGACGCCGGCCCCTACGAAGGTCTCGCCAAGGAGGAGCTGCCCGCCCAGCTCTGTGCCTTCACCCACGGGGTGATGCAGGCCTGGGCGGGCCAGCGACCCGGCTACTACGACCTGGTCCACTCCCACTACTGGCTCTCCGGCCACGTCGGCTGGCTCGCCGCCCAGCGCTGGGGCGTCCCCCTCGTGCACGCCATGCACACCATGGCCAAGGTCAAGAACGCCGCACTCGCCGAGGGCGACACCCCCGAGCCCGCCGCCCGGGTGATCGGCGAGACGCAGATCGTCCGGGCCGCCGACCGCCTCATCGCGAACACCGCCGAGGAGGCCGACGAGCTGGTCCGCTTCTACGAGGCGGATCCCGGCCGGGTCGCCGTCGTCCACCCGGGCGTGAACCTGGAACGGTTCCGTCCGGCCGACGGGCAGGCCGCCGCCCGGGACCGCCTCGGCCTCCCGCAGGACGCGTTCATTCCGCTCTTCGCCGGCCGCATACAGCCCCTGAAGGCCCCGGACGTGCTGCTGCGCGCGGTCGCCGTGCTGCTCGCCGAGGACCCCTCGCTCCGTACGAAGCTGGTCGTGCCGGTCGTCGGCGGGCCCAGCGGCAGCGGCATGGCCAAGCCGGAGAAGCTCCAGAAGCTGGCGGCCAGGCTCGGCATCGCGGACGTGGTGCGCTTCCGCCCGCCGGTCGGGCAGGACCGGCTCGCGGAGTGGTTCCGGGCCGCTTCCGTCCTGGTCATGCCCTCCTACAGCGAGTCCTTCGGCCTGGTCGCCATCGAGGCGCAGGCAGCCGGCACCCCGGTGGTGGCCGCTGCGGTCGGCGGCCTGCCCGTCGCCGTGCGGGACGAGGCGACCGGCTTCCTCGTCGAGGGCCACGACCCGGCGTCGTACGCCCGCGCCCTGCGCCGGCTCATCGACCACCCGGAACTCACCGCCCGGATGGGCGAGGCCGCCGCCCACCACGCCCAGGCCTTCGGCTGGGACACCGCGGCCTCGGCCACCGCCGACGTCTACACCGCCGCCATGCACGAACACCGGCGTCACGTACGCTCGCACCATGGCTGAGGCACGGGACATCCTCGAAGCGACCCTGAAGGACGCCGAACTGGAGTGGGAGAGCCCACAGCCGGGCTCGTACGTCGTGAAGCTACCCGGCACCCGCAAGCTCTCCACCACGGTCTCGCTGATCATCGGCAGGCACTCGCTCTCGCTGAACGCCTTCGTGATCCGCCACCCCGACGAGAACCACGAGGCCGTCCACCGCTGGCTCCTGGAGCGCAACCTGCGCCTGTACGGGGTGAGTTACGCGATCGACTCCCTGGGGGACGTCTACCTCGCGGGCAAGCTCCCGCTCTCCGCCGTCACGCCCGAGGAGATCGACAGGCTCCTCGGCTCGGTCCTCGAAGCGGCCGACGGCGGCTTCAACACCCTCCTGGAACTGGGTTTCGCCACGGCCATCCGCAAGGAGTACGCCTGGCGGGTCTCGCGCGGCGAATCCACCAGGAACCTGGACGCCTTCACGCACCTGACCCGGCCGGGCGCCACTGACGCCGGCACCGGCAGCGACGACGGCAGCGGCCCCGTCACCTGACCGGCCCGGTCCGCGGAATCGGGCTGCCCCGGGCGGAGCCCGCTGTTACGTTCGTACCGTGGCAGCAGCCCTCCCCCTCGCCGACCTGGTCCGTCTGCGGCGCGCCCGCGACCGCATGGACCGCGACTACGCCCAGCCGCTGGACGTCCCCGCCCTGGCGCGGGACGCCCTCATGTCCGTCGGGCACTTCCAGCGCAGTTTCCGCACCGCGTTCGGCGAGACCCCGTACAGCTATCTCATGACCCGCCGGATCGAGCGCGCCAAGGCGCTCCTGCGGCTCGGGGAGATGTCCGTGACGGACGTCTGCATGGCGGTGGGCTGTACCTCGCTCGGCTCCTTCAGCTCCCGTTTCACCGAGCTCGTCGGCGAGAGCCCGAGCGCGTACCGGGCCAGGGACCACCAGGACGGCGCGTCCGTCCCGGCCTGTGTGGCCAAGGTGCACACCCGGCCCCGGAAGCGCTGACTCCGAGCGCAGGATCCGGGCTCGCAGGATCCAAGCCGGCAGGATCCAAGCTCGCAGGATCCGGGCTCGCAGGATCCGGGCTCGCCGACTCCGAGCGCCGACTCCGAGCGCCGGCTCAGCGCGCGGCGAGGGCCTCGCGCCACACCGGGCTGTCGACGTAGTGGTTGTCGTACAGCTCCGAGGAGTCCTTGATCTCCTGGGGGCTCGCCTCGCCGCGCATCACCCGGCCGAGCAGCCGCAGGTAGTCGAAGCGCGGCATGCCGGGCGTGAAGACGAAGAACACGTCGGCCGTGGCGCCGGGGGCGGCGGCGAAGGCGTGCGGGGTGTGCGGCGGGACGAGGAGGAAGTCGCCCTTGTGCAGGGTCTGGAGCTCGTCGTCGATGAGGACCTGGAGGGAGCCGTCGATGACGAAGAACAGTTCGGAGGCCCGGGTGTGGAAGTGCGCGGGTGCGCCGACCGCGCCGGCCGCGAAGGTGGAACGGTAGCTGGTGACGGTGCTGCCGTCGGTGCCGCAGTCGGCGAGCAGGGTCATCACGCTGCTGGGGTCGCTGGTGGTCTCGGCGGTGGCAGCGCGGGTGAGGACGGGCTTCGGGGTGAAGGCCGCGTTGTCGGTGGCGACCGCGTTGTCAGTGGCGACCGCGGTGTCAGTGGCGACCGCGTTGTCAGTGGCGACCGCGTTGTCGGTGGCGACCGCGTTGTCGGTGGCGACCGCGGTGTCAGTGGTGGCGGTGAGGGCTGCGTTGGTGCCGTTCATGGGGTAACTCCCTGCTGGTGGAGGCGGTTCTGCCTGCTGCCGTTGCCTTGTGAGATCAACTCTAGGCAGTGGATAGACCTCGCGCAGGGTGCATTTACCATCCGGATCGATGGGTCAATTTCCGGCTGTCGACAGCTCGGGCCGCACCGCTTCCAGGTACTCCGCGATCGCGTCCCGGTTCCGTCGCAGGCACTCCACCCGTGCCGTCATCCGCTCCAGTTCCGCCTCCAGCGTGGCGAGCATCTCGGGGGTCGCGTCGGGGAAGTGGATGGTGCGGGGGCGGTCGAGGCAGGGCAGGATCTGCTTGATGATGCGGGTGGGCAGACCCGCGTCGAGCAGTCCACGGATCTGGGCGACGCGGTCGACGAAGCGTTCGTCGTACTCGCGGTAGCCGTTGGCGGCGCGCTCGGCGGCGATGAGCCCCTGCTCCTCGTAGTAACGCAGCAGCCTGCGGGACGTGTTGGTCCGCTCCGACAGCTCACCGATTCGCATGTGACCCACCTCACACTCGCCCGCGTTGACCCTCACACCGATGTGAGGCTTCGACGATACCGGCATGTCCAGCACACACGCCGCGAAGAGCGTCCAGCAGCCCCGGCCCACGCCCTCACCGTCAGCTGAGCCCTCACCGTCGACCCAGCCCTCACCGGCAGCCGAGCCCTCAACTCCCGCACCACGCACCTCACTTCCCCTCGGCGCACTCCTCGCCCTCGCCACCGCCGTCTTCCTCACCAGCCTCACCGAGACCCTGCCCGCCGGGCTGCTGCCCGCGATGAGCGCCGACCTCGGCGTCAGCGAGTCCGCCACCGGCCAGACCGTCACCGTCTACGCCGTCGGCACCGCCCTCACCGCGATCCCGCTGACCGCCGCCACCGCCGCCTGGCGCCGTAAGCACCTGCTGCTGACCTCGATGGCCGGCTTCGCCGCCGCCAACACGGTCACCGCGCTGTCCACCGACTACACACTGACCATGGGCGCCCGCTTCGTCGCCGGTGTCGCCGCGGGCCTCGCCTGGGCGCTGCTCGCCGGGTACGCACGCCGGATGGCCCCCGTACACCTCCAGGGCAAGGCCCTCGCGATCGCCATGGCGGGCATCCCCGTCGCCCTGTCGCTGGGCGTCCCCGCGGGCACGTTCCTCGGGAAGGCGACCGACTGGCAGACGGCGTTCCTCGCGATGACGGCGCTCACACTCGGCCTGCTGGGCTGGATCGCGGCGGTGGTCCCGGACTTCCCCGGCCGCCCGCGCCGCGGGAACACCCCGGCACGGGACACGCAGCCGAAGGCGCCGAGCCTGTTGAGCGCCCTGCGCGTTCCCGGGGTGGCCCCCGTGCTGGCCGTCACTCTGGTCTTCGTCCTCGCGCACACCATCCTCTACACGTTCATCGCCACCTTCCTCACCGAGCTGGGCATGGGCGACTCCACCGACCTCGTCCTGCTCGTCTTCGGCGGTGCCTCGCTGCTGAGCATCTGGATCGTCGGCGCCCACATCCACCGCCGGCTGCGCACCCTGATGATCGGCGCCACCCTGCTGATCGCGGCCGCCGCGACCCTGCTGGCGCTGCTCTCCGGCAGCACGGCGACGGTGTACGCCGCGGTGGTCCTCTGGGGCCTCGGCTGGGGCGGCGCCCCCACCCTGCTCCAGACGGCGGCGGGCGACGCGGGCGGCGCACACGCCGACGCCGCCCAGGCCATGCTGGTCACCCTCTGGAACGCGGCCATGGCGGGCGGCGGAGTCGCGGGCGGCATCCTGCTCGGGGCGCTGGGCCCGACGTCCTTCCCGTGGAGCGTGCTGGCCCTGCTGGTCCCGGTCCTCCTCCTGGTCCTGGCCGCCCGCACCCACGGCTTCCCCAAGCGGCGTACGGAGTCGGCCGGTTGAAGGCGCGGCGGGCGGGAGCGGCCCGCTACAGGTCCAGCCCCGCCCTCAGCTGTCCGAAGGCCAGCTCCGCCGCTGCCACGGCGCCCGGCGCCACCTCGTCGGCGCTCTCGCCGGACTCGATCCGGCGCCAGTTCTCCTCGGCGAGGGTGCGCAGCACGACCACCAGCTGGCCGGCGGCGAGCCGCGCGCGCAGGTCGCCGCCGAGCGCGGTGGCCAGTGCGGCCTCCGAGCGCCGGGTGTACACGAACAGCCGGGCCAGCAGGCTCGGCGTCCCGTAGAGCAGCCGCTGATAGGCCAGCACCGCCGGGTCGTCGCACAGACCGGTGACGGGGTCCCGCCGCTCCAGTGCGGCCAGCAGGTGCCGCTCCAGCGCGTCCAGCGGCCCCAGGCCCGCCTCCCGCCCGCCGGCCACCACCCGCGCCGACTCGTCCTCGTGGTCGGCGAACCGGTGCAGCGCCAGGTCCTCCTTGGCGGGGAAGTACCGGAAGAGCGTCGGCTTCGACACCTCTGCCGCCGCCGCCACCTCGGCCACCGACACCGCGTCGAAGCCCCGCTCCAGGAAGAGCCCGATGGCGGCGTCGGAGATCGCGGCATACGTGCGCCGCTTCTTCAGCTCCCGCAGGCCGGGGGCCTGCCCCGCCTCCCCGGACTCACTCACGACTTCACTCCCTGCCCGCCTGGGACGTACCGGACGGCCATCCTAGGCAGGCCGGGCCGGCCGGCCGCTCAGCCGGAGGGGGCGGACAGCGGGAGTGCGCCGGAGGCCGGGGCCACGGCCGCACCCTCCTGGTCGCGCCGGATGAGCGCCACCGCCAGGTACGGGTTCGCCACGCGCGGATGGCGCAGGTCGAACTGCGCGGTGACCGCGCTCAGCGTCGCCGCGTACGAATCGACGGCGCGCTGCACGTTCGGGGCGTCCAGCTCCGTTCCCGTGACGAGCCGGTCGAGGTCGATGTACGAGGAACGGAAGAGCTCGAGCCGACGGTAGGTACGGACGTCCCGCTCCCAGCCCACGGTGTACGGCGTGCCCAGGAGCCTCCTCCATCGCTTCAGCATGCGCCCCCGGGTCTGCGCGCTGTGGGGCGTAAGGTGGAGGTGGCGCACCAGGTCGTAGAGCGGATCACCGACCAGCGCCATCTCCCAGTCGATGAGCGTGAGTTGACCGGGGGCCACCGCACGGACCAGATTCCAGGGGTTCAGATCGCCGTGCAGCAGCGCGGGGGTGCGCGGAGTGACCGAACGCCGGCCCAGGATCTCCCGGAGCCGGGCCGCAGCGGGGAGGCCCAGCTCGCGGGCGAGCCGCAGCGACTTGTCGGGGAGCCGGTCGACGAGGGCCACCAGTTGTTCGCTGAGCCAGTGGTAGAAGCCTCCTGGCTCGAGTCGCGGCAGCAGGTGTCCCACGTCGACCCGGGTCAGCGCGGCGAGCTGGTCCACCAGGTCGTCCGCCTCCCGCGGCAGCAGTCCGTCCACCGGGTGCTCGGGAGCCCGGCCCTCCGGACCCCCGTAGGTGTGCACGATGAACGGGCCCGCCGGGGAGCTCTCTCCCCGCGCCAGTACCCGGGGCGCGCGGACTCCCTCCGCCTGTGCCAGCGCCGCCAGCACGATGGACTCGTCGTTGAAGCAGTGTTCCCTGCGGGCGGCGCAGGGCAGCCGTCGGCGCACGACGACGGATCGTCCCCCCTCCCGCACGACGGTGTTGCGGTGCCCGGTGCCCGTCAGGACCTGCTCCCCGGCAGCCGCCTGCTCGGCCATGAGCACGTCGTTGATCCCCTGCTCCGACAGCGTCCCGGGACTCGCCCAGAGGACCGCCGGCAGCCCTTGTCCCGTCCGGCCGCTGCGGCGGCACCGCGCCGCGTGCCACCGGCGGAGATGTCCCTCGATCTCGGGAAGGGGCGCCACCTTCTCCAGGCGCAGTGGGGTGCGCGCCGCGAGCAGTGCGCCGCGCACCGACTTCGCCGCGTCCTTGAGCCGCACGGGCTCGCGCTCGGCGCCGAGCGAGCGCGCGGCGCGCATGACGTCCGGGTAGACGGACTGGGCGCGTTCGAACTCGACGTAGTGACGCAGGTCGTCGTCCATCCCGGTCACGGCCTCGGGCCGGAACCGGCGCATCGCCCGGAGCCACGCCTCGCGCACCTCGGGTACCTGGTCGGCCGGATACTTCATCCGTACGAGGTGGGTGGCGAGGTCGTGCAGCGGATCGCCGTATCCGGCGAGTTCCCAGTCGACGCAGATGAGCGGCGGAGCACCGTGGTACGAGAAGATCACATTGTCGCGGTGCAGATCGGTGTGGATCAGGCCGAACGGACGCCGGGCCATGCGCGGCACCCGTCCCGCGAACGCCAGTATCGCGTCGTCCGCAATGCCCAGCGCCATGAACAGAGCGCCGAACTCCGTCCGGTTGGCCTGCCGGACATCCCGGTCGGTGAGCACGGCGAGGTGCCGCAGGAAGGCCCTGCTGTCTCCGTCCGCCGGCCAGTCGCCGGGCAGCGGGGGCAAGGCCTCCCGGGGTACGACGGCCATCTCCGCCAGCAGCGTGGCGAGGCCCTCGATCAGCAGCGGGTCGACGGGCTTCCCGTTCTGGCAGACGCTGGAGAGGGGGACGCCCTCGACGTAGCTGAGCACGGCGGAGTCCGCACTCCTGGCGAGGCACTTTGGAACGTTGAGCAGCGCGCCCTTGAGGCTGTCGAGCACCTGCGCCTCGTCCTGCCAGGTCCTGATGACCACCGGCAGTACGTCCGGTGCCCGCAGCCGGACGGTGACCGGGGTATCGGGCGGCCGGCCCACCAGGCGGGCCATGGGCTCGGTGAGTGGGACCAGGAAGTTGTGGTGGTGGAATCCCCGGGTCATCTCGCCGTGCAGGGTCGCCGCCGATACGAAGGCGTCGTAGACGGAAGCCATGTCCGTCTCCGGCGTGAGCGGCCGCGACCCGCCCGGCTCGCGCACGGCGCACACGGACGTCGGGAAACCATCCACAAACCGCTCCCGCAGATTGCACAGTGACATCAGCGATGACATCAGGGGCGGCCAGATTAGTGGCAGAGCGGAGCTCGAACGCGCCGGCCCCTCGTGCGGGTGCGGGACTGTACGCCGTGAAGGTGAGAGGGAGCGCCGCACCTGGCACGCACATCCGTGATTCATCCGTGCGTACGGGAGTTCCGGAGCGGATCGGCGAAGGGACGCTACTGGGCGAGCAGGTCCCGGACGCAGTCGAACCACTCCTGCGTCGCCTGGACGAACCGCGAGCCCATCGAGTGCGGGTCCTGGTCGCTCACGTGCCGGAACAGGGGTGCGCCGAGGCCGAGGACGTCGACGGTGTTCAGCTCCGACCCGTCCTCCAGCTCGATCAGCCGCTCCGCCGCCGGGTAGTGGCCCTGGAGCACGGTGCCAGGGGCCTTCCGTACCGGCCCGTCGGCGCCCTGCGGCGGGCCGCCCGCGCGGGACCCGCTCAGCCCCGTTCCACCACCTCCAGCACCCGGCCCAGCGAGTCCACCACTGCTTCCGCACCCGCCTCCCGCAGTCGCGCCAGCCGGAGTCCGTCCTTCGCGTAGCCGAGGAAGGCGACGCCGGCCCGCTGCGCGGCGTAGAGGTCCGACGGGGTGTCTCCGATCATCAGGGACTTCGCGGGGGCCGCGCCCAGCGCCCGCAGCGCACGGTTGAGGCAGTCCGGGTCGGGCTTGAGTCGTTCCAGGTCCGCGGTGCGGCCGTATATGTGGCGGTCGAAGCAGGGGGCGAGGCCGTGCGCCTCAACGTAACGGGCGGCCGCGAGCGCGGAGTTGTTGGTGACGATGGCAAGCGGCACACCTCGCTCGGACCACATCCGGATCAGCTTGTCGACGTGGGGAGTGGGGGTCGCGCTGCCAGTGGCGTGCAGCTCCTCTTCGGTGAGTGCCTGTTCCAGCGCACGTACGAGCGCGCTGTCCCCGCGATGCATGGCGCCCACCCGTCGCAGTACGGCGTGCGGATCCCGCCGGTCCTCGGCGGAAAGCGGCACACCGATCCCCTGCTCGCCCAGCCAGTCGATCAGCCTGTTCGCTATGTGCGGCGCGCGGTGGCCGGCGAAGAGGCCGCAGATGGGTCCGTCGAAGTCGAAGAGCACGCAGGTGGCGCCGGCGATGGCTTGGTCGGCCCACTCGGGCACCGGCGCCACCCGTCCCGCACCGGTGGTCGATTGCGAGGCCAGGTCACTGGATTTGGGGGTCACTAGCCGAGTGTGAGCGGTGACGTGATGGTGTTCCAGAGCGCGTCGAACCATTGTGCTGATTGCTCGACGAATGCCTCGTCGCGCGGTCCCGCCTTGCTGTCGAACCTGAAGAGCACCGCCTCCGTGCCCAGGGCGTCGTACATCTCCAGGTTGGTGTCCTCGATCTCCTCGTGCCGCTTGGCGACCGCGTAGTACGCGAAGAGGGCCTCGGCCCGGTTGAGTACGTAGAGCTTCACGGGCGGGGTGAAGGGCAGGGCGCGGAACTGCACCTGGACGTCGATGCCGTGCGAGCGGCGGAGGTTGCGGAGATTGTGCTGGAGTACCTGGCCCTGGGCGTTGCGCTGCTGCAGCCAGCGTTCGTGGACCAGTCTCTCCTCGTCGGCGCCCTCGTCCAGGCCCTTGGGGAAGGCAAGCTCGATGTTCCTGGCGGGCAGCAGGATCCGGGCGGTGATGCTCCTCGGCCCGACGCGGTTCTCGTGGATCAGCCGCATCGGCTGGGCGAGGGCCAGCATCAGTGACTCCGCCGTCAGGCTGAGGGCGTCGATGTGCACGTCCTGGGCGGTGAACGCCTCGGCGAGCCGCGCGCCCAGCGCACTGAGGGTCGGCTGCGGCTGGCCCGTCTCGGGGTTCCCGGCCGCCGCCAGCGGGGAGTTCTCCGCGACGCGGGCCGGGGCACCCCGTCTCGCCTCGGTGAGCAGCCCCTCGCCGTGCAGGATGCGCAGCGCCTGCCGGACGACCCCCCGCTCGACGCAGAACTCCTCGGCCAGTCTCGACTGGGTCGGCATGTGGACACCGGCCTTCAGCTCTCCCCTGCGGATGCGTTCGCGCAGGGTGTCGGCCACCTCCTGGTGCGAGCGCCTTCTGCCGTCCATCGCGTTGCTCTCCTGACTCACGTCCCAACGCTACAACTCGCGGCCATCTGACGGGAGTTGTTTGTAAGTTGTTTATGGATCGCGACCAAGTGGGGACAACTTGGGTGTAGTTGGTTGGCAGTTGGCCAACCTGGTCGAGGCAGCGTCGCCTCCCTGTCGCGCACGGCTCCCGTGCCGCGCCACCCACACCACCCGCGTCGCGGCACACGCGCCACCACGCCCCGTGCCGCCACCGTTCCCGAGGGAGGGACCCGTGCCTGTCCTGCTGCTGCTCTCCACCGCCTTCGTGCTGGGCTTCGAGAAGTTCGTCGAATGGCGGTACGGGACCCCCGGCGCCATCGGCGTCCTGCTGATCGCCATCGGGATCAAGTCGCGGCACCCCGCCTGCGCGGCCGTCGGGGTCACCGTGCTCGCCCTCCAGGTCCTCGGGCCGTACGGCGTGCACACCTGAGCCGGATATGGCCCCGGCCCCGGGGCCCCACCCCTCGGGCCCGCCCCCTCAGGCCCCGCCCCTCAGGATTCGGCGGCCAGCGTCAGGTCCTGGCTGATCGTGTTCCAGATCGAGTCGAACCACAGCTGGGACTGCTCGACGAACGTCGCGTCGCGCCGGCCGCCGGACTCCTGGGCGAAGGGGAAGAGCATCGACCGGGTGCCCACCGTGTCGTACATCTCCAGCGGTTCGTGGTCGTCGAACTGCTCCTGCTGCTTGGTGATCATGTAGTACGCGAAAAGCGCCTCGGAGCCGTTCAGGAGGTACAGCTTCACCGGCGGGGTGAACGGCAGGGCGCGGAAGACCACCTCCACGTCGATGCCGTGCGTACGGCGCAGATTGCGGAGGTTGTGCCGCAGGACCTGGCCCTGGGCGTTGCGCTGTGCCAGCCAGCGCCGGTGCAGCCGCTCGTCGCTCCCGTCGGCCACCGGCGTCGGGAACGCCAGGTCGATGCTCCGGCTCGGCAGCAGCACCCGCACGGACACCTTGGCCGGGCTCACCTGCCCCTCGTGGACCAGCCGCAACGCGTCCCCGAACGCCAGCGTCAGCGACACCGCCGTCAGGCACAACGCGTCGATCCGCACGTGCGGGGCCTTGAAGGCCTCCGTGACGCGCGAGCCCAGCGCGACCATCGTCGGCTGCGGCCCGGCGGCGGGCCGGGCGAGGGCCGCGGGCGCGTCATCGGCGATCGTCGCGGGCGAGCCCTTGGTGACGTTCACCAGCAGCCGCTCCTCCTGGAGGATGCGCAGCGCCTGCCGGATCGCACCCCGCTCGACCCCGAACTCCTCGGCAAGCTGGGCCTGGGTGGGCATCCGGTCACCCGGGCGCAGCTGCCTGGCCCTGATCCGGGCCCGCAGCTCGTCGGCCACTTCTCGGTGCGACCTTTTCCTGCCGTTCACGGCAGCGCCAGCAGTGCTCACAACCAGAACACTACAACTTCACGCCATCCAACGGGAGTTGTTGGCGAACCTGGTTAAAAGTTCTTGGGTGATGGGGACAACCCTGGTGAGTTGGTTGCCAAGTTTCGACAGATGGCCCAACTTCGCGTCCAGTAAAGCTTGTTGGCAACAAACTCACCATCCTCATCTCCAGGGAGTGATCCCCATGCCACTCGTCGCACTCCTCCTCCTCGGCGCCTACTTCATCGGCGAAGTGATCGAGGGCCGCTTCGGCATCCTCGGCGTCGCCGCCGTCGGCTTCCTCACCGTGGGAGTCAAGACCAGGAACACCGCCTGCCTCGGCATCGGCTCCGTCGCCCTCGTCATCCTCGGCCAGTCCGCCTTCAGCTGAGGCACGCCACCGCCCCAGGGCTCAGAAGATGTCCGGACACCACGGCTGGCGGGCCGTCCGGAACAGCCCGTCCACCCGGGCAGCCACCCCGCCCGAAGCCTCGGACACCTCGCCCAGCGCCAGCATCCGCACCGCAGACCGGCCCCCCAGATACAGGGCGCTCAACTCCCGTACATCCAGCGTGAGTTCAGCATCCTCGGCAGTCGGCTCGCACGTCGCTGCGCCCGACTCCGCCACGGAGAGCCGGAAGCGTCCCTGGGCCGGTCCCAGCCGGTCCACCACCTCCAGCACCACCGACCCGCTCCTCTCGTACGTCCGCGCCTCCAGCGCCCGTACGACGTCCAGCACCCGCACCCACAGCCAGTCCGCCACCGTGACCGCTCTCGCCGCCCTCGGGTCGGGCAGCAGTTCCGGCAGCAGGTCGTCGGGCGCCCGGTAGCCGGTCCGCACCTTCGCCACCCAGTCGATCGAGCACAGGAACCGCCACAGCGCGCGCTGGGCGGCGGGCGTGGTCGCGATCAGGTCGCCCACGCTCACCGTGTTCAGCGGCTGCTTGCCGTCCCCCCACTTGTCGTCGGCCCGGTAGACGGCCAGGCCCTCCACCTCGCCGCCCGCCGAGTCCGGCGCACGGTAGACCGCGAAGAAGGACGGCTTGTACGGGTCGTAGGCGTACTGGGTGGCACCCGTCCTGTTCTCCCACCAGGCGTCGTTCCGGTCGATCGCGCCGGGCTGTGCGGCCCGCAGCTTCTCGTGCAGCTCGGGGCCCAGCTTCCTCACGTCCGCCGCGTCGACGAGGTCGATCCGGCCGCCGCAGTCGGGTCCCGCCCGGTGGGGGTCGAGACCTGTGCGGTGCACGTCGATCTCCCACGAGGTGACCGAGGTCGCGTGGCCGAACCCGTACCGCCCGTAGATGGGGTACTCGGCCGCGACGAGCGTCGCGACCACGTCACCGCGTTCCTTCGCCACGCGGAGGTCCTCGCGCATCATCCGGCCGAGCAGGCCGCGCCGCCGGTGCGTGGGCGACACCGACACGCTGGTTACGGCGTCCGCCTGCACGAACCCGCCGCCGGGGACGGTGAGCTGCTGCGCGAAGGACCGGAACGTCGCCACGCACCTGCCCCCGTCGAACGCACCGCGCGTCCGCCCCAGGTCCACGCGCGACAGCCGCAGCGCGAGGTCCTCGTCGCTGTACGGCGTGGAATTGAGGAACCCGGTGTGGTTGGCCCGCGCCCAGCCGGGGAAATCGGCCTCGGAAATGGTCCGCACCTCAAGGGCGCCACCGGCGGGAGCGGAGCCCGGAACGGCGGTGCGGGCAGCGTCGGAAGCAGCGGAAGTGGCACCGGCAGAAACGGCGGCAGAGCCGGCAGCGGGTGAAGAGCCGGCAGCGGGCGAGGAATCGGCAGCGGGTGAAGAGCCGGCAGCGGGCGAGGAATCGGCGGCAGCGGGGTCAGCGTGGGCACTCATGCGCCCACGCTAAACACACCCCACTCAGAAAGTCGCCCGGATTTCGCCGACCCTGACCGGGCCCCCGAGCAGCGGCGCCTCACCGATCCGCGCGACCACCTCGCCGGTCACCCCGAGCATCCCGAGCGCCCTGGCCAGGACCGGTCCCAGCGCGCGCACCGCGCCGTCGTCGATCTTGAAAGCGAGGGCCCGCCCGTCCGGCAGGGCCACCGCCTGCACCGCCTCGGCGCCCATCTTCGACAGCACGCCGGGCACCGCCGTCATCAGCCAGGTGTCGGGGCGCCTGGTCCCCGCCACGTACTCCGGGTGCGCCCGCATGGCGTCCGCCACCCGGCGCTCCGGGGAGCCGGGCTCGGCGAGCACGAAGTGGCGGAAGGCGCGCGCGAGACCGGTGAGGCTGAGCGCCATCAGCGGGGCCCCGCAGCCGTCCGTGCCGACCGCGGTGACCCGCTCGCCGCTCGCCCGCTCCACGCACTCGAGGACCAGCTGCTGGAGCGGGTGCGCCGGGTCCAGGTAGGTGGCGGTGTCCCAGCCGTTGGCCCGGCAGGCGGCGATCATCGCGGCGTGCTTGCCGGAGCAGTTCATGGTGACGCGCTCGCGGACCCGGCCCGACGCCAGGTACGACTCGGCCTCCACGGGGTCCAGCGGCAGATCGGGGGGCGTCTGGAGGTCGGCCTCGGTCAGCCCGTACTCGCCGAGCATCGTGCGGACGAGGCCGAGGTGGAAGTCCTCGCCGGAGTGGCTCGCGGCGGCCAGCGCGAGGCGTTCCCCCGAGAGGTCGAGACCGGCCCGCAGCAGGGCGGCGGCCTGCATCGGCTTGTTGCTGGACCGGGGGAAGACGGGCGCGTTCACGTCGCCCAGGGCCAGCTCCACACCGCCGTCCGCCGCCAGGACGACCAGCGAGCCCCGGTGATGGCCCTCGACGAAGCCGGATCGGACGACTTCGGCGAGAACCGGGGGTATGGCGGGGGCTGCGGTGGTGCTGGAGGAGGTCATCGTCGACTTGGCCTTCCGGACGGGCGCGAACGGTGATCCGCCCGTACCGGGAGCCGCCCGGATCTCCGGGCGTGGACCTCAGTGGAGCAGATCGTCTACTTGTGCTTCGCCCTCACGGTACCTGCGGGCGATCTCCGCACTGCAATCGTCGGCGGTCCGCTGGAGCTGCTGCCGTTCCCGGGAAACCTGCTGCTCGTAGCCGATCAGGCGGCCCATTCCCGCGTGCAGCTCTTCGTCCGTCCGGGCGCCGAGGTCGGACAGTTCGACCTCCGCGAGCATGTCCGCCGCCAGCCGCCGGTACTCCTCGTTGCGCGGCGTGGACAGCGTCACGTGCCGGGCGGACGACCGGTGCCGCGAGGGACTGTCGGCGAGGATCTCGGAGAGCCGCTCGACCACAGGCGACTGCGGCCCGCCCCGCCGGGCCAGCTCGGCACGGAGGATGTCGATACGGCCGTGCAGCAGCCGGCGTACGTAGCTCAGATCGGCCTCGTCGCGCTGCGCGTCCCTGCGCAGGGTCCGCAGCTGCGGCAGCCCCAGCAAGGACAGCTCGGGCCGTGGGTGCGCGGGGAGTACGGGAGAGTCCCCGCCGCACGCGGAGCGGGCGGAGCGTGGCGCGGGTGCCCGGACCGCCTCCACCATGGGTGCCATTTGCATCGGTACGGGACCGGACCCTCGCCCGGCGCCAGAAGTGCTCATGAATTTCCGTCCCCTCGAACGGTGCGGCGCACCGCCTTGCCCCGCATCGTGCCACTCCTTCCCGTATCGACGCAGGAACACTGCACCCGTATGGCCCTTGTACGAAGAAGGACATCGGGAAAAGGCATCATGGTCGTCATGCGAGCTGTGGTGCAGAGGGTGGACGGTGCGAGCGTCGTCGTCGGTGGCGAGACGGTCGGCGAAGTCGTCGGCGAGGGCCTGTGTGTCCTGGTGGGAGTGACTCACGAGGACACGCCCGAGAAGGCGGCGCAGCTGGCGCGCAAGCTGTGGTCGGTGCGGATTCTTGAGGGCGAGAAGTCCTGCTCCGACGTAAATGCGCCACTTCTCGTGATTTCGCAATTCACTCTGTACGGGGACGCCCGGAAGGGCCGGCGCCCCACCTGGAACGCCGCGGCTCCGGGCGAGGTCGCCGAGCCGCTGGTCGACGAGGTGGTGGCGCAGCTGCGGAAGCTGGGCGCGACGGTGGAGACGGGCCGGTTCGGCGCGGACATGCGGGTGTCCCTGACGAACCACGGCCCGTTCACGGTGCTGATCGACGTCTGACGGGTGACGGGCGCAGGCCTGCTGCCGCGGGTACGCCGCCCGCGGGTACGCCGCCCGTCGCCTGCCCGCCGGTACGCCTACGGCTCGACGACCACTTCCTGTGCCGCCGCGGTGTCCCCGGCCAGCAGCCCGGCGTCCAGCGCCACGTTCCGCTTGACCAGGGCGAGGGCGATCGGGCCGAGTTCGTGGTGGCGCACGGCGGTGGTGACGAACCCGATCTGGCGTCCCTCGGGGCCGTCCGACGCGAGCCGCAGCGGGGTACCGGACGGCGGCAGGTGCACTTCGCTGCCGTCCAGGTGCAGGAAGACGAGACGGCGCGGCGGCTTCCCGAGGTTCTGCACGCGGGCGACGGTCTCCTGCCCCCGGTAGCAGCCCTTCTGAAGGTGTACGGCGCTGCCGATCCAGCCGAGCTCGTGCGGGATGGTCCGGTGGTCGGTCTCGAAGCCGAGGCGGGGGCGGTGCCCCTCGACCCGCAGTGCCTCGTACGCCAGGACACCGGCCGCCGGCCCGTATCCGGCGGCGTACGTTTCCAGGTCCTTGCGCGGCAGGAAGAGGTCCCGCCCGTGCGGGGTCTCCCGTACGACCACGTCCGGGGGGACTTCGGCGATGGAACCGGCGGGCAGCCACACCACCGCGAACTCCTCGGTGCGGTCGGCGACTTCCACCCGGTAGAAGAACTTCATGCCCTCCAGGTAGGCGATCAGCTCGCCCTGGGTGCCGGGCTCCACGTGCACCCAGGTCGTCTCGCCGTCGTCCACCAGGTAGAGGGCGTGCTCCACGTGCCCGTTGGCGGTCAGCACCAGCGCCTCGGTCGCCTGCCCGGCGGGCAGCTCCGTCACGTGCTGGGTGATCAGCAGGTGCAGCCAGCCGAGCCGGTCGGCGCCGCTGACGCTCAGTACGCCCCGGTGCGAGAGGTCGACGAACCCCTTCCCGTCCGCGAGCGAGCGCTGTTCACGGAACAGGTCGCCGTAGTGCGCGGCGACTCCTTCGTCACGCCCCTCGGCGGGAACGGCTCCGGGCAGGGCAAGCAGGGGACTCGTCATGCACCCCAGCCTACGACTCGTGGGCTACTCGCCCGCCGCATCCTTCTTCGCCGTGCACGCGGCGCACACCCCGAAGATCGCGAAGTGCTTCATATCGGTCTCGAAGCCGAATCCCGAGCGGAGTTTCGCGATGAAGTCCCCCGCCACCTCGACGTCCGCCTCGATGACCTCGGAGCAGTGCCGGCACACCAGGTGCAGATGGTGGTGCCGGTCGGCGAGGTGGTAGGTGGGCGCGCCGTGCCCGAGGTGGGCATGGCTGACGAGCCCGAGCTCCTCCAGCAGCTCCAGGGTGCGGTAGACGGTGGAGATGTTGACGCCGGACGCGGTTTTGCGCACCTCGACGAGGATCTCGTCGGGCGTACCGTGCTCCAGCGCGTCGACGGCCTCCAGCACGAGCTGCCGTTGCGGTGTCAGCCGGTAGCCGCGCTGCCGCAGGTCACTTTTCCAGTCGGTGCTCACCACACGGCCCAGTGTAGGCAGCGCGGTGAGCAACCGGAGGAGTCGGCGGGCCCGGCGGGCTCAGCGGAAGAACGCGATGCCGTCGTCCGGCATGTCGGGGAGGTTCTTGGCCATGGCCTCGACCTCCTCGGGCGTCACGGTCTTCTTCAGGTGCGCCGACATGTACGGGCGCAGCTCGACCTCGGGGGTGGCCTTCTCGCCGACCCACATCAGGTCGCTCTTCACATAGCCGTACAGCCGCTTGCCACCGGTGTACGGGCCCGAGGCGGCGGTCCGTGCGACGGCGTCGGTGACCAGGTCGATCTGCGGCTTCTGCGCGGCCAGCTCGCCGTACCAGATCTCGACGACACCGCTGTCGCGGGTCATGACGACCTCGACCTTGCGGTCCTTGTCGATGCGCCAGAAGCCGGACTCGGTCTCCAGGGGCTTCACCTTGTTGCCCTCGGCGTCCAGGATCCAGGAGTGCGAGACGTACTCCAGGAAGTCGCGGCCGTCGTGGCTGAAGGTGACTTCCTGGCCGAAGTTGGCCTTCTCCTGGCCGGGGAAGTCGGTGACGCCCGCACCCGTCCACTTTCCGAGAAGGAAGACGAGGGGGACGAGGTCCGGGTGCAGGTCGGACGGGATCTCGATCATGAGGGGCTCAGGCGATCTGTGTAGGGGGTGACGGCGGGAGAGGGCCGGTCGGGAACTAGCGCTGGCCCTGGTAGAGCTTCTTCACGGTCAGACCGGCGAAGGCGAGGACGCCTACGCAGACCAGGACCAGCAGGGCGGAGAAGAAAGCCTCAAGCACGTGGTGCTCCTTGCGACGATCGAGAGGTGGGTACGGGCCGCCCTCAGCTTAGTCGGCCGGGGCCGAGCCCTCTCGGTGAGGTTCGTCGCGCTGGGCCGACCGCCGTACGGTGGAGACATGTACGCACGTCGCCGCCGCGACTACTTCCTGATGATGGGGACGTGCCTGGTCCTCTTCATCACCGCGTGCGCCCTGGTCCGGCTGTGGTCGGTGCCGGTGGCGGTGGGCATGTGCGTGGTCGCGGCGCTGATTCCGCCGTTCGCGGCCATCGTCGCGAACCGGCGGGGGCCCGGCGACCGGTGGTGGGACGAGACCACGGGTGACGACCGCTCGGACGACTGGTGGGACGAACTGGACGGCCGGAGCAAACGGGACCGGCCGTACTGAGCCCGTCTCCTGCACTTCTAGTAGACGAGCGCCTGGACCCCGTCGCCCATGATCTCGCTGACGAAGACCTGGGCGCCCGCGATCCGTACACCGTCCAGCACCCCGTCCTCGGTGATCTCCCGCCGGGCCGCGCACTGCGTGCAGAGCGTGATCCGCCCGCCCGCGAGGACCGACTCGATGAGGTCCGGCAGCGGGGCGGCGTGCGGCAGCTCGAACTCGGCCGCCCTGCCCGGCACCGCGAACCAGGACGACTCCCCGGTCAGCCAGAGCGACACCTCGACCCCACTGGCCACCGCCACCGCGGCCACCGTGAACGCCTGCGAGCACCGCTCCGGGGCATCGGCCCCCGCGGTCACCTTGATCACGAGCTTCTTCGACATACGCGGAACCCTAACGGCGCGGGGCCCCGGACGGGCCCGTGCGGCTCGGGCCCGGACAACGCACGGGGCCGGAGAACCGCACCCTTCGTCACAGGCAAGCGTCCAACCCCCTGTGAGTGCGGCCCTCCGGCCGGTTCCGTGCGCCGCTCGGTGCTCAGACCGCGATCGCGACCTCCGCCAGACCGCCCGTCTGGGCCACGACCGTACGGTCCGCCGTGCCGCCGGGGACCAGGGCGCGCACCGTCCAGGTGCCCTCGGCCGCGTAGAAGCGGAACTGTCCGGTGGCGGAGGTGGGGACCTCGGCCGTGAATTCACCGGTCGAGTCCAGCAGACGGACGTAGCCCGTCACCGGCTCGCCGTCCTTGGTGACGCTGCCCTGGATGGTGGTCTCACCGGGCTTGATGGTCGAGGCGTCGGGGCCGCCTGCCTTGGCTCCACACATGGTTCAGTCCTTAAAACGAGGGAGGGAGGGGACTTACGAGGGGGAGGGCCTACGAGGGGGAGGAGGCCTACTTGTTGGCGCCGAGCTCGATCGGCACGCCGACCAGGGAGCCGTACTCGGTCCACGAGCCGTCGTAGTTCTTGACGTTCTCGACACCGAGCAGCTCGTGCAGGACGAACCAGGTCAGGGCCGAGCGCTCGCCGATGCGGCAGTACGCGATGGTGTCCTTCGCCAGATCGACCTGCTCGGCCTCGTAGAGGGCCTTGAGCTCGTCGTCCGACTTGAAGGTGCCGTCGTCGTTGGCGTTCTTCGACCACGGGATGTTGCGGGCGCTGGGCACGTGGCCGGGGCGCTGCGACTGCTCCTGCGGGAGGTGCGCCGGGGCGAGCAGCTTGCCGCTGAACTCGTCGGGCGAGCGGACGTCGACCAGGTTCTGGTTGTTGATCGCCTTGATCACGTCGTCGCGGTAGGCGCGGATCGACTCGTCCTGCGGCTGTGCCTTGTACGAGGTGGCCGGGCGGGAGGGGACCTCGGCGACCAGGTCGCGGGAGTCCAGCTCCCACTTCTTGCGGCCGCCGTCCAGCAGGCGGACGTCGCCGTGGCCGTAGAGCTTGAAGTACCAGAAGGCGTAGCTGGCGAACCAGTTGTTGTTGCCGCCGTACAGGACGACGGTCGTGTCGTTGCCGATGCCCTTCCCGGACAGCAGCTTCTCGAAGCCGGCCTGGTCGATGAAGTCGCGACGGACCGGGTCCTGGAGGTCCTTGGTCCAGTCGATCCGGATCGCGTTGCGGATGTGGTTCTTCTCGTACGCGGAGGTGTCCTCGTCGACCTCGACGATGGCCACCTTCGGGTCGTCGAGGTGGGCCTCGACCCAGTCTGCGTCTACCAGTACGTCGCTGCGGCTCATGGTGTTTCTCCTCCGGGGCAGTTACGGCGGGGCGGTGCGCGGGTGTCCGGGTACGGCGGCGGAGCCGTAGGTACGGGTCGGTACGCGGCACGGAAATACGGAGTGGGGGCGCAAATCGCCCTGGGGAAGCGGGAGTCGGGGGCTCGGCCCGGCCGGGATCCCGCTCAGGCAGCGCGGCGACAGAGCATGGCGGCGACGCGGCACAGGTCTACTGCCCGCCGCTTCGTGAGGTCCGCCTGTCGCTGCTGCATGGGACCGATCGTAGGGAGGAACGGGTGGGCGTGTCACCGGCGTGTCGTATGTTGAGACGAGATCGTCCACCCTGTGGGACAGCAGGAGGGGCCGGGACAGTGGTCCCGGCCCCTCGCACCGCTCGTACCGCTTCACGTCCTGCGGACTGGACGCCTCCGTCTCGCCATCCGGCCCGACCCGCTGCCGGGCCCGCTGTCCGGCCGGCTCTCCGGCCCGCTGATCGACCGCTGCCCGGCCGCTACCCCGCCAGTTTCACGTTCGTGCCGACGACGCCGATCTCCACGCCGGACGCGGTCGGGGTGACCTTGTCCAGCTTGAGCCCGTTCGGCAGCCCGCCGATCTGACGGACGAAGTCGATCTTCTTGCGGATCATGTCCTCGATGCCCGGGATGCCCTGCCCGGGGACCTCGTCGGCGCGCACCGAGATCGACTTGCCGCCGTCCATGAGGGTCACCGTGGACAGCACGCTGCGGGAGATCTCCCGGCCCATGACCGAGACGGTGCCGGTCACCTTGACCTTGCCGTTCTCGCCGTAGCCGACCTTGACGTCCTTGTCGCCCGCCGCGCGCGTCAGGTCCGCGTAGCTGATCAGTGCGGTGCCGGTGGCGCGGGCCGCGGTGGCGGAGGAGAAGTTGTTGGTGAGGACGACGTCGTGGAGCTCGGCGGTGATCCGGCCCAGCCGCAGCCGCTTGCCGTCGCTGTTCGCCTCGACGCCGTCCATCGTGACGTCGACCTGGTCGAGCTCCTTGGAGACGATCTGGGTGAGGAAGGGGAAGCCCTTGATGTCGATCTGCGGCTCGGCCGAAAGCCCCTGGCTCGTGCGGACCTTGGCCGCCACCTCGGACTCGGCGTAGTTGACCGCGAGCCGGTCCACGGCGACGAAGATGCCGCCGAGGATCACGCCCAGGATCAGAAGTATGCGAAGTGCGCGCATTGTCGGTGTTTCCCCCACCCGCGTTCGTTGGCCCCCGTACTGAACGTGAGCCTAACCGGTGAGATCCACACCATTCCCGCCCAACGCCGAACGGCCCGCTCCCCCGGGGTACGGCACCCCTGGGAGAACGGACCGCGTCACACACGGCGCACGCGGCGCGCAGGGCGCACACGGCGCTCTCCGCGCACTGGATCAGGCGAAGGCCCGGCCCAGCATGTAGACGGCGGGCGCCGCCGCGGCGAGCGGCAGGGCCACCCCGGCCGTCATGTGCACGAACTTCGACGGGTAGTCGTACGCCGCCACCCGCAGCCCGATCAGTGCGCACACCCCCGCCCCGAGGCCGATCACCGCTCCGCCGCCGCCGAGCCCGCCCACACCGCCGGCCGCGATGCCCGCGCCCGCCGCGGCGAGCAGGGCGACGACGACGGAGGCCGGAGTGGGCAGTGGCAGCGCGCGGGCCACGACGGCCGCCGCGACCGCGACCGCACCGGCGGTCGCCGCCTTGCCGTCGGCCGCGAGCAGCCCCGCGGCGACCACGGTCAGGGCGGCCGTGGTGACGCCCGCGGTGAGCGCGTACAGCCGCTCGTCGGCGGGCATCCGGTTGCGCAGGTGCAGGACGAGGGTGAGCAGCACCCACACCCCGAGCGTGCCCAGGATCGCGACGGGCGCGTGCACGGTGTCGACGGCGAGGATCGCGGCGTCCGCGACCAGACCGCCGAGGAAGGCGAGCGCGATGCCCTGCCGGGCGGGCCACATCCCGTTCAGCCGGAACCAGCCGGCCGCCGTGACCGCCTGTAGCAGCACCACCGGCACCACCACCGCGAACGGCCCGACGAGCGCCGCCCCGGCGATCAGCAGCGCGAGCACTGCCGTCAGCAGCGCGGGCTTGAACCCCGGGTCGATGATCGGCGACCTGCCCTCGGCGCGGGCACGCTGGGCGTCGGTGATCCGGGCGTTGCCACGGGTCGCCGGGGAGCTGTAGGCGGGCGCGGCAGGATCGTCGTACGGAGCGTTCGCCTGCGGGGCCGGGGGCTGCGCAGCCGCCGACCCGTGCACGGGCTCCGGCTCGGCGGCAGCCGCCCGCACGGGAACCTCAGGCGGCAGCGGATACGCCCCGGAGGGTCCACCGACGGGCCCGCTCCCGCCCTGCGAGGGCAGGTACGCGGTGTCGGCGGCACTCCCCTGCGGAAACGACGCCTGCTGAGCGTGCGGGGCCTGCGGGGCCTGCGCGTACGGCGAGTATGGGGGCTGGTGGTGCTGGGGCTGCTGCTGAGGCTGGGAGTGGTGCTGAGGCTGGTGCTGCTGCTGAGGCTGGGAGTGGTGCTGAGGCTGGTGCGGGTGCTGGGGCTGCTGCGGCTCCGGCTGGTACGGGTGCTGCTGCTGGTAGCCCGGCTGCTGCACCGGCTGGTACTGGGTGTCCCAGGTCTGCCCCTGCCAGCTCTGCGTGGCGTACGGGTCCTCGGCGGACGGCAGCTGCCCGCCCGGCTCCTGGAACTGCTGCTCCCCGGCGGGCTGCCGGCCGTACGAGGGCTGCGAGGGCTGTCCGGGCTGCGAGGGCTCCTCGTACGGCACACCCTCGTACGATGCCCCCTCGTAAGGCGGCCCCTCGTACGGGTACCGGCCGTCACCGTTCCTGTCGCTGCTCATGTCCCGTCACCCTCCCGCGAACGGCGGGAGCACCTCGACGGTGCCGCCCTCGGCCAGCCGTACCGTCCCGTGGTCGCGCGTGCCGACCGGATCGCCGTCCACCAGGAACGAGCACCGCTGGAGCACCCGCACCAGCTCCCCGGGGTGCTGCGCACGGACCGTGTCCAGTGCCTCGGCGAGGGTCTCGGCCGCGTACGGCTCCTCACCGGTACCGGCAGCGGCCTTGGCCGCCGCCCAAAAGCGGATGGTGCCCGCTGCCATGGCGGCACTCCTTTCGTCAGCTGTCCATGATGGGCCATCCCCCGCGTACCCCCCGCCCTCCGCCCGCGCACCGCCCGCCCTCCGCCGGAGCCCCCGCGTCCGGCGTCCGCGCCCGCGCGTGCTTCTGTGCGCCCCCCGTGCCGTACTCCCCGCCCGGACCCGTACAAATGCCTCCGCGTCGCCGGTGGTCAGTGCTCCGGAGACCGCTGTTCCGCCCGTACGGGGAGTGAACGGAGGGTGATGCACCGGTTGGCAGGAGTGATCAAGCGCACGGTCACCCGCGCTGTCGGTTGGGCTATTCTGCTGGGCAGAGGACTCGGGCACCGTTGCCCCCGGGTCCTTTTGTGCTTTCCGCGGGTCTAAAGGCCTGGGAAAGAACAGGGCAAGAGAGCGGGAAACGGGCAGGTCGGACCCCGGGGCGCGGGGGCCTTCCGCCTAGCAATGGAGCACCACGCAGTTCGAAGTGAGCAGTACGCAGTGAGCAGTACGCAGTACGAAGCAGTGCCGTAAACGTCCTCGCAGGGACCGAGGAGGAACCGACGTTATGGGCAGGCGAAACGTGCACCAACCGAAAACGACGACTCAGCAAGTGATGCGGGCAGTGCGGGCAGGTGGGGCGCGATGAGTTCTCTGCTGCTCCTCACCAATGCCCTCCAGCCGTCGACGGAGGTGCTTCCCGCCCTCGGCCTGCTGCTGCACAACGTGCGGGTCGCCCCCGCCGAAGGGCCCGCACTCGTGGACACCCCCGGGGCCGACACCATCCTGATCGACGGCCGCCGCGACCTCCCCCAGGTGCGGTCGCTGTGCCAGCTGCTGCGGTCCACCGGGCCCGGCTGTCCGCTCATCCTGGTGGTGACGGAGGGCGGGCTCGCCGCCGTCAGCGCGGACTGGGGTGTCGACGACGTACTCCTGGACACGGCGGGGCCCGCCGAGGTGGAGGCGCGGCTGCGGCTGGCGACCGGCCGGCAGAACCTGGCGGCCGACGACATCCCCACCGAGATCCGCAACGGCGACCTCTCCGTCGACGAGGCGACGTACAGCGCGAAGCTCAAGGGCCGGGTCCTGGACCTGACCTTCAAGGAGTTCGAGCTGCTGAAGTACCTGGCGCAGCACCCCGGCCGGGTCTTCACCCGGGCGCAGCTGCTCCAGGAGGTCTGGGGGTACGACTACTTCGGCGGTACGCGCACGGTCGACGTCCACGTACGGCGGCTGCGGGCGAAGCTCGGCGTCGAGAACGAGTCGCTGATCGGGACCGTCCGCAACGTCGGCTACCGCTTCGTCGTGCCGGAGAAGACCGACCGCTCGGCCGAGGAGGCGGAGAAGCGGAACAGCAGCCGGGAGGCCGAGAAGGCCCGGGCGCGTGCCTCCGCCTCCGTCACCCGGCCGGCGGAACCGGCGGGCGCGGATTAGCCGATTCGGCCGTAACCGGAGCATCCGGTACCAAGTCGGCCACATCCTTGCGACGACCGGCCTGTGACCTGGTCCATCCGCGTAGACTCCAGCCCGTGGCCAAGGTGACGCGGGACGATGTGGCGCGACTGGCGGGGACTTCGACCGCGGTCGTCAGTTACGTCATCAACAACGGACCTAGGCCGGTCGCCCCGGCCACGCGCGAGCGTGTCCTCGCCGCGATCAAGGAGCTGGGTTACCGCCCGGACCGGGTCGCGCAGGCGATGGCGTCCCGGCGGACGGACCTCATAGGGATGATCGTGCCGGACGCCCGGCAGCCGTTCTTCGCGGAGATGGCCCACGCGGTCGAACAGGCCGCCGCCGAGCGCGGGAAAATGGTGCTCGTCGGCAACTCCGACTACCGCAACGAGCGCGAGGTGCACTACCTCCGCGCCTTCCTCGGCATGCGCGTCTCGGGCCTCATCCTGGTCAGCCAGGGCATGACCGAGAGCGCGGCCGCGGAGATCGACGCGTGGGACGCCCGGGTGGTGCTGCTGCACGAGCGCCCCGAGGCGATCGACGACGTCGCGGTGGTCACCGACGACGTGGGCGGCGCCCAGCTCGCCACCCGCCACCTCCTGGAGCACGGCCACGCGTACGTGGCCTGCCTGGGCGGGGTGGAGTCCACCCCGTCCGTCGGTGACCCGGTCGCCGATCACGTGGAGGGCTGGCGCCGGGCCATGCGGGAGTCGGGCAGGACGACGGAGGGCCGGCTGTTCCAGGCCCCGTACGACAGGTACTCGGCGTACCAGGTCGCGCTGAAGCTGCTCGCGGGCCCCGACCGCCCGCCGGCCATCTTCTGCTCCACGGACGACCAGGCGATCGGCGTACTGCGGGCCGCCCGCGAGCTGCGCATCGACGTGCCGGGGGAACTGGCGGTGGCCGGGTTCGACGACGTCAAGGAGGCGGCCCTCACCGACCCGCCGCTGACCACGATCTCCTCGGACCGGCCCGCGATGGCCCGTGCGGCGGTGGACCTGGTGCTGGACGACGGGCTGCGGGTGGCGGGCTCCCGGCGCGAGCGCGTCAAGCAGTTCCCTTCCGCGCTGATCGTGCGGCGCTCCTGCGGCTGCGCCTGACCGCCG
This sequence comes from Streptomyces sp. NPDC058663, assembly GCF_042716745.1. Lineage (NCBI taxonomy): Bacteria > Bacillati > Actinomycetota > Actinomycetes > Kitasatosporales > Streptomycetaceae > Streptomyces > Streptomyces sp. NPDC058663. The sequence goes on from NZ_JBHXRV010000011.1 coordinate 126,088, forward strand.
GGGGGGGGGTGGCTCCCTCCTGATCCCGCCGCCCTCAGACCGGGCCGGCTCCGGCCGCCCTTATATCGGGCATACGGGAATCTGCCCGCCTTCTTACGCTGTCCTCAGCCAGTTCTCATACTGCGTCGCGAAGCTCATGAGCATGACGAACGAGACCCCGCAGACCCCGCGTCCCGGCGACGAGCAGCCCTCCACGCAGCACGCCGCGCAGCCCGTCCCGCAGCCCTCTCCGTCGTACGCCGGTTTCCCGCCGCCGCCCGGGCACGCGCCGACCGCGCACCGGGCCCGCGCGGGACGGCCGGTCGCCCTCCTCGCCGCCGTCGCGATCGTCGCGGCCACGGTCGGCGGCGGGGCCGCCTACGTCACCGAGCGGTACGCCGGCGGAGGTGACGGCACCGGCAACGGCACGGGCGCGGTCGGTACGAACGTCTCGCAGTCCAGCATGGGTACGGTCGCGGGCGTGGCGCAGGCGGTCGGCCCTGCCATCGTCGAGATCAGCGCGACGTCGAGCGCGGGAGCCTCGACCGGCTCCGGCGTGATCATCACCGGGGACGGCGAGATCGTCACCAACAACCACGTGGTGGCCGGTGCGGACACGGTGAAGGTGACCCTGTCCACGGGCAAGACGTACACCGCGAAGGTGGTCGGCACCGACCCCGACAAGGACCTCGCGCTGATCAAGCTCCAGGGCGCGAGCAAGCTGCCGACCGCCAAGCTGGGCAGCAGCAAGGACGTCAAGGTGGGTGAGGAGGTCGTCGCGATCGGCTCGCCGGAGGGGCTGTCCGGCACGGTCACCAGCGGCATCGTCTCCGCGCTCGACCGTGACGTCACCGTCTCGAAGGACCAGGACAAGGGGCAGTCGCAGGGCGGTCAGGGCGGGCAGGACGGTGGATGGCCGTTCGAGTTCGGCGGGGAGCGGTTCAACGGGGACACCGGCTCGTCCAAGACCACGTACAAGGCGATCCAGACGGACGCCTCGCTGAACCCGGGCAACTCCGGTGGTGCGCTGATCAACATGCGTGGTGAGGTCATAGGGATCAACTCCGCGATGTACGCGCCGAGTTCGGGGTCGGGCAGCAGCTCGGGCAGTGTCGGGCTCGGTTTCGCGATCCCCGTCGACTCGGTCAAGGCGGACCTGGACAGCCTCCGCAAGGGCGGCAGCGGCGAGGACTCGTCCGAGAGCGGGACTCCGTCGTCCCCCGAGGACCGCCTGGGCGGGTTCGGCATCTAGCCCCCGCATCCCCCGAGGGGCCGCCCGGTGGGTTCGGCACCCAGCTCCCGCCGTCCCCGAGGACCACCCGGCGGGTTCGGCACCCAGCTCCCGCCGTCCCCGAGGACCACCCGGCGGGTTCGGCACCCAGCTCCCGCCGTCCCCCGGGCTCGCCCCGGCACACGCGTCCGACGCCCCTCCGGGCTCGACCCCGGCACACGCCTCGGCCGTACCCGCCCGGCACCCCCGGGCGTGCAAAGCTGGGCCGCGACCCGCCGAGCGGGCCGACCCGCCAGCCGGGTGGACCCGCGCCGCCCACCGGAGAACACCAGGAAGCCCCGATGACCCCCGCGAGCTCCGCAGCCCCGCCCCCCGAGGACCGCCCCCACGGCACCGAGCGCATCCTCATCGTCGACGACGAACCGGCCGTGCGGGAGGCGCTCCGGCGCAGCCTGGCCTTCGAGGGGTACGGGACGGAGACCGCCGCCGACGGCATCGAGGCGCTGACGAAGACGGCCACGTACGCACCGGACCTGATCATCCTGGACATCCAGATGCCGCGCATGGACGGGCTGACCGCCGCCCGGCGGATGCGGCACGCCGGGGACACCACACCGATCCTGATGCTCACGGCCCGCGACACGGTCGGCGACCGCGTCTCGGGACTGGACGCGGGGGCCGACGACTACCTGGTCAAGCCGTTCGAGCTGGACGAACTCTTCGCGCGGGTAAGGGCGTTGCTGCGGCGCAGCTCGTACGCGGCGCTGGCGGGGCTGCCGTCCGCTCCCGGTGACGTACTGACCTTCGAAGACCTCCGGATGGACATGATCACCCGCGAGGTGACCCGCGGGGACCGTCAGGTCGACCTGACCAGGACCGAGTTCACGTTGCTGGAGATGTTCCTGGCACACCCGCGTCAGGTCCTCACCCGCGAGCAGATCCTCAAGTCGGTCTGGGGCTTCGACTTCGAGCCGTCCTCGAACTCGCTGGACGTGTACGTGATGTACCTGCGCCGCAAGACGGAGGCGGGCGGTGAGCCGCGTCTGGTGCACACGGTGCGGGGCGTCGGGTACGTGCTGCGCGCGGACGCGGCCTCGCAGCCGGGCGGCCCCGCGTGACCTCGCTCGCCCAGCGGCTGCGCACCCTGCGCATCCGCACCCGGCTCTCACTGCTGGTCGCCACCACGGTGGCGGTCGCGGTGGCCCTGTGCGCGGCCGCGTGCTGGCTGGTGACCCGCAGCCAGCTCCAGGCGGAGATGGACAACACCCTGGGCAAGTCGCAGGCGGGGGCGGGCTACCTCACCCAGACGTACCGTGACTGCCGCCCCGACGACCCGCTGCACACTCCGCAGAACATGTCGCCCGGCACGGTGTCCGTGCAGGTGGTGCTGACCGACGGGACGCGCTGCGTGGGTCCCGGGTCGACACCGGTCGCGGTCCAGCGCTCCGACCAGGCGGTGGCGCTCGGTCTTGTCACGGAGGCGCTGCACGACGGGGTCAACGCGAAGGGCGAGGACGTACGCGTACTGACCCGGCGCGACGGGGAGACCGGGCTGACCGTCTCCCTCTCCCGCCAGCTCTCCGAGATCGACAACCCGCTCAACCGGCTCGCCCTGTTCCTGCTCGCCGTCTCCGGCGTCGGCATCGTCGGCGCCGGCGCGGCGGGCCTGTGGGTGGCCCGTACGGGACTGCGTCCGGTCGACCGGCTCGCCGAGACCGTCGAGCACATCGCCCGCACCGAGGACCTCACGGTCCGCATCCCGCCGTCCGGCTCGGCGGACGACGAGATCGCCCGGCTCTCCGCGTCCTTCAACGCCATGACGGCGGCGCTGGCCTCCTCCCGGGACCTCCAGTCGCAGCTGATCGCCGACGCGGGCCACGAACTGCGCACCCCGCTGACCTCCCTGCGCACCAACATCGAACTCCTGGCCCGCAGCGACGACACGGGCCGCCCGATCCCCCCGGCGGACCGCAAGGCGCTGCTGGACTCGGTCAAGGCCCAGATGACCGAACTGGCCGCGCTCATCGGCGACTTGCAGGTGCTGGCCCGCCCGGAGAAGACCGCGACGGGTACCTCGGCCTCCCCCCAGGTGGTCCCCTGGCACGACCTCACCCGCATCGCCCTGGACCGTGCCCGCCTGCGCGGCCCGGAACTGACCTTCGAAACGTCCCTGGCCCCCTGGTACGTCCGGGCCGAGCCGGCCGCCCTGGAGCGGGCCCTGGTCAACGTCCTCGACAACGCGGTCAAGTTCAGCCCGCCAGGCGGCACCCTCCACGTCCGGCTGCACCTGGGCGAGCTGACGGTCCGCGACCACGGCCCCGGCATCCCGCCCGCCGACCTCCCGCACGTCTTCGAACGCTTCTGGCGCTCGGAGTCCGCCCGCGCGCTGCCCGGCTCGGGCCTGGGCCTGTCGATCGTCGCCCGTACGATCCGCGAATCGGGCGGCGAGATCGTCCTGCGCGCCCCGGCGGACGGCGGCCCGGGAACGGAAGCGGTGATCCGCCTGCCGGGCGCACCGACACCACCGCCGAGCGAGGTTCCGTAGCTCTGCCGGGACGCCCTCTCAGGTGTCGTAGACGGTGGAGCGATGCCCCACGTGCACGACCCACACCACCAGCTCGCCTCTGTCGATTGTGTAGACGACGCGGTAGTCACCCACACGGAGCCGACGGCGGTCGGGCTGGGACACCAGAGCGGTGGTGCCGAAGCCCAGGGGATCGGTTTCCAGCTCGGTCAATTTGGCCAGGATGCGCAGTGCCGTGGCGCGGGGAATCTTACGCAGCTCCTCTTGGGCCTCGGGCCGAAAGACGGTGCGGAACTCACTCACTGCGCGCCAGCGTCTCCCTCATGATGTCCTCCATCGCGACGCCCGCCTCGGGGTTCGCCATGCGCTCGTCGATGATCCGGTTGATTTCGCGCTCTTCCCATTCCTGGTACTTGCGCAGCACCTCAATGGACACGACGGCGGCGACCTCTCTACCACGTCGCGTAATCACGGTGGGCACATCGTCACGGTCGGCACGCTCCACCACCTCGGCCAGGTGAGCACGCACATCGCGGATGGACTCTATGGGTGCGGGTTGCGTCATACACCAACGGTACCAAGTGTGCCATGTGTACACAACATGGCCCGGCCGTCCCGGCGGATGCGGCCAGGATTACCGGCGACGGCGACGGCGCGCCAAAGAGGCCCCACCGTCCCGCTCCCGCCGCACCCGCATCTCCCTGCGGATGCGCGCGGCCTTGCCGCGTACGGCCTTCGGTGAGGGGCGGCAGGTGGGGTCCGCGCAGGCGGGCCGGCCGCAGCCGCCTCGCTCCCCCGTCGCGCACCGCACCGGGTCCGTACTCCGGCAGGGGCGGCACAGCCCGCCCGGCAGTTCCTCCGGGCGCCCGGCCGCACCGCACCCGACGCACTCGGTCATCGGTACGCCGAGGGGGACCGGGGGCAGTTCAGGGGGCAGCTTGTCGAGCAGGCGGGACTGTACGAAGCCGAAGGGGTGGGTGACCCGCGGGGGCAGCAACAGCGTGATCCCGTACACGAGTTGCGTCTCGCTCGCCCCGCGCCGGAACCACTCCCCCGCCGTCTCCGCCAGGGCGTAGCACTCGCTCTCCGACAGCGCCAACTGCGGCTCCCGTCGCCCGAGCCGGGCCAGCGCGCGGAAGCCGCGCCCCTCGTGCCCGCCACTCCCGCCGCGCACGTCGCCCGGCTCCGGGTCGTCGTAGCCGGACGCGGGCACGCTGTCGGTGAAGACGTCGTGCCACCAGGCGTCGGGCCGGGGCGTACGGCTGAAGTGGGACTGGGTCACGTACCGGACGTTGCCCTGGTCGTCCACGAGGCCGGTGCGGCGGCGACGCAGGTGACCGGCGGCGGTGAGGCGGTTGAGGGCGGAGCCGATGGCGCACTGGCCGTAGTCGGCCATCTCGCGGGCCAGGGTCTTGATGCTGATGTCGGCGCCTTCGGGCAGCCGGTCGATGTACTGAGCAATGGCCGCCTCACGCCTGGGCAGGTGTGCGAAATCGCCCTTGCGGCGCGGCTGTTGGTCGGGCGCCTCGCGCTTCCCGAAGCCGGGAGAGGCCATGGGGTGGGCGGGGGCATGGGGGGTACGACTACGACTAAGCTGGCCAGCAGCCATGAGATCGGGCCTAACGATCGAAGTGGTGAGGCCTCTGTGCGGTGCGCCAAACACCCGCAGGGGCCGCTCTGTTGTGACGGACCGTACATGCTCGCCACGCGCTGCCGCCACTCGATCACAAATTGTCACCCGGCTTGCTGAAGCGGTGAGTTGAGAGGCGGTGGCCGCCTCGCGTGCGGGGGTGCGTACGCGCGAAGGGCGGGTGGGTGGGTAGGTTCCCACCAGCCTCTTCCGAGTAAAGAGCGCTCGATTCTCTGACCTCGAAGCTCAAGTGGTCGGGGCGTGCCTGGGCGGCACTGTTCAGGCCGTGCCCGGGGCCCGTGTGAGGCGGTGCAGGGAGGCGTCCGCCGGCTCACGGACCAGGCCCGGGGTCCGGGCCGCGAGCTTCTCCGCGATGTTGCCGCGGGCCACGACGGTGTCCGGGAAGGGAGGGGCCGTGTCTCCGTCGTACAGCACCGAGGAGTCCCAGCCCTCCGGGTCCGTCATCCCGCGCCGGTCCACGATCACCGCGCGCGTCGGCACCGGCAGGCGCGTCGCCGCCGCCGTCACGGCCGACTCGACACGGCGTGCCTCGTCGGTCGTCAGACCGTCCAGCCACAGGGTCTGAACCTCGCAGCCCAACGGGTCGTACACGAAGGTGTCCAGGACGTTGATGTCCGCCGAGAACCACCAGTTCATCGTGATCGACGCGATGCGGCGGCCGAGCAGGAGCCGCAGCTCCTCCCGCCCGAGCGGCACGTCGTCGCCCTCCACGTCGACCGCGCGCACCTCGCCCGTCGCCGGGTGCGCGAGATGGATCCCGTACCGCGCGAAGAGTTCCGTCTGCTCCGCGAAGACGGAGGTGGCTCCCGACTCCCGGTACCAGCGGATGTAACCGTCAGCCATCAGTCCTCCCCAAGGGCATACCCGGCCGGCCCGACCGCGGCTTCCGGGGGTGTGGTGGCGAGATCGTAGATGGCCTGCCCACCTGCCGCGTCGGCGGTGCCATGGGCAGCGGTGTGCGGCAGGCCGGGCAGCGGCTCGTACCGTCCATCCACAGGACGATCTTCTCGCACGCGGGGCACAGGACCGCCGAGCCCCCGTCCTCGGCGCTCACTTCCGGTCCGCCGTCCGCCGGTGCTCGCTGTGCTCGCTGTGCCCCGGGAGGACGGGCCGGTACTTCCGTACGTCGGCCTCCAGCGCCAGGAGGAGGTTGAGCCTCCGGGCCAGGTGGAGGCAGTCCACGGCGCTCAGCCGCCCGAGGTCCAGCGGGACACCCGGCTCGTCGAGGCACAGCGTGAGGTGCGGGAGGAGGGTGCCCGCCTTCACCATGGCGGCGAAGAGCTCGTTGAACGCGACGGTCGCGGTCTGGTTCTGCCGCTCCTGGGCGGTGTCGCGCGTGGGTGTGGTGTGGGCTCTGGGGTGGAGGGTCATGCCTCTTCTTCCTGTTCCTGCTCGCGCAGTGGAACTCCGTTGTTCTTCCTCCAGGTTGGCGACTCTTAGTTACGATCGGTAGGAGTTTGCTACCTGAGCGCGATCGAGGTACTGGGCATATGCCGAAGGCGCGAGAGCCGGACCCCAGCGAGAACATCGAGCAGTACATCGGGAACGTGGTCCAGGAGGCGCGGCTGGCCAGGGCCAGGGCGAAGGTGCCTGGCGAGGACTGGTCGCAGACGTATCTGGCGAAGCGGGTGTTCGTCAGCCAGTCCCGGATCTCGGAGGTGGAGACGGGCGACGCGCCGCCGGACACGGATCTGGCGCGGAAGCTGGAGTCGGTGTTGGGGCTGCGGCCGGGCGAGCTGGTGAATCTGGTCCGGATTCTGGAGCAGGACACCGTCCGGGACTACGCGAAGCCCTTCCTGCGGCGACAGGCTCAGGCGGAACTGATGCACGCTTGCGGGCCTGTCGTACCCGGGCTGCTCCAAACGCCCGACTACACACGCGAACTGCTGCTCTCCGGCCAGGCAGGCGACCCTAAGGACATCGAATCCTTTGTGGAGCAGCGCATGGCGCGCCAGGTTGTCTGGGAGCGGGAGAGCCCTCCATGGATGTCCGCCGTGCTCGCTGAGTCAGTGCTGCACGGGGCTACCGGCCCACAGCTGAAGCGGCTCTTGGAAGCTCAGGAGACGCCCAACATCACCTTGCGAATCCTTCCGAACCGGGCTGGGCACGTGCTGGGGACCATGATGATCCTCACCCTCCCCAACGGCGTCCGAGGTGCCTACACCGAGGGGTTTGACACTGGTCATTACAGCGAGGAATTGGCCCAAGTCCTGCGATTCCAGAAGGTTTATGATCGGCTGGCCGCCGACTCGATGTCGGCCGAGACGTCCACTGCGGCCATCCACGAGGCACTGAAGAGGTTCCGTTGAGCGGCGACACCCTGAACTGGCACAAGTCCACGTACAGCAGCGGGGGCAGCAACGACTGCATCGAGGTCGCCGACAACACCCCCGGCCTCACCCTCTTCCGCGACACCAAACTGGCCGACGCCAGCCCCGTCATCACCGTCACCGACCACGCCTGGAACACATTCCTGACCCTGGTCAGGTAGACCCGTGCCGACGCACACCCACCGCCCGCACCTCCTGCCCCTGCTCCTGACGACCGCGCTCGTGGCCGCGACGCTCACCGGTTGCACGCTGCTCGACGCGGTGGCGGCGGACTGCGCGGGGACAGAGGGCCGGGTCGAGGAGCTGGCGGGACTCGATGTCCTCGACTCCCGGCCCGCCGGGGCCGCCGTGGCCCGGGGGTTCGAGAAGGTCGACGCCGGCTGCTGGGCGGACAGTGGCGAGGTCGTCCTCCACGCCGACCGGACGTACTCGTTTCCCGGCACGCGCGAGGAAGTGAGCACGCACTACCGGGCGTTGCTGATCCGCGACGGATGGACTCCGGATCCCCTGACCGAGCCCGACGGTCTGACGCTCAGCAAAGACACATTGAGCCTGCACGTCGCCTTCCTCACCGCGGAACGCCTCGCAGAGGACGGTCACGGAAGCCGCCCCGACCTCACCACCGGTGCCGGCTACTCGATCGGCATCGAAGAACACCACTGACCACGGGTGCCGCCACTCCCCCTTGCCAGATCCCACCGGTGTCCCTACAGTCCTGCCCGAGACACCCAATGGGAGCGCTCCCACCCCCGTGGCGCGGCGCTTCCCTCCGCCACCACCGCTCGCGGAAAGGGTTCACATGAGACTGCTGCCGCCCCGCCTCCGTACCGCTCTCGCCGTCACGCTGACCGTCCTCGCCTCGCTCGCCGCGCTCACCACGACTGCCGGAGCCGCACCGGCCGGTGTCCCCGCGCCCGCCGACACCCAGATCTGTGACGCCTTCGGCACCACGACACTCCAGGGCCGCTACGTGGTCCAGAACAACCGCTGGGGCACCGGTGCCGCCCAGTGCGTCAACGTGACGTCGACCGGTTTCGAGCTCGCCCGGGCCGACGGGTCCGTACCGACCAACGGCCCCCCGAAGTCGTACCCCTCCGTCTTCAACGGCTGCCACTACACCAACTGTTCGCCCGGCACGGCCCTCCCCGCCCAGCTGAGTTCGGTCAGCAGCGCGCCGACCAGCGTCTCCTACGGGTACGTGAACAACGCGGTCTACAACGCCTCGTACGACATCTGGCTCGACCCGACGCCCAAGAAGGACGGCGTCAACAGGACCGAGATCATGATCTGGTTCCACCGCGTCGGACCGGTCCAGCCCATCGGGTCACCGGCCGGAACCGCCACGGTCGGCGGCCGTACCTGGCAGGTCTGGTCGGGCAGCAACGGCGCCAACGACGTGCTCTCCTTCGTGGCCCCGGCGGCGATCTCCGAGTGGAGCTTCGACGTGATGGACTTCGTGGACGAGACGGTGGCTCGCGGCCTGGCCCAGCCGTCCTGGTACCTGACCAGCGTGCAGGCCGGGTTCGAACCGTGGGAGAACGGCGCGGGCCTCGCCGTCCGGTCCTTCTCCTCCGCGGTGAACACCGGCGGCGGCGACCCCGGGACGCCGACGCCCGGCGCCTGCCAGGTGCGGTACGCCACCCAGTCGTGGCCCGGCGGGTTCGTCGCCGACGTGACCCTCACGAACGGCTCGGCGACCCCGGTCGACGGCTGGAAGGCCGCCTTCACCCTCCCCGCCGGCCAGTCCGTCACCCACGCCTGGAACGCGTCCCTGTCCCCGGCGTCCGGAGCCGTCACCGCAACAGGCACGGCCTCCAACGCCCGCATCCCGGCAGGCGGCAGCACGTCGTTCGGCTTCCAGGGAACGTATACGGGTTCGTTCGAGAAGCCGACCCGGTTCACGCTCAACGGAGCGGTGTGCGCGGTGACTTAGGCACGGGCGAGAGAAGGGAACTGTCCGCGCAACCGTCCCCGGCACCGCTGCCGACCTCGCGAAACGCCGCGCTTGCGACCTGGATATCGGGCCGCGATCGCTATACGAGTCAAGGCGCTGGGTCGCGCTTCTGTGTCGCACCACGCACCTCGGCGCACCGGCCATCACCTCTCACGACCGGCGTGTACGGGAACGGGTCACGTGCGAGGAATGGCTGAAAATCCACGTTCGCACCGACATGCAGAAAGTGGAGAATGTCTGGACATTCGGTAAACGCAGTACATAGGCAAGGCACCTAACGTGATTGACGACCGACATGCAGTGACGCAAGATCTCTCCCAGGTCTGAGACGGACGAACGACCACGTTCCGTCATGAATGACGATGCAGGCCGACCACACAAGGGGGAATTGAAGAGTGCGAATCTCACGCATGTCCGGCGCAGTGGTAGCCGGTGCGATTGCTGTATCGGTGCTTGGTGCGGTGCCCGCCAACGCCGAGGGGAAGCGTTCGACTTACATCAGCTACTGGTCAACGGGCCAGGAGTCCTCACGGTGGCAGGACAACAACACCGATGCCTCCATCACTGCGGTCAAGTTTTCCAACTGCACGGCTCCCAGCTCACCCGGAAAAAGGGCATCAGCGCTCATATCCCTGCGCAAGGACGTAGTGGGCCCGGACCCGCACCGCGGACAGTCAGGTGACGTTTGCACCGGAATTGGAAAACGCTGGGGCGATGAGTCCGCAGGTAAGTACTACTTCACCCTGGACAGAATCAACGGAACGCAGGGGCCGGGGAACTTCCACCTCGACGCCAACCCTGTAGAGATCTGGTACTGATCCAGTAAGTGATGACGTCGCGGCCCGGTTACGCACCAAACGCGTAACCGGGCGCTTCATTCTGGCATTTAAAGCAACAAGGACAACATGTCTCTCACGTTCGAGAAATGCACTTTCCGGTATGGGCGCACCACGACCGTTCTCAACGAGCTCGACCTCACCATTGAGCACAGATCGACTGTGCTTCTGGGGCCCAACGGGGCGGGTAAGTCGACGCTGCTGAGCATCGCCGCTTCCTGCCTGCAACCGACCAGTGGCACAGTAAGCTGGCGGGGTCTTACGCCTTCCCGGGGTGGGGCTCGGACTGCGTACCGCAAAGCTGTCGGGTGGCTACCTCAAGAGGTCAAACCCATGCCGGGGCTGACTGTTCGTGAGAACGTCGCCTATGTGGGGTGGCTGAAAGGCCTGTCGCGAAGGGACGCTTGGGACTCCTCCAAGCCCGCGCTTGCCAGAGTAAGGCTCGAAAGTCTTGCCCATCGGAAAAGCCACCAGCTGTCCGGTGGCCAGCTCCGGCGCATGGGGATTGCCGGGACGCTCGTGCACCGGAGCGAGGTCCTTCTGCTGGACGAACCCACTGCGGGCCTGGACCCCTCCCAGCGACAGGCGTTCCGCGAGATCATTACCGACCTCGCGTCTGATGTCCACGTGGTCGTTTCCACTCACCAGACCGAGGACCTGGACTCCTTGTACGACCGAGTGGTGGTCCTGGACCAGGGCAGGGTGCGGTTCCAGGGCGATATCCACGACTTCCTGGCTTTGGCCGACCCGGAAGTGGCCGGAGGTCGGCGCGCAGAAGGCGCGTACAGCAAGCTGATCGCCCAGGAGGTCTGAGCAGTGTTGTGGCGCAGCGTGTTTCGTTCGTCGTCGGCCACCTGGCTGGCCCCTGCGGTCGCGGCCTTCTTGGTAGTGGTCCTCCATGAGGACCTGGTGACAGGGGTGACCTTTGGATACTTGCTGAGCGCTCTGGGATCTGCCGGAGTCGCACTCCCCTTCGTCGCTCCTGCGTGCGCTGCGGCGGGCGCTTGGGAGGGGGCGCGCATGGTGCAGGGACGGGTCGCCGGATGGGCTCCTGCCAGGAGCGGTTTCTCGGTGTTGCTTCCCCTGCTCCTTCCCGTCCTGGCCATGGGGGTCTTCGGCATGGCGGTGGCGACATACATCACTGTGTCCGCCGGGCAGCCTTCGGCCGCCGTGCCGAGCCCGGAGATTCTCGGCATGTGGCTTTTCGTCCTCACCGCACACAGCATGGCGGGATTCCTGATCGGCAAGTACCTCCCACGTGTCCTAGCTGCTCCACTGGCCCTGATCGCCAGCTTTCTGCTGACCGCCTACCCCGCGGCCTTCGAGCCCCTCTGGCTCAGACACCTGGTCACCGGTGGTATCTCCACGTGCTGTTCGCTCGACCAGACCCTGGACTGGCGCGGGCCCGCAAGCGCTGCGAGTGTTGCGCTGGGTGTCTTGGCAGCCGTGGTGCTGATACTGGCCGCCCTGCCGAGAGTCACCCGTATGCTCACCGCCGTGGTTTCCATGGCGCTCGGACTGACCGCCGGAGTACTTCTGGCAGGAGGACTGTCAGCCGACCCGGTGAAAGCCCGATCGAAGTCGGAACTTCAATGCGAGAGCGGCAACCCCCGGATCTGCATCTGGCCTGAGCTGTCAGGCGACTCCGAAGTGATCCGAGAGAACGCGGCTGATGCGCGGGCACGACTGATGCGCGTCGGGCTGGCCATGCCGGACACACTCACCATGGACAACAAGCCGGGCCAGGGCGAGCTCTTCCTCGGTTCCTGGTCGAAGCCCACTCCCACAGCTATCCGGTCGGGAGTGGCGCATGGCTTGATACCGGACGGGCCCCCTGAATGCTGGCTCGCTGGAAGCCCGTTTCCCGGCGGGGCTGCTTTCGGCCCGCTCGCATCGTGGGCTACGCTCACCGCCGGGGGCGACGGCGCGGAAATGGCGGTCCGTTACGGCCAGAAGGACCATGCACTCGCCGTTGAGGTCACCAAGTGGCCGGCCCCCCGCCAGAAGGAGTGGTTCGACCACAACCGCAAATCGCTCGACGACTGCACGACCAAACCCGCCGTCACCAGAGCGCAGTTCGACGCCGTAGCAGCCGTGAAGAAGGCCGGACGATGATCTGGTGGCTCAAGGTCCGGGGAGTCCGTGCGACGCTCTTCGGCACGCTGGCGGCGCTTGTCCTCTCGGCGCTCGTTCCGCAAGAGGCCATCCCATTGCCCTCGTTGGTGGGTTCGGTGGGAGGCATTCTGGTCGTGCAACTGCTTGGGCTGCTGCCCGCCTTCCTCATGCTCTACGGGATCGACCGCGGCGACCCCTCCGCCGAGGAAGTAGCCGTAAGGCATTCGCCGCGGCTGAGTCTCGCGCTGTGTTGCGCCTTTGCGCTGGCCACGGGAATCGTTTCGCTCGTGTTCCATCTCGCGCTCGACAGGCCTGAGACTCTGTCCCTGGCGCGCAACAGCATCGGGTTTCTGGCCGCCGCGCTGATTGTGAGAGCGTTGCTCGGCGCGGGCGTCGCCGTAATTTGCGTCGCCGCCCTGCCCATCGCATGCGCGGTGGCGGGCCGCGGCGCCGGCGGTGTGGCACTGCCGTGGGCCTGGCCCATCCACGAGCCCACGTCGGTCTTGGCGGTAGCCGAAGTGGCGGTTCTCTTCGTCGTGGCGAGCGGCCTACTGGTCCGGCGGAGCCGGCCGCTGCACGACCCTCTCTAGCGGCTTCGACCGGGTGCCGTGCCCACCAAGCGCCCCAGGGGCGGCACCCGGAGCATCCCGGGTGCCGCCCCACTCCATATCGGCCTCAAATCCGCCGCCGGCCTCCGCCGCGAACTGCTCCGCACCGCCTCTCGCCAGCAGGTCGAGCAGACCGTGCAAGTCCTTGGGTTCGCGCCGGTAACGGGCCACCTGCTCCGGCAGGACGAGCATGACGGCCACTGGTTGAAGCTCCGCCGCCACCTCACCACCGCGCTGTACGGGAAGGCATGCGACATGGCTTCGACCGCAGGCCCAGTCCTCGGAGATCCGCTGCGCGAGATCGCGGCGCAGCTCCTCCAGGGTGTGGGTCGAGGAGGCTCGTTCACTCAGTGACGTACAGGCTTGAGTCCTCGGTCAGTTCAACGAGTCTGTCCAAGCCACTGCGCCTCTCGGAACGGCGTAGGTCCCGGACGACGAGCACGTCGGAGAGCAGCACACGTCGGTCACGTCCGGACCCGCGGAACGGGAGCTTCCCTCGTCGAGGATCTTCACGAAGGTCGGCCGGCTGACCCCGAGCAGATCCGCCGCCTCCTGAATGGTCAGGGTCGTGGTCACGGGGGCGACTGTATTCGACCTGCCCTCGGTCGGCAGCGCAGCACGGATGTCGGCGAGCAGGACCGCGCACACCTCGACGGGCGGCGTGTGCCCTGTCTCGTCGAGACAGCGCAGCATCCGCGGGCGCGTGAGCCGAGGGTGTGAACGCCGCAGGGGCGGCGTGCGGGAGATCCCGGGTGCCGCCCCTGCGGTGTCAGCGTGCGGACGTACTACTTCACGATCGTGATCCGGTCCGCCGCCGACGGGGCGATCGGCTTGGTGGCGCTGGAGTTCGCGGCCAGGTAGGCGTTGAAGACGTCCAGGTCGGAGGCCGCGTTGAGCTTGTTCTTGCCGAGGGCGAGGGCGGGGAAGTTGTCGCCGCCGCCTGCCAGGAACTCGTTCATCGCGACGCGGTACGTCTTGGCCGGGTCGATCGCCGCACCGTTCAGCTTGATGGTCGCGGCGTCGACGCGGTCCGCGCCGGACTTGGTGAGGTCGAGCGTGTAGGTCAGGCCCTTCGAGACCTGGAGGATCTTCGGGGAAGCCTCGTTCTTGCCGCTGACCTGCTGCTTCAGCGCAGCGATGAGGTCCGCGCCGGTGAGGTCGACGACGTTCATGAGGTTGGTGAAGGGCTGGACCGTGAAGGCTTCGCCGTAGGTGACGACCCCGTCGCCCTCGCTGCCCGACGCCTTGTAGACCAGGTCGGAACGGATGCCGCCCGGGTTCATGAGGGCGAGCTGCGCGCCGCCCTTGTCCGCCGGGGACAGGCCCTGGAGCTGGGCGTCGGCTATCAGGTTGCCGAGGGGCTTCTCCAGCGCCGTGGAGCCACGGCCCTCGATGTCGGCGGAGATGTAGCCCTGGGGCCGGTTCGCGATCGGGGCCGCGAGGACGTTCCAGCGCTCGATCAGCTTCCGCATGTCCGCACCCAGCACCTCCCTCTCGGGCTGGTCACGGGTGACGATGTAGTTGCGCGAGGTCGGCGACTTGGCCGTCGTACGGACGATGTCCTGGGTACGGCGGTCGTAGGTGAGTGTCGTCTCGGTGTAGAGCTTGCCGAACGAGGACGCCGACGTCACCAGGCGGGGGTTGCCCGCCGGGTCGGGGATGGTGCACACGTACGACTGGTGGGTGTGGCCGGTGACCAGCGCGTCGACCTTCGGGCTGATGCCCTTGGCTATGTCGGTGATCGGACCGGAGATGCCGTCACCGGCGCCCGGACTGTCGCAGTTGTAGTCGTACGCGGTGGAGGCGGGCGCGCCGCCCTCGTGGATGAGCGCGACGATGGACTTCACGCCCTGCCGGTCGAGCTCCTTGGCGTACTTGTTGACCGTCTCGATCTCGTCGTGGAACTTGAGCCCCTTGACGCCGGCGGCCGTGACGATGCCCGGGGTGTTCTCGAGCGTGACGCCGATGAAGCCGATCTTGACGCCGTTCTTCTTCCAGACGGTGTACGGCTTCAGGAGGGTCTTGCCCGTCTTCTCCTTGGTGACGTTCGCGGAGAGGTACGGGAAGTCGGCGCCCTCGAACTTCTTCGGCTTGCCCTTCTTGTCCTTCTCGTAGCAGCCCTCGGTGGGGTGGCAGCCGCCGTACTGCATGCGCAGGAGTTCCGCGGAGCCCTCGTCGAACTCGTGGTTGCCGACGGACGACACGTCGAGCTTCATCTTGTTGAGGGCTTCGACGGTGGGCTCGTCGTGGAAGAGCCCCGAGAGCATCGGGGATCCGCCGATCATGTCGCCGGCGGTGGCCGTGACCGAGTACTTCTTGCCCTCGCGGGCCTTGCGGAGGCTCGTCGCCAGGTGCTCGACGCCGCCCGCGTCGACGGTGCCGACCTTGCCCGAGGAGCCGGTCGGCGGCTCCAGGTTGCCGTGCAGGTCGTTGAAGGAGAGGAGCTGCACGTCGACGGTACGGCCGTGGCCGGAGCCGTGGCCGCCGCCCTTGCCGTTGCCGGCCGGGCCGTTCGCTGCGGCGGGCATGGCGGCGACGAGTGCGCCGGCGGTGGTCAACCCGGCGGCGGCCACCAGAAGGCGGCGTACCGCGCGGTTCGGACGAGGGTTCGCTGACATCTGTCCCCTTGTGAGTTCAGCGTGAGGGTGAGGGCTGCGTTCGGCAGCCTAAGGTCGACGCGCGTAGCGCAACAGGGGGTGACGGGTTACGAGGTGGTTTCCGTTGGCGGTACGTCAGCCCCCGTGCGAGAGCGACGGGCACACGGGGCAGCACCGGCGTCCGTCCGCACCTCCGCCCCCCGAGGCCGACCGTCCGTGCCTGCGCCCGCCGGTTCCCGATGCCGCCTGTCCGCGCCTCCGTCCCCCGGTTCCCGACGCCGCCCGTCCGCACCCCCGCCCGCCCGTTCCCGCGCCGTACGCTCGACTGCATGACGACTGACGCATCCGCCGCCGGCTCCGCCAACCCGGCCGCACCCCTGGTCCGTACATTCGACGCGCTCGACGAGCGCCAGGCCACCGAGGTTCTCGCTCTGCTGGCCGGGGCGGCGCGCACGGACGGCGTGCAGGCCGTGTCCGAGCAGGGGCGGCTCGCCATCAAGGGAGGCCGCAGGAGCGGCGTTTCGCACCTGCTGGTGCACGACGACGGGGGTGTCCTCGTCGGGTACGCCCAGCTGGAGGACACCGACCCGGTCGAGGCACCGGCCGCCGAGCTGGTGGTGCATCCCGAGCGGCGCGGGCACGGGTTCGGGCGGGCGCTCGGGGACGCGCTGCTCGCGGCCTCGGGGCGGCGGCTGCGGGTGTGGGCGCACGGCGGCAAGGCGGCTGCGCGGCACCTGGCGCAAGCGCTGGGTCTCGCTCTCTTCCGTGAACTGCGGCAGCTGCGGCGCCCCTTGGGCAAGGTGGACGAACTGGACATCGCCGAGCCGGTGTACCCGCAGGGCGTCCGGGTGCGGACCTTCGTGCCCGGTCAGGACGACGCGGCGTGGCTGGCCGTGAACGCCGCCGCCTTCGCCCACCACCCCGAGCAGGGGTCGCTGACGCAGCGGGACCTGGACGACCGGATGGCCGAGGAGTGGTTCGACCCGGAGGGGTTCTTCCTCGCGGTGGCGGAGGACGACGGGCGGATCGTCGGGTTCCACTGGACCAAGGTGCACCGCCAGGAGCAGCTCGGCGAGGTGTACGTGGTCGGGATCGCGCCGGACGCCCAGGGCGGCGGACTCGGCAAGGCGCTGACCGCGACCGGGCTGCGGCACCTGGCTGCACAGGGGCTGCCGACCGCTTCGCTGTACGTCGACGCGGACAACGTGGCGGCCGTGACGGTGTACGAGCGGCTCGGGTTCAAGACGTACGAGACCGATCTGATGTACCGGACCGAATCGTGACGTAGGTGCAGTGAGTGGCTCAAAGGTGACTCGGGGGGTGTGAGCGCCGAAAGACCGCAGGGCCGAGGGGCCGGTTGACACCGGCCCCTCTCTTGCATCACCCTTTCACTACTTGATTAGTGAAAGGGGGGTGAGCGTGATGGTCGAGTACCGCATCGACCGGCGCAGCGGCGTCGCCACCTACCTCCAGATCGTGCAGCAGACCAAGCACGCCCTGCGGCTCGGACTGCTGGAGCCCGGCGACCAGCTGCCCACCGCCCGCGCGGTGGTGGAGGCCACGGCGATCAACCCGAACACCGTGCTCAAGGCGTACCGCGAGCTGGAGCGGGAGGGCCTGGTGGAGGCCCGGCGCGGGATGGGGACCTTCGTGACCCGGTCCCTGGGGGCCGTGCAGCAGCCCGACTCCGGGCCGCTGCGCGAGGAGCTGAAGGGGTGGGCGCTGCGCGCCAGGGAGTCCGGGATGGACCGGGACGACGTGGCCGCGCTCCTCACCTCCGTACTGGACGAAGTCTTCGCCGACGGGACGCCCGTCGGCACAGCACCGCACACGGCCGACGGGATACCCGTCGGCACAGCACCGCACACAGGGGAGCAAGGATGACGGCGACTGCCGCGATCGAGGCGGCCGGCCTCGGAAAGAAGTACGGACGGCCGGGCAAGTGGGCGGTACGCGACTGCTCCTTCCGTCTTCCACGGGGGCACATCTGCGCACTCGTCGGCCCCAACGGGGCGGGCAAGTCGACCCTGCTGGCGCAGCTGGCGGGCCTGCTGCGGCCGACGGAGGGTGCCGTACGCGTCCTGGGCAAGCGGCCCGGCGAGGCGCGCGAGCGAGTCTCCTTCCTCGCCCAGGAGAAACCGCTGTACGGGCAGTTCAGCATCGCGGAAACCCTGCGCATGGGCCGCGAGCTGAACCCGGGCCGGTGGGACGACGAGCGCGCCGAGCGGATCGTGGCCGACGGCGGTCTCAGCCTGGCGGCGCGGGTGCGTGAGCTCTCCGGCGGCCAGCGCACCCGGGTCGCCCTGGCCCTCGCCCTCGGCAAGCAGCCAGAACTCCTGCTGCTGGACGAGCCGATGGCCGACCTCGACCCCCTCGCCCGCCACCAGCTGATGGGCAACCTGCTCGCCGAGGCGGGCGAGAGCGGCACCACCGTCGTCATCTCGTCGCACATCCTGGCCGAGCTGGAGGGCGCCTGCGACTACCTGTTCCTGATGGAGGGGGGCCGCGTACGGCTCGGTGGCGAGACCGAGGAACTCCTCTCCGCCCACGCCCTGCTGACCGGCCCGGTCGCCGAGCTCGACCCGGAGACCACGGTGGTCGAGTCGCGTGTGACCGGTCGTCAAATGACGGCGCTGATAAGGAAGGACGGGCCTTCCGCGCCCGGCGGCGCCTGGGAGTCCGTCGAGCCCACCCTGGAGGAGCTGTTGCTCGCCCACATGCGCGCACCCGAGGCACCCGCCCTGCTGACGCCGAGCGCGGAGCCGCGCGATCTGGCGCACACCGTGCGTCCGGCGGACGCGGGACACCGGACGGGGGCCGCCGCATGAGCACGCTCACCCACCTGCCTTCCCTGCACGGCCCGCGCTGGGTCACGCTGCGCCAGCACCGCACCACCGCGAGGGCGTTCGCCTGGTTCGTGCTGGTGGCGGCACTCGGCGTGGCGGCCTTCCTGGTCGCCGCCGGTGGCGACCCGAAGTCCGCGCTCGTCAGGAACGCCGACACGGCCATGTCCATGGTCCTCACCCGCTCCACCACGGCGCTCGCCCTGCTGCCCGCCCTGGTCGGCGCGTTCGTCGCGGGCCCGCTGGTGGCCCGCGAGCTGGAGTCGGGGACGTACACCTGGCTGTGGACCCAGTCGGTGACCCCGGCCCGCTGGCTGGCCGCCAAACTCGCGGTGGCGACGGCGGTCACCCTGACCGGGACGGCCGCGCTGGTGGTGCTGTTCCGGCTGGCCAGGGGCGGCCTTCAGGAAGTGTCGCGGATGGGTCTGGTCTGGCACGACACCGCGTTCGAGATGCTCGGCCCGGTCGCCGTCGCCCAGTGCGCGCTCGGCATCGGCGTCGGCACCCTGGTGGGGCTCCTGGTGCGCAGGACGGTGCCGGCGATGGTGGTCACCGGGCTCACGGTGATCGTCACGCAGCTGCTGTTCACGACCACCCTGCGGGAGAAACTCTGGCCCGTGGACACCGTCCAGCCGAAGCAGCTGTTCACCGGAACCCCCGGCATCCAGGTCATCGAGGAAGGCATGCTGACCGCCTCCGGCGAACGCATCCCGCTGGACCTCTGCTTCGGGCCTGCCGGGGCGGGCAAGCCCCTCGAAGAGTGCATGGCCGGACTCGGCGGGGTGCGCAACTTCGCGGACATCCACCCCGAGTCGCACTTCTGGCCGCTCCAGCTGGTGGAGAGCGGGCTGCTGGTACTGGTCGCGGGCGTCGCTGTGGCGGTGTCCTTCCGGATACTGCGCAGGCGGTACGGGGTGGGGGCGTGAGCGAACTGACGCTGCGCGCACCGGAAGCCGCTCAGGTGGCGCCCGCACGGCCCTCCTTGCGAGGACTCATCCGGCTCCAGGCGCGGCAGCACCGGCGGACGATGTGGATCGCCGGAGCGACCGTGGCGGTGGCCGTCCTGCTGGCCTGCGCAGTGCGGTGGTGGTGGGAAGCGTCGGGGGCCGCCGCGCCGGACGCCCTCTGGGGCGAGGCCCAGTTGGCGGAACTCGCCAAGCGCGGCGGAACGGTGCTCGTCGCGCTCCCCTTCCTGATCGGTGCCGTCGTGGCGGGGCCGATGATCGCGCGGGAGCTGGAGTCGGGCACGTACAAGGTCGCCTGGACGCAGTCCGTCTCCCCGGCACGTTGGCTGGTCTCGAAGCTGGTGCTGCCGGTGGGGGCGGTGGTGGTGACGACACCGCTCCTGGTGGGGGCCTTCCGGCTGGTGCGGGGACCGTTCGCGACGCGGCCGTACTTGGGCCTCGCCTGGTACGACAGCGGCGTGTACGAGGCGCTGGGGCCGGTCTTCCTCGGGTACTCGCTCCTGGGCGTCACCCTCGGCGCGCTGATCGGGCTGCTGGTGCGGCGGACGCTGCTCGCCATGGCCGGCACGGTGGTCACCATGGGAGCCCTGTTGCTGGTGATGCAGCAGTGGCGGGACGATCTGTCGCCGATGCGGACGGCGGTGGGCGAGGGCGTCACCTCGTTCACTCCCGGGGACCACTGGCGGATGGAGTGGAGCCACGGCGGCGGCTGGCAGACCGCCGCCGGGGTGCGGATCGACACGGAGCCGTGCAACGAAGTGGCGGGGCGGGCCCTGGACGCGGCACCCCATGCCGACGCGGACGTGTACGAGCCCGTCTTCAGCCGGTGCGTCGCGGAGCGGGGCGGGGTCACCGAGTTCTCGGACTACCACGCGGCGGCGGACTTCTGGCCGTTGCAGGGCGTGGAGACGGTAATCCTGCTGGTCCTGGCGGCGGGGGCCGGCTGGCTGGCCTTCCGCGCGCTGCGGAGGCTGCACGGGTGAGACAGGGCCCGACGAGGGCGTGACGGGGGTGACGGGGGCGGTGACCCGGCCGTCACCGCGGCGGAGCTTGCGGGGGTGTCTCCCGTAAGCCCCGCCGCGGGCGTGCAGGGGTGACCCCGACCGCCCCCACCGCGGCCCTCGTATGACACGTCCCCGTAACCCCGCATTCAGACATGCTTGCGAAGCTCGCGGGATGCGACCCCCCGTGCACTCTCCGCCCGCCGCCTCCCCGTCCGGCGCGCCCGCCGAGGGCCCCGCGCGGAAGAATGGGGGTATGAGCCAGCAGCCGAAGCACCGCCCCGACGCCGAGGTCCCCGTCCAGCACGCCCAGCCGGACCCGCAGCCCCCGGCCGACGGGCAGCCGCAGGCTCAGAAGCAGACCCGGCCACGAAACCAGGCACAGGACGCGTCAGCGGACCGGTCACAGGACGCGTCAGCGGACCGGTCACAGGGGACGTCCACGGACCGGTCACAAGGCACGTCCGCCGGTCGGACACAGGGCGCGTCCGCCACTGAGACGGCAGAAGAACCGGTGGATGGGCCGGGCGGCGCTTCAGGTACCCCGTCCCGCCCCCAGCCCTCCGTAGGAGCGATAGCCGCCCACCGGCCGTTCACGCGCGTCGGTTACGGCTCCCGTTCCGGGTCGGCGCGATCGGCTGCCGGGCTGGACCCCGACCTCGACGCGGACGTCCACATGTACCAAGAGGCCGAGTACGGCGACGGCACCAGCGCACCCCTCCCCCAGGGCCGCTTCCTGGACCGCGAACGCAGCTGGCTCGCGTTCAACGAGCGCGTCCTCGAACTGGCCGAGGACCCCTCCACACCCCTCCTCGAACGGGCTAACTTCCTGGCGATTTTCGCCAGCAACCTGGACGAGTTCTTCATGGTCCGGGTCGCCGGACTCAAGCGGCGCATCGCGACCGGCGTCGCGACCCGTTCCGCGTCCGGACTTCAGCCCCGCGAGGTGCTGGACCTCATCTGGACCCGGTCGCGCGAACTCATGGCCCGGCACGCCGCCTGCTTCCAGCAGGACATCTCGCCCGCCCTGTCCGACGAGGGCATCCACCTCATCCGCTGGCCCGACCTGACGGAGAAGGAACAGGCGCGCCTGTTCACCCTCTTCCGGCAGAAGATCTTCCCGGTGCTGACCCCCCTCGCCGTCGACCCGGCGCACCCCTTCCCGTACATCTCCGGCCTCTCCCTCAACCTGGCCGTCGTGGTGCGCAACCCCGTCTCGGGGCACCGCCACTTCGCCCGCGTGAAGGTCCCGCCGCTGCTCTCGCGGTTCCTGGAGGTCACCCCCGAGCGCTACGTACCGCTCGAAGACGTCATCGCGGCCCACCTGGAGGAGCTCTTCCCGGGGATGGAGGTGCTGGCGCACCACATGTTCCGGGTGACCCGCAACGAGGACCTCGAAGTCGAGGAGGACGACGCCGAGAACCTCCTCAAGGCCCTGGAGAAGGAGCTGATGCGGCGCCGCTTCGGGCCGCCGGTGCGCCTGGAGGTCGAGGAGTCCATCGACCCGTACGTACTGGACCTGCTGGTGCGGGAGCTGAAGGTCTCGGACTCCGAGGTCTACCCGCTGCCCGGCCCCCTGGACCTCACCGGCCTCTTCGGCATCGCCGGACTCGACCGCCCCGAGCTCAAGTACCCGCGCTTCATCGCGGGCACCCACCGCGACCTCGCCGAGGTCGAGTCGGCCTCCGCGCCCGACATCTTCGCCGCCCTGCGCGAGCGCGACGTCCTGCTGCACCACCCGTACGACTCCTTCTCCACCTCCATCCAGCTCTTCCTCGAACAGGCCGCCGCCGACCCGGACGTCCTCGCCATCAAGCAGACGCTGTACCGGACCTCGGGCGACTCGCCGATAGTGGACGCCCTCATCGACGCGGCCGAGTCCGGCAAGCAGGTTCTCGTCCTGGTGGAGATCAAGGCCCGCTTCGACGAGCAGGCCAACATCAAATGGGCGCGGAAGCTGGAGGAGGCCGGCTGCCACGTCGTGTACGGCCTCGTCGGGCTGAAGACGCACTGCAAGCTGTCGCTGGTGGTGCGGCAGGAGGGCGACACGCTCCGCCGCTACAGCCACGTGGGCACCGGCAACTACCACCCCAAGACGGCCCGGCTGTACGAGGACCTCGGCCTGCTCACCACCGACCCGCAGGTCGGCGCGGACCTCTCCGACCTCTTCAACCGGCTCTCCGGCTACTCCCGCCGCGAGACCTACCGCCGGCTGCTGGTCGCCCCCAAGTCCCTGCGCGACGGGCTGATCTCCCGCATCAACAAGGAGGCCGTCCACCACCTGGCCGGCCGCCCCGCCCACGTCCGCATCAAGGTCAACTCGATGGTCGACGAGGCGATCATCGACGCGCTCTACCGGGCGTCCCAGGCGGGCGTACCGGTCGACGTGTGGGTACGCGGCATCTGCGCGGTCCGCCCCGGCGTCACCGGCCTCTCGGAGAACATCCGGGTCCGGTCCGTCCTCGGCCGCTTCCTCGAACACTCCCGGATCTTCGCCTTCGGCAACGGCGGCGAGCCCGAAATCTGGTTCGGCAGCGCGGACATGATGCACCGCAACCTGGACCGCCGGATAGAGGCGCTGGTACGGGTCACCGACCCGGCGCACCGGGCAGCGCTCAGCCGCCTCCTCGAAACCGGCATGTCGGACACCACCGCCTCCTGGCACCTCGGCCCGGACGGCAACTGGACCCGCCACTCGACGGACGCGGACGGACACCCCTTGCGCCACGTACAGGAAATGCTGATCGACGCCCGGAGGCGCCGACGTGCCACGCCATGAACCAGCCACCACCGGAGTACCGGATCCCATACTTACCGGCCACCTCCGCACCACGGCCGGGGCCCTGATGCCCGGCGGTACGGACGACGGCCCCCTCGCTCCCTATCTGCACGCCCAGGCGGCCGAGTTCCTGCGGGCGCTGCGACGGCACCGGGAGGGCACGGAGGCCACCGATCCGGTGCTCTCCACGCGCTCCGCACTCGACATGCGCCGGGCGGCCCGGCGGATCGGCGGCGCGCTGCACACGTTCCGGCCCCTGACGGACCGGGCCTGGGCGGACCCCCTGCGCGCCGAACTGGCCTGGCTCTCGGGCACCCTGGCCCGCGAACACGCCCACGCTTCCCAGCTGTCCCGCCTGCTGGACGCCCTCCAACGCCTGGACTCCCCGGCACCACTGCCACAGCCGGCCCAGCCGACGAGGCCTCGGACCGAGGCCGTCCATTCCGCGCCGCCCGGGACAGGGCCCTTCCCCTCCGGACCCGCCGGCTCCCGGTCCGCGCCGACCGGGGCCGGGTCCTCCGCCTCCGGGCCCGCCGCCCCCACGCTGTCGCGGGAGACCGCGCTCGGTATCGCCCGCGCCGGGGCGCTCCTGGAACGGCAGCTCACCCTCGCCCGTACCCGCGCGCACTCCGCCGCCCTCCAGGCGCTCGGCTCGTCGCGGTTCCACGCGGTGGCCGACGCGGTGGCGGTGCTCGCCTCCGAGGCGCCGGTGACTCCCGGCGACCCGGCCCCGTACGCCGCCCACGCCGCGCACCGGCTGACCGAAGCGGTGGACGTCCTGCCGCTGGGCCGCGCGGCCCGCCCGTACAACGCGGAGGCCGCCCACGACGGCCAGGACTCCCCCTGGCACCAGGTCCGCCTGCTGCTGCGCCTGCACCGGTACGCCCAGGAGGTCACCGGCGGCGACACCACCGTCCTCGCCGAGGCGAGCCGCACGCTCGACCGGCACCGCGACGCCGCCGAAGCGGCATCGGCCGCCGCGGCCGCCGCCCGTACCGCCCGCATCGCCCCCGCCACGGCGTACGCGCTCGGGGTACTGCACTCCGAGCAGCGCCACGAGGTGGAGGCGGCCCGCTTCGCCTTCCAGCGGCAGTGGCGGCTCGCGGCGGACGCGACCAGGGAGACGAGGGAGGCGATGCGGGGATGAGGACCGGCGCGGGTACGGTGCTGGCGGCCGGCTGCGTGCTGTGGCGGCGGGCACCGCACGGCGACGGCATCGAGGTCTGCCTCGTGCACCGGCCCAGGTACGACGACTGGTCGCACCCGAAGGGCAAGCTCAAGCGCGGCGAGGACCCGCTGGCGGGGGCGCTGCGGGAGGTGCGGGAGGAGACCGGGTACGAGTGCGTGCCGGGGGCGCAGCTGCCGACGGTGCGGTACATGGCGCACGGGCGGCCCAAGCAGGTCATGTACTGGGCCGCGGAGGCCACGACCGGCTCCTTCGTCCCCAACGCGGAAGTGGACCGCCTCCTCTGGCTCCCCCCGAAAGCCGCCACCCCCCACCTCACCCACCCCCACGACCGCCCCCTCCTCACCTCCCTCCCGCACTAACTCCCCCCTCCCCAGCCCCCTTGGGCGGCGGGGCCGCCCCCGGGGGCGGAACGGGCGGGCAAGGGGGCGGCCCCCGGCGGAGCCGTGCACCCCTGTCCCGCCCACCCCGGTCCCCGGCGGACCCGCGCCCCCCGGCGGCCCCGTGCGCCCCGGCCCCGCCACCCCCGCGGACCCACACCCCCGGCCCCGCCCACCCGAATGGCCCCCACCCCCCGGCGGAGCCCCCGGCACCCCTCCGCCCGCCACGGTTCACCTCACGTTCACTCTCCCCCGTAGGCCGCGTCACCTGTTCTGCCTAATTTCGTACCTACGAGGTGCCCGGCCCCCGGCCGAAGGCACCACGCTCAACACGTAGCGCTCGACACGTAGCGCTCACCACGTAGCGCGCACCACACGACGGCAGCACAAGGACATCCCACGCACGCCGCCCGCCCCAGGGCCCGGCGGCACCCGGAAGGAACCAGAGAGTGATGAAGCTCCAGCGCAAGAACCGGCTCCGCGCCTCCGCACTCGGCGCCCTCGCCGTCTCCGGCGCCCTGCTCCTCACGGCGTGCGGCTCGGACAACAACACCGGCGGCACCGGCGGCACCGGCAACTCCGCCGCCGCCAAGAACGTCAAGTGCGACGGCGCCAAGGGCAAGCTCCTCGCCTCCGGCTCCTCCGCGCAGAAGAACGCCATGGACCTCTGGGTCAAGAACTACATGGCCGCCTGCCAGGGCGTGGAGATCAACTACAAGGGCTCCTCCTCCGGCGACGGCATCAACGCCTTCACCCAGGGCACCGTCGGCTTCGCCGGCTCCGACTCCGCGCTGAAGCCCGACGAGGTCACCGCATCGAAGGCGGCCTGCAAGACCGGCCAGGGCATCAACCTGCCGATGGTCGGCGGCCCGGTCGCGATCGGCTACAACCTGCCGAACGTCGAGAACCTGGTCCTGGACGCCCCGACCCTCGCCAAGATCTTCGACAGCAAGATCAAGAAGTGGAACGACCCGGCGATCACCAAGCTGAACCCGGGCGTCAAGCTCCCGGACTCGGCGATCCAGTCGATCCACCGCTCCGACGACTCGGGCACCACCCAGAACCTCGGCAAGTACCTCGGCAAGGCCGCCGCCTCCGACTGGAAGTACGAGGCGGAGAAGAAGTGGCCCGCCGCCGGCGGCCAGGGCGCCCCCAGCTCCTCCGGTGTCGCGGCCCAGGTCAAGCAGGTCGAAGGTGCCATCGGCTACTTCGAGCTCAGCTACGCCACCTCGCAGTCCATCCCCACGGTGAAGATCGACACGGGCGCCGCTGCCCCGGTCGCCGCCACCTCGGAGAACGCCTCCAAGGCCATCGCCGCCGCCAAGATCAAGGGCACCGGCAAGGACCTGGCGCTGAGCCTGGACTACGCGACCAAGGCCGAAGGCGCGTACCCGCTGGTCCTGGTCACGTACGAGATCGTCTGCGACACGGGCAACAAGGCCGACAGCCTGGGCACGGTCAAGTCCTTCCTGACCTACACCGCCTCCGACGAGGGCCAGAAGGTCCTGACCGAGGCCGGCTACGCCCCCATCCCCACCGAGATCATCACCAAGGTCCGCGAGACCGTCGCAGGCCTGAAGTAACCCCGGCCTGAACCACCCAGTTCCGAAACAACCCAGTTCCGGAACAACCCAGGGTGCGGGGGCCGGCCCCGACCGGGCCGCCCCCGCATCCCCGGCTCCGTACACCCCGCTCCCGCACTCCCCCCGCCCCACCCATCCGGTGCACCGCCGCCCGGGAACGGCCCACGCATCCGCTCCCATCCCAGACCGGAAAGACACGCCATGCCCACCACAGTGACACCCCCGGACGCGCCCCCGGCACCTCCACCGCTCGCCAAGGAGCGCACCGCAGCCCGCCCCGGCGACAAGATCTTCCTCGGCCTCTCCCGCGGCTCCGGCATCCTCCTGCTCGCGGTCATGGCGTCCATCGCGGCGTTCCTGACCTTCCGCGCCGCGGTCGCCCTCTCGAAGAACGAGGGAAACTTCCTCACCACCTTCGACTGGAACCCGACCGGAAACCCCCCGGTCTTCGGCATCGCCGTACTCCTCTACGGCACGGTCGTCAGCTCCGTCATCGCGATGGTGATCGCCGTCCCGATCGCCGTCGGGATCGCCCTCTTCATCTCGCACTACGCGCCCCGCAGGCTCGCCGCGCCCCTCGCGTACGTGGTGGACCTCCTCGCCGCGGTGCCGTCGATCATCTACGGCATCTGGGGCGCCCTGATCCTCGTCCCGTACCTCACGGGTCTGAACTCCTGGCTGGACACGTTCTTCGGCTGGACGCAGATCTTCGACAAGACCGAGACCGGCGCGGCCCGCAACCTCTTCACCGTCGGCATCCTCCTCGCGATCATGATCCTGCCGATCGTCACGAGCGTCAGCCGCGAGGTCTTCCTCCAGGTCCCGAAGATGAACGAGGAAGCCGCACTCGCCCTCGGCGCCACCCGCTGGGAGGTCATCCGCCTCTCGGTCCTGCCCTTCGGCCGCTCCGGCGTGATCAGCGCGTCGATGCTCGGCCTGGGACGCGCACTCGGTGAGACCATGGCAGTAGCCACCGTCCTCTCCCCCAGCTTCCTCATCTCCCCGCACCTGCTCGACGCGGGCGGCGGCACCTTCGCGCAGAACATCGCCGCGAAGTTCGACGAGGCCAACGAGTTCGGGCGCGACGCGCTCATCGCCTCGGGTCTCGTCCTCTTCGTCCTCACCCTGATCGTCAACGGCGCGGCTCGCCTGATCATCGCCCGCCGCAAGGAGTACTCGGGGGCCAACGCATGAGCCAGGCAACGATGACCCAGGACACCCGCCCCACCCCGGCCCCCCTCGCGAGCACCCTCGCGGGCAAGAGCCTCCCCCGCTGGTCCCCGTTCGGCTTCGCCGCCCTCTCGCTCGCCCTTGCCGTCGGCGTCGGCACGCTCGCGGGCTGGCAGAGCAAGGTCCAGTGGGGCCTGATCGCGGCCGTGCTGTTCGTCGCGGTGACCTACACGGCCAGCGCCGTCGTCGAGGACAAGCGCCAGGCCAAGGACCGCGTGGCCACCAGCGTCGTCTGGGTCTGTTTCCTCCTCGCGATCATCCCGCTGGCCTCGCTGCTGTTCACGACGATCAGCCGCGGCATGAAGGTCCTCGACGGCTACTTCCTCACCCACTCGATGGCCGGCGTGCCCGGCTTCGAGGTGGGCGGCGGCGTCTACCACGCCCTGATCGGCACCCTGGAACAGGTCGGTCTCGCCACCCTGATCGCCGCCCCGATCGGCCTGCTGACGGCCGTCTACCTGGTGGAGTACGGCAAGGGCGCGCTCGCCAAGGCGGTGACGTTCTTCGTGGACGTCATGACCGGCATCCCGTCCATCGTCGCGGGCCTCTTCCTCCTCGCGATCATGCTGATGTTCCAGCTCCAGGTCTCCGGCTTCATGGGCGCGCTCGCCCTGTCGATCCTGATGGTCCCGGTCGTGGTCCGCTCCACCGAGGAAATGCTCAAGCTGGTGCCGAACGAGCTGCGCGAGGCCTCCCTCGCCCTCGGCGTACCGAAGTGGCGCACGATCCTGAAGGTGGTCCTGCCGACCGCCGTCGGCGGCATCACCACCGGCGTCATGCTGGCCGTCGCCCGCATCGCCGGTGAGACCGCTCCGATCATGCTGCTGGTCTTCGGTTCCCAGCTGATCAACACGAACCCCTTCGACGGCGCCCAGTCCTCGCTCCCCTTCTACATCTGGGAGCAGTACCGGGTCGGCAGCGAGGCGAGTTACGACCGCGCCTGGGCAGCCGCCCTGGTCCTGATCGCCTTCGTCATGATCCTCAACCTGGTGGCCCGCGGCATCGCCCGCTGGAAGGCTCCCAAGACCGGTCGCTGACGCGACCTTTGAAAGCGAAGTGACCGTCATCATGGCAAAGCGAATCGACGTCTCCGGACTCTCCGCCTTCTACGGCACCCACAAGGCAATCGACGACATCTCGATGACCGTCGAGCCCCGCTCCGTGACTGCCTTCATCGGCCCGTCCGGCTGCGGCAAGTCGACCTTCCTGCGCACCCTGAACCGGATGCACGAGGTCACCCCCGGCGGTCGCGTCGAGGGCAAGGTCCTGCTGGACGACGAGAACCTGTACGCGTCCAACGTCGACCCCGTCTCCGTGCGCCGCACCGTCGGCATGGTCTTCCAGCGCCCCAACCCGTTCCCCACCATGTCGATCTTCGACAACGTGGCGGCGGGCCTGCGCCTCAACGGCTCGTACAAGAAGAACGAGCTGGCCGACGTCGTCGAGAAGTCCCTCAAGGGCGCCAACCTCTGGAACGAGGTCAAGGACCGCCTCAACAAGCCGGGCTCCGGCCTCTCCGGCGGCCAGCAGCAGCGCCTGTGCATCGCCCGTGCCATCGCGGTCGAACCGCAGGTCCTGCTCATGGACGAGCCCTGCTCGGCCCTGGACCCGATCTCCACCCTCGCGATCGAGGACCTGATCGGCGAGCTGAAGGAGCGCTTCACGATCGTCATCGTGACGCACAACATGCAGCAGGCCGCCCGCGTCTCCGACCGCACGGCCTTCTTCAACCTCGCGGCGGTCGGGCAGCCCGGCAAGCTGATCGAGATCGACGAGACGGAGCGGATCTTCTCCAACCCGTCCGTCCAGGCCACCGAGGACTATATCTCCGGCCGCTTCGGCTGAGCCGCCACCCCCCAAGACCCTCGCGGTGCTGCATGGCGGTGCCACCGCGAGACCACTTCGCCCCGTCGGGCCCACAAGGCCGGGCGGGGCGAAGCCATGGGCCGGGACCCGCGCGGCAGGGGCCGGGACCCGCGCGGCAGGACAGCGAAAGGGCCCGCCCCGGTGCGCAAGCGAAAGGGCCCGCCCCGGTACGCACCGGAAGCGGGCCCCTCGTACGACAACAGCCCTGAAGCAGCAGCCGCTACCCGAAGGCGAGCTGAACCGCCCAGAAGCTGACGGCGGCCACGAACGCCGCCGCCGGCATCGTGATGAACCAGCCCATGACGATGTTCTTGGCCACGCCCCAGCGCACGGCCCGCGGGCCCTTCGTCGAGCCGACACCCATGATCGCGGAAGTGATCACGTGCGTCGTCGAGATCGGTGCGTGGAACATGAACGAGGCGGTGTACATCACCGAAGCGGCGGTCGTCTCCGCAGCGAAGCCCTGCGGCGGGTCCAGCTCGATGATCCGGCGGCCCAGGGTCCGCATGATGCGCCAGCCGCCCGCGTACGTACCGAGCGAGAGCGTCACCGCGCAGGCGACCTTGACCCAGATCGGAATCGCGTCGTCCTGGCCCTCGACATCGGCGATGACCAGCGCCATCACCACGATGCCCATGGTCTTCTGCGCGTCCTGGAGGCCGTGGCCGAGCGCCATGCCCGCGGCCGAGACCGTCTGGGCGATACGGAAGCCGCGCTTGGCCTTGTGCGGGTTGGCCTTCCGGAACATCCACATGATCGCGACCATCACCAGATAGCCGATGATCAGGCCGACGAACGGCGACAGGAACATCGGGATGACGACCTTGGACAGCACGCCGCCCCAGATCACCTCGGTGCCACCGGCCAGGGCCGCACCCACCATGCCGCCGAACAACGCGTGCGAGGACGACGAGGGAAGCCCGAAGTACCAGGTCACGAGGTTCCACACGATCGCGCCGACGAGCGCGGCGAACAGGATCGCCATGCCCTTCTGGCCGTGCGGGGTTTCGATCAGGCCCTCACTGACGGTCTTCGCGACGCCCTGCCCGAGAAAGGCACCGGCGAGGTTCATGACCGCGGCCATCGCGAGCGCCGCCCGCGGAGTCAGCGCGCGCGTCGACACCGAGGTGGCGATCGCGTTCGCCGAGTCGTGAAAGCCGTTGGTGTACGTAAAACCGAGCGCGACACCGATGGTCACGATCAGCGCAAAGGTGTCCACGAAGCTCAGGACTCCTTGACGGCGATGGTCTCCACCGTGTTCGCCACGTGCTCAAAGGCGTCGGCCGCCTCCTCCAGCACATCCACGATCTGCTTGAGCTTCAGCACCTCCATGGCGTCGTACTTGCCGTTGAAGAGCTGGGCCAGCAGTTTGCGGTGGATCTGGTCCGCCTGGTTCTCCAGCCGGTTGACCTCGATCCAGTACTCGGTGAGGTTGCTCATCGTGCGCAGTCCGGGCATCGCCTCGGCGGTCAGCACGGCCGCCCGCGCCAGCACCTCGATCTGCTGCTCGACGCCCTTGGGCAGTTCTTCCACCTGGTAGAGGACGACCAGGTCGACGGCCTCCTCCATGAAGTCCATGATGTCGTCCAGGCACGACGCGAGGTTGTAGATGTCCTCGCGGTCGAACGGCGTGATGAACGAGGAGTTCAGCTGGTGGAAGATCGCGTGGGTGGCGTCGTCGCCCGCGTGCTCCGCTGCCCGCATCCGCTCCGCGATCTCGGCCCGGGCGGACATATCCGCTCCGAGCAGTTCCATGAGGAGCTTGGAGCCCGTGACGATGTTGTCCGCGGATG
Organism: Streptomyces sp. NPDC058663; assembly: GCF_042716745.1. NCBI lineage: Bacteria > Bacillati > Actinomycetota > Actinomycetes > Kitasatosporales > Streptomycetaceae > Streptomyces > Streptomyces sp. NPDC058663. Next base: position 157,539 of record NZ_JBHXRV010000011.1, read on the forward strand.
CGGAGAACATGTCGTAGAAGCTCGTCTCCCGGGGGGTCAGACGAAAGCGCACGTGGGGTCCTCGGGGTGCATTGGATTCGGTCAGGCTGATGCTAGGCGCATCATCCGGCCACGGCTAACCGGCGTTCTTCAGTGTCGCCCATCGGGCAGAGTGGCGGGCACGGGGCCCCGCGGCCCGGCGGGAAGCGCCGTACAATATACCCACGAGGGGTATGAAGCCCCCGGTGGGCCCCCCGCGCCGGCATCTCGTCGCCCTCCCGCTGATGTCCGCTGTCTCCACCCTGCTTTTCCCTTGATCACCCGTTGCTACCCCTGGAGGACGTGATGACGACCACCGAAGAGGCGGCCAGCATGCCCACGACGGATGCGCCCTCCGAAGCCGCCGTGACGCACGGCTACCACAAGCAGAAGGACGAACACCTCAAGCGCCTGCGCCGCATCGAGGGCCAGATCCGCGGCCTGCAGCGGCTGGTCGACGAGGACGTCTACTGCATCGACATACTCACCCAGGTCTCCGCCTCCACGAAGGCCCTGCAGTCCTTCGCCCTCCAGCTCCTGGAGGAGCACCTGCGGCACTGCGTGGCGGACGCGGCGCTCAAGGGCGGCGCGGAGATCGACGAGAAGGTCGAGGAAGCGACGAAGGCGATCGCGCGGATGATGCGGACCTGACGGACGGAGCGGGCTGACGCCGACGGGTGAGGGGGAGGCAGCCGGTGCTGCCTCCCCCTCACCCCGTCCCGCACCTCCGGGCCGCGACCACCAGGCTGCTCGGCAGCCTGGCTGCTCTCGGCAACTCGGCGGCTCGGAAGCCCCGCTGCTCTCGGCAGCCCGGCTACTCGAACTCCTTCGCCGCAGCCCTCAGCACCTCGTCGATCCGGTCCGCGCTGAGCCGTTCCCCGTCCGTGGACGAGGCGGCGATCATCAGCTCACCGCACAGTTCGATCTCGGCGAGAGCAATGCGGTCCTGTACGGCCGCACCACGCATCAGAGCCACCTGCATCACCTCTTCCCGGCCTTGCCGATCCGGCCGGCCTCCGCTCCTGCCGCGGGCCGACTTCCTAGCGTAGGGAGAAGGACACACGCCGCGCATGGCACGGACGGGCCATTTCACCCCCACCCGCCCTCGCCATACGCCGGAGTGCGCCGGGGCCACGCACGGCCCCCACCGGCACCCGGCTACTGGCGGATCTTGCCCGCGTAGATGTCCTTGGCCGGCGGCAGCACGATCCGCACCGGCCTCCCGAACGCCGCGAGCGACGTGGTGGACGCCACGGCCACGTCCTTGCCCCCGTTCACGAAGCCGAACCGGTGGAGCACCTTGCTCACCCGCCCCCGCTGGTCGAGGTACGCGTCGAACGGCACCCCTTTCTTGGAGAACCCTTTCGCCGCCGCCCCGAGCGCCCCGCGCTGCGCCGCGGACGCGGCCCGCGCGGCCCGGGGCAGATCGACGACGCCGCGGTAGTGCCGCAGCCCGCCCTGCTTCCCGACGTAACGCACGTGCTGCGCGCCCCGCAGCAGCTCGACGGCCGCCATCGGGTCGGTCGCGCCGCCGGTCACCAGGTTTCCGTCCGGGAGGGCCGCGGTCTCGATGCGCACCCACTTGTCGGCGGGGACGCCGGCGCCGCGGTTCTTCATGAACAGCGCGCCCGGGACGAACACCTCGACCATCGGCCGGCGCTCCGGCCGGCCCGCGGGCCCGGTGGGCAGCAGCAGCCGCAGCTGCCCCGTGCTGCCCCGGAAGTCGTACGTCCCCTCGCCGTGGATGGTGACCCGGGTCCCGCCGGCGGCCATCTCCATGCCGGTGCGCACCGAGCCCGCGCTGCCTGCCCGGACCACGGTGTCGGCCGCCCGTCTGACCAGCTCCGCCGGGTCCGCGCCCGGCCGGTCGTCGGCGACGGCACCACCGCCGCCGCACCCGGCGGTCGTCCCCACCAGCCCCGCTACGGCAACAAGTCCGACCGCCCCGTCCCTGACCCTGCCCATCCCGCCGCCTCCGAAGTAAGAGCCCCCTGCTCGCCCCTACAACGACCCCACCCGCACCTGCGTCACGCCTCAAGCCCCGACCCCGACGAAACAACCACGATCCGACCCCCGGCGGAACCTGGCACCACCCCGAGCCCGAAACCCCGAGACCCGGCAGCCTCCCCAGCTCTTCACGCCCCCGCCGCCTCCCGGGCACCTCCGGTCCCCCGCCGCTTTCCGGTCCCAAGTACCGTGGGACGCGTGTCTCAGAACGACCCGCCGTCGGCCCCGGCCGGCACCAGTTGCCACCGCGCCACCACCGCTGAGCGCGGCTCCTTCGCCTACGCCCACTGCACCTGCGGCTGGCGCGGACCGTCCCGCCGCAGTCGCGACAAGGCCCGCCAGGACGCCACCACCCACCACGGCGCCCCTGATCCGCTGCCCTCCCCCCGGACTCCGCCCCGGCACCCCTGAGAACCGCTCCCCACCGCCCGGCGCCCACCCAGGCCGCCGGGCGGCACCGTCGTGCGCGTCACGCCGGGGCGGCACCGCCATCTCCTCGCTCCGGGCTGTACCGTCACGCCCACCGCGCCCAGCGGCGCCCCCGAGTGCCCGTCAGTTCCCTCACGCGGCGAGGTCGTTGAACCCCCGGTCCGTCCCGCTGCCGCCGTCCCCCTCGTGCCGTGCACGGGCCGCCGCCCGCACCTGACCGGCCAGTGCGGCGGCCCGGCGCTCGGCGTCGGCGTCCCGCGCCCGCCTGCTCCGTACGAGCGAGGCGGTCGCACCCCACCGGGAGAGCGCCGCCACCGCGGGAGTCAGCAGCATCATCGCGAGCGGAGCGAGCAGCAGCGTCACCGCCGTCCCCAGCGCGAACCCGCCCACCACGTCGGTCGGGTAGTGCACCCCCATGTACACCCGGCAGAATCCCGCCACCGCGGCCAGCAGGAGCGCCACCACGCCCAGCTTCCGGTCGGCCATGAAGATGCCGACGGCGAGCGCCATCGCGAGCGTCGCGTGGTCGCTCACGAAGGAGAAGTCGGACTTCCCCGCCACCAGGACTTCCAGGCCCCTGTGTTCCATGAACGGCCGTGGCCGCTCCACGAATCCGCGGATCGGGATGTTGACCAGCAGGGCGATACCGGCCGCCAGCGGCGCCCACACGAGCGCGGCCGCCGACGCCACGGAATCCTCGGCACTGCCCCGGCCGCGGCCGCGCCACCAGCACCAGATGCCGACCAGGACGAGGCCGAGCAGGATCCCGTACTCACCGACGAACTCCACGGTCCGGTCGGCCCAGCCCGGCGCATCGGCGGCGATGCCGTTGATGTCGTAGAGCAGGCTGACGTCGGGGTTCGACCCCTCCACTGCTAGTCCAGCCATCTGCACGGCCCCTTGCCCTTGCTGTGTCGCTTCCGCGCGTCCGCCCGCCGCACGCACGGGGTGTGCGTAGCGGGGTCCATCACCCCCGTGACAGTCCCTCGTCGCGTCGGTCGGCAAGGAGCTCCCGGCCGCCTCGACGCACACGTGTACGTGTACGTATGGCCGTCGCATGGTCGGTGCGACGGACACTGCTGATGTTCCCGCCCAGGGAACGCACCGCACCCCACCGGGGTTCCACTCTCCACCGAACGATCACCATGACGTTATCGACTCTTGATCCATCGTCCCAGCTCAGAGGCAAGTCGTCACAGAGAGTTCCGGCCATGTACGACGGCGCGTCAGGCTTCCGGCCGAGCCGTCGGCAGCGCCTCGGCACCCGCTTCCGTCACACGCGTGGCACCGAAATAGTCGGGGGTGTCGATTTTGTCGAAGCGGATGACGGCACCGGTGAAGGGTGCGTTGATCATGTAGCCGCCTCCGACGTAGATGCCGACGTGGCGGATTTTGCGCGAGTTGGTGAGGTCGTCGGAGAAGAAGACGAGGTCGCCGGGGAGCAGTTCCTCGCGGGAGGGGTGGGGGCCGGCGTTGTACTGGTCGTTGGCCACACGCGGCAGCTCGATGTCGACGGTCCGGTACGCGGCCTGCGTGAGCCCGGAACAGTCGAACCGCCCCTGCTGTTCCGGGGTGCCGTTGCCACCCCAGAGATAGGGGGTGCCGAGCTTCTTCTGCGCGTAGTAGATGGCCGCGGCGGCCTGCCGCGAGGGCGCGACCCGGCCGACGGGCTTGGCGAAGCTCTGCTCGAGGGAACGGATGATCTTTACGTAGTTCTTGGTTTCCGGGTACGGGGGAACGCCCCCGTACTTGATGACCGCGTACGCCCCGGCGTTGTAGGCCGCGAGCATGTTGTTGGTCGGGTCCCCCGGGGCCTTCTTCACGTACCCGGCCAGTTCGCAGTCGTACGAGGCGGCCGACGGGATGGCGTCCGCCGGGTCCCAGATGTCCTTGTCGCCGTCGCGGTCCCCGTCCACGCCGTGGGCGGCCCAGGTGCCGGGGATGAACTGGGCGATCCCCCGCGCGTCGGCCGGGCTGACCGCCTTGGGGTTCCAGCCGCTCTCCTGGTACAGCTGCGCGGCGAGCAGCGCGGGATTGATGGCGGGGCAGAGGTTGCCCCATCGCTGCACCAGGGGCTGGTACAGGGCGGGCACCGCGCCCTTGGCGAGGGCGACCGCCCGTCCTCCGGCACCACCCTGCCCGGCCAGCCCAGCGGCCGCCGAGAACGTTCCGACGACGAGCAGCGTGAGGAAGGCCAGGCACAGCCCGACCCCGATCCCGCTCGCAACCCAGACTTTGCGCACCCCTCAACCCTCCCCCATCCAAGCTGTTTGTACGTCCGTTTCGCCGCAGGCATGTCGCGGTGGCGCCCCGGCCGGGCCCGTCAGCGTGGGTACATGAACCCCTCGCACTGGATGACCTTGTACGCCTTGGGCGCCGTGACGTGCAGGAAACTGACGGTCCATTCGCCGGTGTACGAGGAGAGCGGGGCGGCCGGCAGCCTCTTGCCGCCCACCCTGGCCGTGAAGTCGTCCGGGTAGGTGAAGGACTTGAACTCCTCGCCCCCGCCCTCGTGCAGATTCAGCACCTTGCTCACGGCCCCGAGTTCGGTGTTGTCCTTGCCGTCCTTCGTCACGGGCTTCACGGCGACGGCCACGTAGTACGGCGGCGCGCCCGCCACGGAGTACTTGAGCCGGTAACCGATCTCCACCTTGCCCGGCGGCATGTCGCTGGGCGCGCCGTTGCGCGGCATGGAGGTCTGCAGGTCCAGCGGGGCCTGCTCCTCCGGAGGGAGCGCGCATGTGTCCCGCAGCCCGTTCCACCAGTGGGCGGCGGGGGCGGTCTGCTCCACGTACTGCGGCGGCCCGGCCGGTTCCTCGCTCTTCGGGGCATCCCCGGCCCCGGGTGCGCGTGTCCCCGCGCCGTCACCCGGGCTCGCACCTCCCGTCCGTCCCGCCCCGCCCGCCCCGGGCGTGGACGAACCCGCCGTCTGCTGCGCCCCGCCCGCCCCCGGCGTCCCGGAAGCCCCGCCCTCGTCGGGCGGCGGCCGCAGCCACAGCGCGCCGGCTACCGACACCCCCACCACCGCTCCCACTGCGGCGGCCACCAGCCAAGGACGGGTGCGCCGCCCCGTTCCGCCGGGCGCGGCCGACGTGCCCCCCGGCCCGGCGCCCACCGTCGGCACGTACCCCAGCCCCGGTCCTCCCGTGGGCAGCTCGTGCAGGACGTCGGGCGCCTCGGGCACCGACTCGCCGAGTCCGCCCACCACCGCCCCGTAGAACGGATCGTCCACCAGCGCGATGCGGACCGCGCAACGACGGATGACCTCCCCGGGCGTGGGCCGGTCGACGTGGTCCTTCGCCACGCACGCCCGTACCAGCTCGACGAGCCCGGTGTCCGTGACCCCGTCCAGGTCTATCGGCTCGTGCACGGCGCGGTAGGAGACGGCGTCCGTCGGCCCGCTGCCGAAGGGCGGGCGGCCCGTCACCGCGTAGGCCACCGTGGCACCCAGCGCGAAGACATCGGCCTCGGGCCCGACCTGATTGCGTATCAGCACCTCGGGCGCGGTGAACCCCGGTGTGCCCGGTGCCGTCCCCGTCACGGTCAGCGCCGTGTCCCCGACGCCGCGCGCGATGCCGAAGTCGATGAGCTGGGGGCCCTGGCCGGCCAGGATCACGTTCATCGGCTTGAGGTCCCGGTGCGTCACGTCGTACGCGTGGACACTCGCCAGCCCCTCCGCCAGCGCGGCGCACAGCCCGCGCGCGGTGTCCGCGGGGAAGGCGCCGCGCTCCCGCACCGCGCGGGCGAGCGTCGGCCCGCTCACGTACTCGGTGGCGATCCAGTACGGCGCGCCCTCCAGCGAGGCGTCGATCAGATTGGCGGTGTAGGCGCTGCGCACGGCCCGTACGGTGTTCGCCTCGCGCCGGAACCGGGACAGCGCCTCCGGATGGTCGGTGATCTCGTCCCGGATGACCTTGATGGCCACCAGCCGCCCACCCGGCGACCGCCCCAGGTACACCTGCCCCATCCCACCGGCCCCGAGACGCGCGAGAAGGGTGTACGCGCCGATGCTGGCCGGGTCCTGGCGGGGCCTGAGTGATTCCACCCGGCCGACTGTACCGAGGCGTGCTGGACCTCTCCCAGGGGGAGTTGACGTCAACTCCACCCCCACGGTTACTTCGGCAGCACCCCCGTCGCGAGGCTGAGCGAGAAGAGTGCGGAGATGTGGGCAGTCACCAGCGCGGCCCACCCCACGAACGGCAGCTGCCACCGCTCCCGCGCCAACAGGCGCCACTCGTGGACGGCCGCACCGACCCCGACGACGTACAGCGGAACCCACAGCAGCGCCCACCAGTTCCAGGGGCCTTCGGTCCACCGGATGACGAGGGAGGGGATCCCGAAGAGGAACAGGACGTAGCCCCACCCCGGCTTCTCCTTCTCCTGCTCCTTCTCCTGCCCGGCCCCGGCCCCGGCCCCGACCGCCGCCCCGCCTGCCTTGTTCGCCCCGTTGCTGCGCATCCGCACCCCTTCGTCACGTGTGTACGGCAGCAACCCTCTCACCGGCAGCCGCCCCGGAAGCCGAGGGGTGCGGCCGGTTGCCGAGGGGCGCGGCCCGGAAGCCGAGCGGTGCGGCCCCCCGGGGCCCCTCCCTAAGCTGGCCCGTGGAGCCGCCCGGACGGCCGCGCCACCCCCGCAGAAGGAGGAGCCCCATGGACACCCCCGCCCCCCTCATCTGGACCCGGGCCGCCCCCGAGGGCGCGGAGGGCCCTGGCCCCTGGATCGAGATCGCCTTCGGCCCCGGCGAGGGCCCCGAGGACCTGGTCCACCTCCGCGAGACCAGCGACCCGGACACCGTCGTCACCACCAACCGCCGCAAGTGGGACGCGTTCGTGCTCGGCGTACGAGCGGGCGAGTTCGACCACTTCGTCGCGGACCTCGACACCCGCCACCCCTGACCGGGCCGACGGCCGGCTGGCCGGCCGCGCGACCATGACGGTCACTCAGCGTCCCTGCACCACGCGCGCGGACGCCCTTCCCGCACGTAACAGAGCCAAGGTGCCTAACGCCAGTCATTGCCCGGAGTCACTCTCCGTGATACACAGAGTGACGATACGGCTTTCCGCATAAATCCGGTCCCCTTCGCTCCGCATCGCAGGTCAGAGCGGTGGGACCGGACTCATGTGCGGAAGTCGGGTAAAGAGAGCCGCCAAGTCGACATACCGGGGCGGTTTCATCAGCGAAGATAGGGCGATGCTCTCTGCCGTCCGGCAGAGCGGCGAACTTCCCAACAGGGGCGGTGACTTAATGATCCTGGCAGCCGAAAAGGGCGACATCACCACCATCATCGGCGGAATCGCGCCGAACTGGGGCCCGTTCGGGAGCCTCGGCAGCGAAGCCCGCATCATGATCGAGGTCGTGATGGCCGTGGCCATCCTCCTCTGCCTCGGCATCGCCATCTGGGGCGCGGCAAAGCAGCGGATCGGCGCTACGGCACTGCGCGACACGTTCAGCGCCGAACAGGGCAAGGGCCTCATCGTCGCGGGCCTGACCGGTGTCTTCATCATCGGATCGCTCGGCACGCTGTTCACCATCGTGTACGGAATGGCCGTCTAGCCTCCTCCTCCCCGTCCTCACCGGGCGCGCCCGGCCCTCCCCCTGAGGTTGCGTTTCCTGATGACGAGTCACCACACCGCGCCCGTGCGGGAAGCAGCCCCGCTACCGTCTAAGTACGACGCATGCGAATGCGAGTGCGAGTGCGACCACGGCACGGGACTGCGAAAGGCTGAGGGGGCGTACGCGGCATGAGCCTCGGTGAGGACGACGACCGGAGGGGACCCGACGACCCCTATACGACGATGGGCGGCACCCGCCAGACCCGTACCCGCATGCCGGACGACCCGGGCTCGCCCCGCCCCCGCGGCTCCCGCCCCGGCCCCAGGGCCTCGCGGTCGATGATCACGGTCGTGGCAGTGGTGGTACTCCTGATCGCGGCCATCGCCTTCGCGAACAGGGGGCCGGGGAGCGGCCCGGCCGACAAGGGCGGAAACGGCCAGGCCGACAAGCCTTCGTCGGAGTCGACGGCGGCGACGGGCGAGAGGCCGGTGCAGGCTCACTCCGGTGCCCTGCCTTCGGGCTATGCGCACAACGCGCAAGGCGCCCAGAGCGCTGCCGCCAACTTCGCCGTCGCACTGGTCTCCGCCGACATCCTCAAGCCGGACCGTCGTCGCGAGATCGTGCCCCAGGTGTTCGTCCCCGCCAAGGTCGATGAACTTCAGGCGAAGTTCGACGCGGCGTACGACAAGGCATTCCTCGACAAGGTCGGCCTCGACGCCAAGGGGAACGCGGGCAAGGGCAGAACGTACGTCTCCAGGACCGCCCCCGTCGGCACCAAGGTCACGGCATCCTCCGACACCACCTCGACGGTCGAGGTCTGGTGCACCGGCGTGTTCGGAACGGCCGGCGGTGGCGCCGAGACCAAACCGGTGACGAACGACTGGTTCACCATGGTCTTCAATCTCCAGTGGAGCGACAACGACTGGAAGGTAGAGAGCTACTCCCAGAGAGAGGGCCCGGCTCCCGTGAACGCCGACCGTAGGGCCTCCGACGCAGATGCGATCGCCAAGGCAGTCGAGGAGTACGGAGGATTCACGTATGCCCGGTAGCCCGCGCCGCGCGCTCAAGATCACCGCTGTCCTGGCATCGGCCCAGGCCACCGTCGTGGTCATGTCGGCGCGTGCCTTTGCAGCTCCGACACCGCCGCCGACGCCGGCACCCTCCAGCAACTGCGACCTCATCGTCGGCCCCGCCAAGGAGTACTGCGAACAAGGCAACTCCGCCCCCGGCTCCACCGCTCCCGGCACCTCCCCCTCCACCGTCGCCCCCTCCCCCGCCGACTCCACGCTCGACCCCCTCACCTCCCTCGCCAAGGGCTGCGCAGACGCCGCCGCCTGGATCGTCGGCAAGCTCAGCGAGGCCGTGAACTCCACCGCCAACGTGGACTTCACCAACCCCAAGTTCCTCCAGCAGTACGCCGTCGTGTTCGCCGCATCGACCGTGCTGACCCTGGTCCTGTGGCTGCTGGCCGTCGCCAAGCGCGCCATGCGCGGCGTACCGCTCGCCACCGCCGTCTCCGAGGCCATCGGATTCCTCTGGCTGACGGTCCTGGCGTCCGCGTTCACGCCGCTGATCCTCTACACGATCGTCTCGGCCACCGACGGCGTCACCAAGGTCATCGCCTCCGCGTCCGGCGGCGAGACCGACGTCTTCTTCGGGTCGTTCGCCGAGGCACTGCAAAAGCGCGACCAGATCGGCGGCGGCCCGATCATGCTGATCGTCGTCGCCCTCGTCACGATCCTCGCCGCGGGCGTCCTCTGGCTCGAACTGGTCGTCCGTGCGGCCCTCCTCTACGTCGGCGCCCTCCTCGGCACCGTCGTCTACGCAGGACTCGTCGACAAGAACCTCTGGAGCCACGTCCGCCGCTGGGCCGGCATCATGATCGCGGTGATCCTGGTCAAACCGGTGATCGTGATCGTGCTCGGCCTGGCCGGCGCCCTCTCCACCGGCGACGGCCCCAACGCCTTCTCCGCCGTCGTCTCCGGCCTCGCCATCATCCTGCTGGCCATCTTCGCCTCCGCGATGATCTACCGGTTCGTGCCCGGCTTCGGCGACGACATCGCCGCCGCCAGTGCCAGCCGAAAGCAGGTCACCGACGGCGCCCGCGCCTCCGCGGTCCTCTCCTCCCCCGCCAACCTCGTCTCCCAGGGCATCAAGACCCACAGCAGCCGCGGCGGAGGCGGCGGCGCACCCGCCCCCCGCCAGGCGTCCACCGCGTCCGCCAGCGGCGGCATCACCGCCCACGGCTCCCGTACGGGCAGCGGCGGCAGCCCCTCGGCCGGAAGCGGAGGCGCAATCGGAGGCGGCGGCGGAGGCCAGGGCGCGATCCCGTCGGCCGCCCCCTCGGCCCGCAGCAACAGCACCCACAGCAATCGCGGCACCGGCGGTGCGGGCAACACCGGCAGCTCCGGTACGCCCCACAGCCACCGCAAGAACACAGGAGGAGGAGGGCGTTGACCACCCAGTCCCACCCGATCGCGCCCCGCCGTACCTATCTCATCGGCCGGGCCAGGCCGAACGCCATCGTCGGCAAGAACCGCGAGACCGGCGAGATCGCACTGATCATCGCGGGCGCGTTCCTCGGCATGATGTGCGGACTCCTCGTCCCCAGCCTCTCCCTGCGCATCATGTTGCTCGTCGGCTTCCCGCTGCTCGCCCTGATGGCGGTGTACGTGCCCTACAAGCACCGCACCTTCTACAAGTGGTTCGAGATCAACCGGAGCTACAAGCGGAACCTCCGCAAGGGGACCACGTACCGTTCCCACGCCATGGAGGCGGGCGTCAAGGGCGACGGGCGCGAGATCGAGATCGGCCCGCCGCCGGGGATCGGCAGGATCAACTGGCTGGCCGCCCCCTTCGGCCCGGACGAGATCGCGGTACTGCTGCACGCCGACCGCCGCACCGTCACCGCCGCCATCGAGATCGAGGGTCCGGGCGTCGGCCTGCGCGACAGCGAGGACCAGGAAGCCCTGGTGGACCGTTTCGGCACCCTGCTCAAGCACGTGGCGAACGGCGACGGCTTCGTCACCCGGCTGCAGATGCTGGCCCGTACCCTCCCCGCCGACCCCGACGCCCACGCCAAGGACGTCGCCCAGCGCGGCGACCACTCCGCCCCCGAGTGGCTCACCGACTCCTACGACCAGCTCCAGTCGATGGTGTCGACCTCCAGCGAACAGCACCGCGCGTACCTGGTCGCCTGCATGCACTACACCCGCGAACTGGCCGCCGAGGGCGCCGCGATGGCCCGGGCGACCCGCCCCAAGGGCAGCCGCAAACTGGACAAGGACGCCGGACTCGCCATCGTCATGGCGCGCGAGCTCACCGACATCTGCGCCCGGCTCGCCGAGGCCGACATCCGGGTACGTCAGCCGCTCGGCCAGGGCCGGCTGTCCTCGCTCGTCCACTCCATGTACGACCCGGACCACCCCATCGACCACATCCAGGCCATGACCAAGCGCAACGCCTGGCCGGCCGAGCTGGACGCGATGGAGCCGACGTACCTCCAGGCCAAGACCCGCGAGTCGCTGACCCGCGAGCCGTGGTGCCACGCCACCGCCTGGGTGAAGGAGTGGCCGATGACCCCGGTCGGCGTCAACTTCCTGGCCCCCCTCCTGGTCCACACCCCGGACGTGATCCGCACGGTGGCCGTCTGCATGGACCTCGAACCCACCGAGGTCGCCATCGAGCGGATGCTCACCGAGAAGACCAACGACGAGGCCGACGCGTCCCGCGCCGCCAAGATGAACCGCACCGTCGACCCCCGCGACATCGCCGCCCACGGCCGCCTCGACCAGCGCGGCGAGGACCTGGCGTCCGGCGCAGCAGGGGTCAACATCGTCGGCTACATCACCGTCTCCTCCCGCAATCCGGAGGCGCTCGCCCGCGACAAGCGCACCATCCGCGCCTCGGCCGGAAAGTCGTACCTGAAGCTGGAGTGGTGCGACCGCGAGCACCACCGCGCCTTCGTCAACACGCTCCCCTTCGCCACCGGCATCCGCCGCTGACCCACCGCCCCCGCCCCCTGCCGGCACCCGTCGCCGGCCGACCCCAGCACTCCCGCACGTTCTCCCGCACGGCAGCCCCGCTGAGCACTCCCCCCGCACCCCCGGCGCCCTGAACCGCCCGAAAGGACAGACCATGCGAGACCCGCTGTCCGCAGCCACGGAGGCCTTCACCAGCTTCCTCTTCGGCAAGGTCGAGACGACGCGACTGCCGGTCCGTACGTCCACCGGCCAGGCGCAGGCGGTCTACCTCCCGACGGCGGCGCCCGGCCTCGGCGACTCGGGCGTCATCATCGGACGTGAGGTCTACAGCGGCAAGGGCTACATCTACGACCCCTTCCAGCTGTACGGGCAGCAACTGCCCGCCCCCCACTGGCTGGTGCTCGGCGAGTCCGGCAACGGCAAGTCGGCGCTCGAGAAGACGTACGTACTGCGCCAGCTCCGCTTCAAGGACCGGCAGGTCGTCGTCCTGGACGCGCAGGGCGAGGACGGCGTCGGCGAGTGGAACCTCGTCGCCCAGCAGCTGGGCATAACTCCCATCCGTCTCGACCCGATGGCCGCCCTCAACGACGGCATCCGGCTCAACCCCCTCGACCCCGCCATCACCACCACCGGGCAGCTGGCCCTGCTCCGTACGATCATCGAAGTCGCCATGGGCCACGGACTCGACGAACGCTCCGGCTTCGCCCTCAAGGTCGCCCACGCGTACGTCAACGAGACCATCACCACCCGTCAGCCCGTACTGACGGACATCGTCGAGCAGCTGAGGCACCCGGAGCCGGAGTCGGCGGAGGCGATGAACGTCGACATAGACGACGTCCGCGCCTGGGGCCTGGACGTCGCGCTCGTTCTCGACCGACTGGTCGACGGTGACCTGCGCGGCATGTTCGACGGCCCGACGACGGTCGGCATCGACCTCGACGCGCCCCTGATCGTCTTCGACCTCTCCCACATCGACCGCAACTCCATCGCCATGCCGATCCTCATGGCGATCGTCGGGGTGTGGCTGGAACACACCTGGATCCGCCCCGACCGGGTCAAGCGCATCTTCCTCGTCGAAGAGGCCTGGCACATCATCAACAGCCCGTTCGTCGCGCAGCTCTTCCAGCGCCTGCTGAAGTTCGGGCGGCGCCTCGGCCTGTCCTTCGTGGCCGTCGTCCACCACCTCTCCGACGTGGTCGACGGCGCGGCCGCCCGCGAGGCCGCAGCCATCCTCAAGATGGCCTCCACCCGCACCATCTACGCCCAGAAGGCCGACGAGGCCAGAGCAACGGGCAAGGTCCTCGGTCTGCCCCGCTGGGCCGTCGAGATCATCCCCACCCTGACCCCCGGCATCGCCGTCTGGGACGTCAACGGCAACGTCCAGGTCGTCAAACACCTCATCACCGAGGCCGAACGCCCGCTCGTCTTCACCGACCGCGCCATGACCGAGTCCTCGGCCTCCCTTCCGCAGGAGGACGACTTCCTCAACGACGAGGCCCGCGCCGCCGACTGGGAGGCGGAACAACGCGCGGCTCTGATCGAAGCCCAGATGGCCGAAGTCGAATCCTCGGACGCCACGGTCGCCTGACATGCCCACCCCGCACCCCACCCACGGCCCCGCCGGCCACAACCACCGGAGCCACCGGAACACCCGCCCGGAGGGCGGCATCCCCGATGGTCTCCTCGTGGGCCTCCTCGCGTTCCTCCTGGGCCTGACCGTCCTGGCCTGGACCGCCACCGGCCTCTCCGGCCTCTTCGCGCACGGCGCCTGGCCGACGAACGTCACGTTCCCGAACACCCCCACCGCCGTGCGTCAACTCGCCACGGCCCCCCAGGACCTGGCGGCGGCCTGGCCCGCCACACCCCCCGGGGAACTCTCCGGCTACGGCCTCTTCTGGGGCCTCTTCATCGGTCAGCTCATGATCCTGATCGTCCTCACGGTCTTCACCCTGGGCACCCTCGCCCGCTGGCGCCACCTCCGCCACCCCACACGCCCGTCCGACACGGCCACCTTGGCCACCCCGCCCCCTCGGACGCCGCAGCCACCCCAGACGCCCCCTTGGGCGCCGCAGCCACCCCAAACGCCCCAGCCCTCCTGGACGGCGGGGCCACCCCAGACGCCCCCGCCCCCTCGGACGCCGCAGCCACCCCAGACGCCCCCGCCCTCTTGGACGGCGGGGCCGCCCCAGACGCCCCCGCCCCCTTGGGCGGCGGGGCCGCCCCCCGGGGGCGGAACGGGCGGGCAAGGGGGCGGCCCCCCGGCGGAGCCACACCGTCCCACCCCGCCCGACCCCGCTCCCCCCACCGCCCCCCGCGCCACACCGACACCCCCGCCCGACGCCATCACCGAACCCCAACCTGGGTCCGGAACCGCCCCCACCCCCGGGACCGAAACCGGGCCCACCCCCGGAACCAGGCCCACCCTCTACCCCTCCCCCACCCCCCTCTACCCCCGCAAATCCCACCGCCCCACCACCCTCCACACCATCCTCGACGCCCCCGGCCCCACCCTCATCGTCACCTCCGACCCCACCCTCTGGTCCGAGACCACCGGCCCCCGCTCCAAGCTCGGCCCCGTGCTCCTCTACGACCCCAACCACCTCTGCGATACCCCGGACCGCCTCCACTGGTCCCCTACGTCCGGCTGCGAGCACCCGCAGACCGCCGCCGCCCGCGCGACCGCCCTCCTCGCCCCGGTCCGCCCCCAGGCCCGCATGGACGCGGCCATCGCCGACACCGCGGAAACACTCCTGCGCAGCTACCTGCACGCGGCCGCGATCACCGGCAGCAACTCCCTCAAGCAGCTCCACCGCTGGACCCAGGGGACCCACACCCACGAGGCCGTCCGCATCCTGCGCACCCACCCCAAAGCCACCTCCGGCGCCGCCGGCCTCCTGGAGTCCGCGCTCACCGCCTACCCCGAACGCCGCGAAATGGCCCAGGAGTTGACCGCGCGAGCCTTCTCCGCCCTCTCTTCGATCCACATCCGCGAATCCTGCACACCCAACCGAAGCGATTCGCTCACCTTGGAATCATTTGCGGACGAGGGGGGAACGCTTTATGTGGTCGGTGAAGCAATCGAAGACCCACGCACCCGCCGCACCGGACCGGGTGCGATGCCCTTGCTCACCGCCCTCACCTCACACGTGGTCGAGCACGGCCGCCGCATGGCCGCACGGTCATCCGACGGTCGGCTCGACCCACCAATGACACTCGTCCTGGACGATGTCGCGGCCGTGGCTCCCCTTCCCCAGCTCCCGGAGCTCCTCACGGCCGGTCAGGGCCAAGGTCTCCCGACCCTGGCCCTGCTCCGCTCCGAGGAACAGTTCACATCCCGGTGGCCGCAGGCCCGTTGAGCGGCGAAACCCGCTGGCCACAAGCACGTCGAGCTCCGCCGGCTGCTGCTCCGTACCCGATCGTCGCGCCGTCCAGGTGCACTTACGTACACCCACGGCGCGCCTGCCTCCCCCATTCCCGTACGCCTCCGAATCCGCGAGAGTCACACGTATCCCCCCAGGGAGCGCCACCACTCCGCACCGGAAGAAGAGGCCCGTATGCCCGCCCCAAGCCCCACCGCCCCGGCCGACACCCTCGTACTCACCCACGCCACCGTCCTGGACGGCACCGCCGCACGCCCCCGCCATGACCACACGCTGGTCCTGCGCGGCGGCCACCTCGTCGAAGACGGCCCCAGCGCCCAGCTCCGGCCCCCGCCCGGCGCCCGCGTCGTCGACCTCACCGGCAAGTACGTCATCCCGGGCCTGATCGAGTCGCACATCCACACCACGGACGGCCAGGACGGCTACACCCCGCCGCTCTTCCCTTTGACCGGTGTCACCTCGGTCCGCGAAATGTGGGGCACCCCCCGCCAGCACGCCTGGCGCGAAAGAATCGAAGAAGGCTCCCTGCTGGGCCCCCGGTTCGTCATCGCCGGACCGATCATCGACGGCCCGCCCTCGATCTGGGCCCGGGACACCGGGCTCCCCGTCATCGAGGTGGCGGACGCCCCGTCCGCCCGGGCCGCCGTCCGCCGGGTGAAGCGCGAGGGAGCCGACTTCGTGAAGGTCTACTCCCGGCTCTCCACCGAGGCGTACGCGGCCATCGCCGACGAGTCCCGCGCCCAGGGCATCCCCTTCGCGGGCCACTGCCCCGACACCCTCCCGATGGCCGTGGCCGCCACCTCGGGACAACGCTCCATCGAGCACCTGCACGCCATGCTCCTCGCCACCTCCTCGCGCGAACGCGAGATCCGCGCGGGCCTGGCAG
This sequence comes from Streptomyces sp. NPDC058663, assembly GCF_042716745.1. Taxonomy (NCBI): domain Bacteria; kingdom Bacillati; phylum Actinomycetota; class Actinomycetes; order Kitasatosporales; family Streptomycetaceae; genus Streptomyces; species Streptomyces sp. NPDC058663. The sequence goes on from NZ_JBHXRV010000011.1 coordinate 173,795, forward strand.
CAGTCCGCATCGACCCCGACGACTCCTCCAGCCTGTCCCGCTACGACAGTTGGTTCCGGCAGGTGCACCCGCTGGAGTGGCAGGCGATGCGGTCGTACGACAAGGACCGCGCCCGCCGCCTCTTCGCCACGCTCGCCGAGAACGGCACGTACGTCGTCCCGACCCTCACCATCCACCGCACCCTGGAGCGCCCCGACGACCTCCCCACTGCTGCGGACGAATGGAAGTACGTCCCCGGCTGGCAGGTCGAATCCTGGCCACACATCCTGGAGGCCCTGCTCGGCTCCCGTACGCCCGAGGACACCGCCCGCGTCCGCGAGATACACGAGCACCGCCTGCGGCTGGTGGACGAGATGCATCGTGCCGGAGTGCGCCTCGCCGCCGGGACGGACACCGGTACCGGCTACTCGGTACCCGGCTTCTCCCTGCACGGCGAACTCGCCCTCCTCGCCGAGGCCGGCCTTCCCACTCACCAGGTGCTCGGGGCCGCCACCACCGTCCCCGCCCAGCTGCTCGGGCTCCCGAAGGACCGCCCCGCAGACCTGGTGGTCCTCGACGCGGACCCGCTCGCGGACATCACCCACACCCGCCGGATCCACGCGGTCGTCAACGCCGGCCGCTACATCGACCCACAGGAACGCATACGCCTGCTGGCCGACGTGGCCAAGGCCGCCGCAGCGGCCACCCCGCCGACCGCAGAACCGTCAACCCCGACGCCCGTACCCCACTGCGCCTGCAACGCCCCGCACTGACCCCGGCCGCCACACGGCCATCTCGAGCTCGTTCTCGTCCGAACGGTCGCCGTCCATCGCGACTCTGTGACCCGTCAGTTCGAAGCCCACCTTCCGGTACAGCGCCTCCGCCCGCGCATTCCGCTCGTGAACGAACAACCGCACCCGCTCGATCCGCGGCTCGGCCAGCCCGAAGGACCATTCCACGGCTGCATCGAACAGTGCGTCCGCGATCCCTGCCCCCCGCGCATCCGGCCGTACGAAGACTCCGACCACATGGGTCTGGTCGTGGGCCGCCGCGCCCGCGAAGCCCCCTCCCGAGCCGGCGCGTTCGACCATCACGGTCACGCTCCCGTCCCAGCGCCCGTCCGGTGCCTCGGCCACGAACTGCGCGATGACGTCCCCTTCGGCCGACCGCGCGGCCCGCCCCTGCCAGAACGGGTCCGCCTGTCCGGCCGCGTTCTCATAGGTCTCAAGGAAGGCGATCGATGCCACGGGGTCCTGCAGAGCGGCCAGCCGCAAGTCCCTGACCTGCCGCCAGTCATCGGCACGCACCCGGCGTATGAGGTGTTCCATGTGCCGATGCTATAGACGGAGACGGTGCTGGTAAACGCAAAAAAGCCCCGTACCGGTATCCCCGGTACGGGGCTCTTCGCAATGATTGTTCGGCGGCGTCCTACTCTCCCACAGGGTCCCCCCTGCAGTACCATCGGC